>DAIMZF010000054.1:0-20137 GCA_036734085.1 Aggregatilineales bacterium
TCCGGGCTGGTGACGTTGGCATTGGTGAGCATCTCGAACTGTACGCGATTGAGCGCGTCGGACGCATTCGAGATGAGTTCCCGCAGGAAGATTTCTCGCTCGGTGTAGAGGGAGTGAATTAAAATATCAAGAAGTTGCTTAATCTCTGCCTGGAAAGAATAAGTTTGTTGTGTCATGGGTTACTCTCCATTTGTATTTGCTAGGCTGTGCCGGAACGCCCTTATTTTTAACATAAGCGCGTAAGAAAAAGATAAAAACGCGGGATGAATTTACATCTAACCCTGATGCACTTCCGGGATGTCGTGCGGGGGGTCTTGGGCAAGAGGGGCTTCGGTGGGCAGGGTAAAGACAAAAATGCTACCGTTGGGCTTGTTATCCTCAATCCAGATAGTGCCGCCGTGCGCCTCCGCGACCATTTTACAGAAGGATAGCCCCAAGCCGACGCCGCGCCGTACATTCCGGCGGCCTTCCACCTGTACGAAGCTATCAAACAATGTCTGCTTGTATTCTTCCGGCACACCCGGCCCGAAGTCGGCTACTTCTACGCGGACGAAGTTCGCCGACGCGCCATGTGTGCCCGGCGCATAGGCACGCACCTTAATTTCATTCTCTGTCGGGCTGTACTTCAGCGCGTTATCCAGCAGATTCAGCAACAGGCGCTCTACCTTATCACGGTCAACATGCAACATCGGGATACCCTGTGTGAGTTCCGCTACCAGCTTAATCTCCAACTCTTGTGCCAGAGGGCGTAGTTCATCATGTACAGTATGCACGATAGCGGTTAAATCCACCATGCCGCGCTCTACAGACAAGCGCCCGCTTTGCATTTTGGCGATATCCAGCAGGCTATCCACCCGCGTGAGGAGTTTCTTAACCGCTTGTCTGCTGGATTGTGTGGTGGATTGAATCAGCGTGTAGGCTTCGTTGGTATCCGGCACGTAATCATGGAGTAGTTTAAGCCCGGTCATCACGGCGGTTAGCGGACTGCGTAAATCATGGACAATCATGCGCGTCAGTTCTTCGCGGGTGCGGCTGAGTTCCTGCTCGTGGGTCTGGTCGTAGAATACCAGCAGAACGCCCATCGTTTGTGCGCCGTCATCCAGCACAGGGATGACAAAGCGTTGCATATAGCGTCTGCCGCCGTCCTGTGTGGGCAACACATAAAGGTGCGGCGGATGCTCCGCCCAGGCATTTTCAACGCCGATGTCATGCACCAATTGCTCTAAAGCATGGGCTTCGGTAAAGCCCAACTTTGCCACAAGATTAACCCCTTCATCATTGATGACTTCCGTAAGCGTGCGGTTGATCAATTGTGACGGGAGTAAATCCAGCAGGCTGATGCGCGGATTCGCCAGCGCGATTTTGCCCTTATTGTCTATCAGCAGAATCGCTTCTTCCATCGTATCCAGGATGACTTGCAGGCGGTCTCTTGCTTCGGTGATACGCTGGAACAACCGAGCGTTATCAATGGCGATGACGGCCTGGTTAGCAATCTGCGCGACAAAATGGCTGTCCTCCTGGCTGAAGCCCCCCACACGCGGGCTTTCCACGCTGATGACGCCCAATACATCCCGCCCCCGCAGGATGGGCACGGCTAACTGGGCGCGGGTGGTCGCCAACAAGCGTGGGTTTTCGTCAAACCAGCTTTCGCGGTACACATCGTCGATGCGCTCCACTTGCCCCATCTGCAACGTGCGCCGCGTGATTCCGGCCTCTACCGCGCCTACATCAACCAGCACATCTGTCTCTGTACTCTGATACACCATCACACGCGGTACGTCCGCATCTTCCACCAGCAGAACCACCCCCGCCGATGCGCGTGTGGCTTCAATCACCTGCTGAATTACCAGCTCACAGATAGCGTTGAGGTTAATTGTGGAGGTGAGCAGGCGGCCAATCCCGGCCAGCGCCAACAGTTGCTCCACACTGCGCTGGAAGGCTTCGTCGGTGTTGGCATAAGTGCGGGCGTTGTTGATGGCCTGTGATGCCTGTGTGCCAAAGGCGCGGAATAGCTCTAGTCCTTCATTGGTGAACGTCTGTGCGCTGTCGTAGAGCAACATCAGCACACCGATGGCTTTGTCGCCAATGATGAGCGGAATTTCCACCAATGCCCGTAAATAATCATGCTCAATGACCGGGCGAATGTTGGCGGCGCGCGGGTCTGTACTTACGTCTTCTACAGCCAGCACCAGCTTGTTGTGTAAGGGCTCACTATCTACAGAAAGCGGTTGCGGGGCTTGGTCGCTGAATGTGTCGCTAAGGCCCAGTACACGGACTAATGTCGGCGGCAGATTTTCGTCTTTATCGTCTTCGTCCATGTATAGATACAGCGCCACCGCTTGCGATTCGCCGATGGTCGAAGCGGAAGAAATCACGCTATCCAGCACCGTATCTGGTGAGAGTGTGCCGGAGAGCATGGCGGAGATATTGTTTAATGTGGATAGTTGCGCCACGCGCTCCGCTTGCCGTTCAAACAATCCAGCGTTTTCAATGGCGATGCACACACTATCCGCGACGATGGTCAGCAGGCGCATATCACTGGCCGTAAATGCCCGCTTGGGAGAGCGCAACGCGACAGACATCACGCCGTAGCCCCCTGTACCGACCACTAACGGCACGCCCAGCCATGCATGGAAAGGAAACGTATTTGTCAGGTTTAACCCTTGTACATGGCCGCGCTTCTGTGCGTAATCCTGCAAAAATAGCGGATGACGCTGGTCGATAACGTGCTGTAGGGGGAGCGCGTCTGATAAACCTCTCAGGCCAGAACCTTCTTGCTCTTGCCCATCGCGGATGATGAGGGAATGAGTCGGTTTGCCATTTTCGTAGACCAGCAAGGTGAAGTCGCCTACATCGAACAATGATGAAATCTGCACATAAATCGTCTTCAGCAGGCCGTCAATTTCCAGATGAGAGCGCATGGCACGGGTAACGACGGATAGCGTCATCATCTCATCAAGCTGACGGCGCATCTGCTGGTCGGAACGACTGACCGCGTGCAGGCCGATGATGATGACCGCAAGCGCAATAAGGCTCAGGATTTCCGCAGGCTGGGTTAGCCCACCGGCAAGCTCCGCACTGACGATGGCGAAAGGCACGGGTAGCACCAGAATAGCGATAATCAACACGCGGTTTTCCCGCAGAATTCGCCCGATAGGAAGCCGATTGATGGATAGTTCCAGCACGAACACCAACGTGTAGAACATAAAATAAGCCAGCACAAAGACGATGAGCGCCACCAATTGGCCGGAATCTGTGCGCCATGATTGTGTGTTAAGCGGTAGCTGGCCGTTGAGCGCGGTGTAGAGTTGGCTGGCGATAAAAAAACTGGTCGTTACGCGGGTAGTGACCATCAATAGATTGATGACGGCATCGCGCAAGTGCGTCCCGGCGCGTTGGCGCTTCTGGGTGAGCATGACCACACTACCGAAAAACGCGCCAATGCCGACCGCCCACAATGCAACGGGTGTTGCTTCTGCTGGTAGCGATAAAAAGGCGGCCATGCCGATAGCGTGCGCCGGGCTGAGTGCGCCTTCCGACAACCACACAGCAAAATACAGCGCGAACCCGGTCAGGAGGGCGTAGGTGATAAGCGCAAAGACGTATCGCCCCAGAATATCTGCTGAGGGCAGGTGTGTCACCAGCACAAGCAAGGCCAACAGACTCATGATGAAAGGCACAAGCTGGAGCAGGGCGGTATATTGTTTAGCCCACGCTGATTGCGGTGGGGGCTGACGTTGCGTTACTTGATTATCCATAAGATAAAGTCTACCGTATGCCCGCCATTTGAACCATCAATGAATACAGAAATAACGAGATGCTAACAAAGCTAGGATGTTCAGGCATGTTGCCGGGTCTGGGCAGGTTCACTCATGGGTTGTGCGGGCAGGGTAAACATCAAACATGCCCCCGCCAGTGGACTCTTGCGCTCTATCCAGATGGACTCGCCGTGTGCTTCCAGCGCCAGCTTGCAATAGGTCAAGCCGAGTCCGCTCCCTTTCTCGCCGCGACGGGGCATTTGGTTCTGGTCACCCTGGCTGAACTTCTCGAACACCCGCTTGATTTGGTCTTCACTGATGCCCGGCCCATCATCGGCCACCATGACATGCACCTTGCCATCTTCTTTTAAACGAGCATGGATGAGCAAGCGTCCGCCCTTTGGCGTGTAGCGCATGGCGTTGTCCAGTAGATTAATTAACACCCGCCGGATTTTATCCACATCGACATAAACAGGCGGCAAATCTGCCGGGATGTCTTGCTCCACTACCAGGTCGCCCTCCTGCAATAAACCGACCAGTGTGCCCAAAGCATCCGCAATCATCATCGGAAGCGTAATCCATATCCGTTGGATGGGCATATAGCCACGCTCCAACCGGGAGACATCCAGGATGCTGTTCACCAGGTCTAACATCCGCATCCCGCTACTGAGTACTAGCGCGATAACCTCCAGCGCATCATCATTATGCTGGTTTTGCGCGACTTCGCGCATCAGATTAAGCCCTGTAATCATAGAGCCTAACGGACTGCGTAAATCGTGGACGACCATACTGGCGATTTCGTCACGGTAAGCGGCTAATTGTTGCTCGTCTGTCACATCACGGAATGTTAACAAACGCCCCATAAATGCACCGTTGGCGTCTAATACGGGTGTGCCCACCTGATGCAGATAGCGTGATTTATGGTCATAACGCACTTCCAACGCGCCTGTCGTCACACTTAATAGTCCGGCGGCCAAATTCTTCGCGGTCTCGCGTAGCACATTCACAAGCGGGCTGTGTTCGTTATCACGAATCAGCAGGTCATCGGGTGCGTCGTCGAATGGCGTAAGCGTGGGTAACAAATCCGTTTGCAGGTTTTTACCGATGTATTCCTCGAACTGGATGCCGAGCAAACCGGATGCGCTGGCGTTAACATCAATGATTGTCCCGGCCTGGTCGAACATAATGACCCCATCCCGTGTGGAATCCAGGATGGCGTGCATCCGGCTATTTTGGGCGCGTATATGCTGGTGCAGGGCGAGGTTTCGCAGGTGGGCGTCCGCCTGGATGCCGATGAGCGCCGCCGTGTTGCGGTCACTATCCTGATGTGGGCGGCGGAGCATGATGCACAACCCACTGACGACCTCATCCGCTTCTATGGGGATAACGATAATGGCACGGCAAATATCGTCGCTTTCGTAAGGCTGAATCTGTACCTGACGTTGCGAGATAGCATTTGGCAATATCTCCGCAATACGTGCTTGTAGATGCGCCACGTCGGTGGCATCTCCCAATTGCAGGCGCTGAGTAAAAGTTTGTGATTGCGACTCTAGCTGGACGAGCAGGGCGGCTTCGCCCTTTAGCACATTAAGCGCGGTTTGTAAGATGCGGTTCAACGCGACAGATTCATCCAATTCTACCGACAACCGCACGGAAAGCTCGCGCAGGCTGTCCAGTGTTTCAATCTGTGATTGACGGTCTTGTAGCAGACGTGCGTTCTGGATGCTGACCGCCGCGTGTCCGGCCAGGCTCATCAGGAAGACGGCTTGTTCCGAATTAAAGTGCGCCAGATGATCACTTTCCGCATCAATCACGCCGATAACCTTGCCTTGATGCACCAATGGCACAACGAGCGATGATTGATACACTCGCCCAAAGACATCCTGATAATAGGGGTAGCGGCTGTTATCCGCGATGATAAGCGCCTCACCTTCCCGGAAGACCTCTTTCACTGCGCCGTCAACGACCATATGATGTTCTGTTTGATAGATGATGTCGCCCGTGACCTGCACCTGAGCCACCATGACATCCAAATCGCCGGAGTCATTGAGCAAAGAGAACGATACCATATCCGCAGTTGTTGCGCGGAGCGCGGCCTCTAGCAGGCCACGTGTGAGAGTCTGCATGTTTAATGAACTGGACATCTGTTGCGCGATGCCTTCAATGAGGCCGAGTTGTTGCAGACGCCAATCCAGCGCCGTTTGTGTTTCCTGATATTGCAGGGCGTTATGTATCTGCGAGCCGACCTGATTCCGTGCGACTTCCAGCAGGCGTTCCTGGCTGACGGTGAATTGATGCGGTTGTGCCTGACCTAAAAACAGCGCCCCTACCACCTGGTTTTCGACCACCATCACCATCACGCCCAGCGTCGCCACACCTTGAAAACTCATCCATTCCTGTGTTTCGGGGGAGAGTTCTTCATCTTCAACACGCAGGTTGAGTAAGCTAGGCGACTTGCGCCGATAGGCGTTATACACCTCCGGCAAGTCGTCCAGCAGGACAGCATAACGTGAGCTATCATCCGAGCGATAGAATTGCAAGTAGTTAGCAGACGGCGGCAACAGGCCAACCCCCACCCAACTGACACCTAAAATCTGCTGAAGCAGAGAGGTGACATGATTGATGGTTGCGTCTAAATCCAGTGTGGAGGTTAACACCCGCGACAGGTGCAGGAGTTCGGTCTGCTCTGTGGCGTAATGTTCCAGCGCGGTAACGAGATACACATTGTCGATGGCCGCGACCAATTGATACGCGACAGTCTCTAGCAGTTCGCGCTCAATCTCATGGTGGATGTGCGGCTCATCATGGAAGACAACCAGCAGGCCAATCAGCGTTTGGCCGGAGCGCAAAGGCACTTGTGCCATCGCTCGCACGTCGCCATATTCAGCCAGTAATGGCCCGATAGCCAGTTCACTGTTCGGCAAATCACGGTAAAAAAGCGCCTCTAGGGTGAGTTCCGGCAGTAGCTCGCCCGCCTCATAACGTTGACTGTGGGCTGGCGTCAGGCCGTACCCGGTAGCGTACACTGCACTTTCATCACCATTTGCCAAAAAGACAGCCGCTTTAGATGCCCCTGTGATGCGTATCGCTATTTCGCAGGCGGCGTTTAAGGCGCTGGTTTGGTCTACGTTGAATAAAACCCGCTTCACTGATTCGTTGATGTATTGCAGGTTTTGTGCCAGATGCACCGTGCGCTCGTAAAGCCCGGTGTTCCGCAGGCGTAGGCCGATTTGACTCGCCACTGTACGCAGTGTATTCTGCGATAAGCGCCCCTCTAACGGGAAGTCTGGATTTTCCACAAGGCCCATCACGCCGACTTTACTCCCACCGATATATAACGGAAAGGCGTAGAAGCCTGCATCCATCAGGGGCGTATTGATCGTCTGGTATTCTTGCACCATACGTTGAACTTGGGGAATGGCTTTTATTTGTTCATTATCCGCATTGATGCGAGTGTTATCCAGCACCACAAAAGGAAAATCCTCTGATGAGGTGTCGTGAGGCTCTTGGACAATGAACAGCGCCTTTAAATTAAGCTGTTTTGCCCAATCCTGAAGATGCCCGAATAAATCTTCCAGGAACAGGCTTGCGCCGATGCGTTGGCCGATTTCGTTAATGTGGGATAACTCATCTATCTGCCGTTTGAGCGCGGCCTGTGCAGTAGTAACCTGAGCATGCCGGATGGCTTGCCCGGCAACCAATCCGATGAGTGCGCCGAACATTACCGGGCCGTTTTGGATATAAACCACCGCTAAAGGGATGATAAGCGCGAACAGCATTATTTCTCCCGCAATACGGGCGCGCTGACTTTGGTGGAATAAGGATAATTTATGACCGCCTGCACCAAAAAACCATACACCGAGTCCTTGTGTTAGCCCAAAACATAAGGCCATAATCACGGTGATGATGAAAAAATTGCTGGATCTGGTAAATGGTGCGGCGTTGAATTGGTGCAGGGTAATATCGCTGATAATGAGTGGCATACCACCCATGCTAATGCGCTGGCAGGCATGGATAAATGTGGTGCGGTGCCTTGCACCGGCTTCCTGCATCATTTGAGTCCCTGCCGCGAGCACTGTGCCGATGATCACTAGGACTAACACGGGGGCTAAGCCGTAAATCAGCCAGATCAGCACCGTAACCGTGAACAAATAACCCGTCCATAGCCCACGCGCCAACGGTCCGGCCAGCCGATAGCACAGCACATAAACCGCCAGGCAGACCAACCAAACGACAGTATCCGCCGGACGTTGTGGCAGGACTGTTTCATTACGCCATAGCAAATAGCCCGCCGTGATGACTGTTGCAAGCATCATGACGACTGCAGAACTATTTCGTAAGGTATATTGCCTGTTCAAGTATGCGTCTTTGTTTTTCAAGCGTTCTAATTTCGTATGTTCGTATGAGTATATTTTATTGCAAGAATAAGGCAAATTCTATTACCAAAAACAAACTTACCATTTCCTGACAGATTATGTTTTATTCCCCATAAATTTATCATATCACGGAATTCTCGTAGGACTCTGAAGATTTAAAAAAAACGGATTAATCACACATTTCTCGTAAAATGTGGGTTATTGTGGGTTAAAATTTGACAATGAAACGCTTGTTCATTATAATGCGAACAAGTATTCCGAACATTTAGGCGAAAGTTGATACCTCATGAAAGAATTTAATAAGCTGTCCGAACGGCAAAGAAATATCCTAAGGTTTATGGATCGTTACTTGCACGATCACGGCTTCCCGCCCACCATCCGCGAAATTGGCGAAGCAACCGACATCGACTCAACTTCTGTCGTAAATTACAACCTCAACAAACTTTCGGAAGCGGGCTTTGTGGAACGCACCGACGCAAAAGCGCGGGGCTTGCGCCTCATCCGGCCTATTCCCAACGGGCGCACATTAAAGACCGTGCAGATGAATGACAGCCTGCCCCGCGTGCCGATGATTGGGCGAATAGTCGCTGGTGAGCCAATCCATGTGCCGGAAACAGCCTACGCGGACGAAGAAAACATGATTCAAATTCCGAGTGAATTTCTGAATGGTGTTAACCCGGCACAAGTCTACGCTTTGCGCGTGAAGGGTGACTCCATGATTGATGCAATGATTCAGGACGGGGATATTGTGGTCTTCCGGCATACCGACACGGCCCAAAATGGTGATATGGTGGCGGTCTGGTTGACGGAACGCGGCGAGACAACCCTCAAATACTTCTATAATGAGGGCGAAAAAGTGCGGTTGCAACCCGCTCACCCGACGATGGAAGCAATTTATGTGGATGCCCGCCATTGTCAGATTCAAGGCAAGGTGTTGTCGGTCTTACGGCGTGTGCATTAAAGGCTGACCGCCCGGATGTTACTTAGGCGTATACTGCTTTATCTATCTCAGGCGAAATGGGCGCAGGCGATTGTTACGCGTTTCTTCTTGGCGAGGCGCGTAGCGCGTCGCTTTGTTGCGGGTGAAACACTGGCGGAAGCCGTCGCCGCGACTCGCAAAATTAACGCACAAGGACTACTCGTCACTTTAGATTATCTGGGTGAAAGTGTGGCAAAGGCGGAAGATACCGCCGATGTTGTGCAGACTTACCTCAGCCTTATTCACCACATCCACGCAGATGAACTACAAGCTACAGTTTCGCTCAAGCTAACTCATATGGGTTTAGACATCAGCGAAGACCTGTGCATGACCAACCTGCGCCATGTGCTGACCGCCGCGCAAGCGAACGGAGTCGGCGTGACGCTGGATATGGAGAGTAGTGACTATGTGGATGTGACGCTCCGGCTTTACCGCACCCTGCGCGATGAATACAGCTTTGACAATGTGGGCACAGTGGTACAGTCGATGCTCCGGCGTACCGCAGAGGACATGCGCCAACTCGCGCAGGAAGGCGCACGCATCCGGTTGGTGAAGGGCGCTTATTTAGAGCCACCGCAAGTAGCCTACCCGGATAAAGCCGATGTGGACGCGCAATTTATCGCCATCACAGAAGACTTTCTGCGTCATGTGCCACCCGCTTACCTGGACATCGCCACCCACGACGAAGCCATGATTAGCGCCGCATTGAACTTCGTCCAGGCGCACAATATCCCCTCCACAGGCTACGAATTCCAGATGCTTTACGGCATCCGCACGCAACGCCAGCACGAACTCGCCGCCGCCGGGCATAAGGTACGGGTTTATGTGCCGTTTGGCGCGGCGTGGTATCCATATTTTATGCGGCGTTTAGCGGAGCGTCCGGCAAATTTGTGGTTTTTCGCCCGGAGTTTGTTCCGGGCATAAAAAGCGGGGCAACTCATCATCAAGTTGCCCCGCTTTGATTTAAAACGCTTTGATAATCACAGGTTGGCCGTTGACCAACGTATACCACATCGGCATCCAGCCCACGCCATACAACTCTAACTGAATATCCTTTTTAAGGGGATTGATGACGTGTTCCTGTGTGTTGTTGGCGATGACCGCCCACTTATCATTCACTTGCTGGAGTTTTTGCTCAAACTCCATTTCTTTCTTACCGATTTCCTCCTCCAGGCGGTCTAGCTCCTCGTTGCTGGAACCAATGTCTTCGGTGGTTTGGCGGCGATAGCGTGTGGCGCGACTCATACGGGAAAGCGTGTAGTTGGTGCGTCCTTTCCACAAGCTGAGCAAAGCCTCACCCGTCGTGAATAATTCCTCGCGTTTACGGTCACGCAGTTCTTTTTTGGTGGCGGCCAGTTGCCGTTCGCGCCGCGTTAAATCGGCTTCCATCTTCTGGATGATTTGCGCGTACTGCTCCGCTAGTTTGTCCATTTCCGCGTCGCGTTGTTCGCGTGCGGATACTTGCACTTGCGACTGAAACTCGCTGAATTCCGCATCCGGGCTACCGTAAACCTTTAAATCCGGGTTGAAGGGCACGACGAGCATCGCAGTGTTATATAGCATGTCCGTGACTTCCGTCTTGAGGGCGCTCATGCGGCTACGGTCAAAGAGGCCGGGCGGCACATCGCCGAATAGCGCCCCCTGTGCCGGAGAAGTCTCGATGTCGCGGGCGTTAATCGGGTCGTTGATGTGGTGTTCTTCCCAATGGATAATCCCCGCAAGGCGCACATCGGGCACGGCATAACTGAAGATGCGAGCTGTGTAGACGCCTGCTTTACGGTCTTGGTAGCGCACCACCGCCTGCGCTAACAGCATGGGTTCATAGACCAGTTGAGCGCCGGAAGTTTGCGCCGTCATCGCGTTGGTGCTTTGTTGCCATTGACCTACCGCCTGCTGGCTGGCAACACGCGGCGGGATGAAGTATTGCGCGATGCTGGATGTGATGCCGGGCTGGTTGGCGCTAAAGCCTTCCGGCGCACGGCTCATTGCACTTGTTCCGCCGGGCTGGATGCTGGTGTTCATCGTGGGTTGGGCTTGGGGCGCAGTCTGTGCGCCGAAGCCGCCACCCGGCAACCCCTGCGGCAGTCCGGGCGGTTGTCCGGGTATGCCAGAAGGCAATCCGGGTGGTTGACCCGGTAAACCTTGTGGCCTGCCGTGCGGAGCCTGCATATATGCGGATTGAATCCCGGCGGTTTGTTGCCATGCGGTCTGTTGTTGTTGGCCGAATTGTGCCGCGACTGTCTGCATTAATTCCTGCCGTTGCCGTTGCATTAAGGCGCTGATTTGATGGCGGGTCAATGGCCCGCGCAGGTAGCTCATCGCCCAACGCGTATGGACAAGTTGTGGCCCACCGTCATCGTGTACGTTCCGCATCAGGAAGACACGCGGCGGGATGTCCGCGATCATGGTGGCTACATCGCGCAGGTCAAGGTTCTCATCCGCAGTCGCTAATTCTCTTAGACCGTCCATGACCTTTGCGCGGTCATTGTCGGACTGTAAGCGCCCGATAAACCACGTCCCCGCGTTAGTTAAGCCTTTATAATCCAGGTCACCGGGATTTTGTGTTGCCAGTACCAGACCAATGCCGAAGGCGCGTGCTTGCTTCAGCAGGCGCAGAATCGGCTCTTTGGTCGGCGGGTTTTTGGGGTAGGGCGGGAAGTAGCCGAACATCTCGTCAATATACAAAATGGCGCGAAGCGTGGTTGTTCCGCTTAATGTTCGCATCCAACTGAGCATATTTTCCAAAATCAGCGTATTGATGAACATACGCTCCGCGTCGTTGAGGTGTGCGGTATAAAAGATGGACACACGCGGACGGCCATTTTCCTGATACAACAGGCTTTGCATATCTAAGGGTTGCCCGTGTAGCCAGCTATCACGGAAGCTGGGCGAGGCGATGATGTTGTTGAGTTCCATCGCCAGGCTAAAGCGTTTACGCTCTGTCATGAACTTATCCAGAGGCAATACGCCGAGCTTATCAAACGGCGGGTTTTGCACCTGTGTGATGATGTCTTCCAGCGTTAAATCCTGGTTTTGCCGCCATGCATGTTCAATGATGTTAGCAACCAGCACATGCTCTGCGTCTTTCACGGGCTGGGCGCTGATTCCTGCAAGGGCTAACAGCGCGGTGGTGATGCCGTTCAACTTCTCGCGGATACCTTCCTCATTGCCCGCCCAACCTTCACGCGGGTAACGCAGAGAGGCTAAAATGCTGATGGGCAAGCCTGCATCACTGCCCGGTGTAAAAATGCTCATCTTCGCGGCGAGTTGCAACCACTTAACGCGCTCTGGCACAATCCCCCAGCTTGCCAGCCCATCCCGCCAGCGTTGCGCGATATCTGCGGCATAGGAGGGCGTGTCTAACCCGGCACGGCGAGCGTCATCTTCGTTAACCCATGGCTGGAAGTCCTGCGAACGTAATTCCGGGAAGGTCAGCAGTAGGTTGGTGATGTCGCCTTTAGGGTCAATGATGATAGCCGGGATGTTGTCCAGAATGGCTTCTTCCAGCATGGTAACACACAGGCCGGTTTTACCGCTTCCAGTCATGCCGACGACAACTGCATGGGTGGTTAAATCCCGCGAATCGTAATAAACCACATCGTCAGTCAGGCGCTTACTGGACGGGTCAAGACGGCGGCCTAAATAAAAAGTTGTTGGTGCTTCGATAAAGGGCATGTTGCGGCTCCCAATCTCACTATTCTCTACACGTTATTAGCATAACACATCCTTGATAATCGCGGTTTTAACAAACGATAATCAGGTTTACAATTTTGCTCATCAACAAACAGCACATAAAACCAGCCGATGTACACAGGCTGTATCCGTTATATGATAGCACATAGTTTCTAAAAGGTGAACTGATATGAAAATCGCAATCGCTTCAGACCATGCAGGCTATCCGCTAAAGGCGCAGTTGACCAGCTATCTGAATAATAGCGGTCATGATGTGTTGGATTTAGGCGTCAGCAGTCCAGACATCCCCGCAGACTATCCCGACGTGGCCGCAGATGTCGCACAGGCGATATTAAAGGGACAAGCGGATCGTGGTATTCTGCTGTGTGGTAGCGGCGTTGGTGCGAGCATCGCGGCCAATAAGTTCAACGGGGTGTATGCCTGTGTGTGCCACGATACCTACAGCGCACATCAGGGTGTAGAGCATGATAACATGAATGTACTGGTGTTGGGGGCACGGGTCATAGGTGTGAACGTGGCGCAGGAATTGGTAGACGCCTTCCTCAACGCTCACTTCAGCACGGAAGAACGCCACCGCCGCCGCTTTGGTAAAGTACAATCATTCGAGGAACAGGCACGGTCTGGTGAATAGCCGTTACCTTTGGGATAATGATTACTGCTCATCTGCCTGAGAAAGATAAACGAACAAGCTATGACTCAAATTTCTGCCGCAGAGAATCTTGTCATCCAAGCGGATGCAACCGAATGGCGCTTGCTGTCTTATAGCCCAATAGGGGCTGAAACTGAAGTGTTACGCGCCGCACCTGGAGAGCCACTGATATTTGATGCTGGCTTTGCCCTCACGCGGCGACTCCCGGCGGCAGGTAAACTGCCCACAAAGTATATCCAGATGGTAGTGTTGGGTTGGTCACACGATGATGATGCGTGGCATCTGGGGTTGTTGTTGGTGGATGAAATCGCGCAGATACGCGGCAGTCGCTGGTGTGAGGTCGCCAATTGGCCCGACCCCGACTCGGAAGTATTCCAGCCCTTAGCGCAACAATCCGGGCAGGCATTGGCGGGGGTTATCGGTGTGCCGTTCCGCATAGTGCCACCACGCACACAGGCGGAGGTCATCGCGCGGCGGGCGGTGCCGTTGCCACAGCCACCGCTTGACATCGGTACATGGTCTGTGAAGAAACAGGGAGAAGACCTGCTATTCACACGTTCCGCACGTTGGCGTAATGGCCGCATTATCCGCTTTGTGTGGTACGCCCTGCTGACCGCCATCTACATTGCGCTGTCTGTCAGTACGTTACAGAGCAATCTAGCCCTGCCGAACTCCGGCATTATGCTTCCTTCGCCGGAAATGCTCCCGTATCTTGGGTTGGGGGCGTCCGTTGTGAGTCTGCTTATCGCGCTGTATGCATTGTATGAACTGCTCGGCAAGGTGAATCGCATCCGTGTGGAGGCCGAGCGCGTGGTTGCTCTGCGCGGTGAGCGTGAACGCTGGCAAATTCCGTTAGATGCCATCAAAGGCGTTTATGTCACACACGTCCTGCGGCAACGTCGGCGCTTGCTCGTCTACTATGGCGAAATCAACATCTACACCCAAAGCGGCGCGTTTGTGCGGCTGGTGCAACAGGCGGAAAAAGATAACGAAGAAGTGCCCAATTCCGAAACTTTGCGGATTAACGAAGGCGTTACACCGCTTACACCAAACGAACACCTGACCGAGTTACAGACCGCCGCCTTGCACATCGCGGGACGGCTAGGCGGCGTGCCGTGCTGGTACGACCAGCGCGAACGTTAGTCTGTTTCGTAGCCGTTGGGGTGGCTTTGATGCCACTTCCACGCGGTTTGTACAATGGCGCTCAGGTCGTCATATTGGGGCGTCCAGCCTAGCTCCGTCTTGATCCGGGCGCTATCTGCGATTAACCGTGCTAAATCTCCAGCGCGGCGTTCACCTGTCACCGTTGGGATGTCGTGGCCTGTCACAGCGCGGCAGGTTTCAATCACCTCTAATACGGAAAAACCCCGCCCACTCCCCAGATTATAAACGCGGCTATCCCCCGTCTGGATGGCTTCCAGCGCGAGAATGTGTGCCTGCGCTAAATCCATCACATGCACATAATCACGCACGCACGTTCCGTCCGGTGTTTCATAATCTGTACCATATACAGAGATATTTTTCCGTTGGCCCAGCGCCACCTGCAACACAAGCGGGATGAGGTGTGTTTCCGGCTTGTGGTCTTCCCCGATATGGCCGTCCGGGTGTGCGCCGCAAGCGTTGAAGTAACGCAAGGCGCAGTATTTCATCCCGTAAATTTCATCCATCCACCGGAGCAATCGCTCCCCGATGTATTTTGTCTCCCCGTAAATACTGCCCGGATTACTTAACTCGTCTTCGTCTATGGGGATGCGGGAAGGGGTATCAAACAATGCCGCCGTGGACGACAGAATGAACCGCTTAACGTCGTTTTGCACGGCGATTTCCAGCAGGTTGGTCATGCCCAGTACATTATCGCGCAGATATTTAAATGGGCGTGCCATGCTTTCGCCGACTTGAATGTGAGACGCAAAGTGCATAATGCCGTCAAACGTGCCAAACGCGAACGCGGCCTCAATATCCGACATGCTCAACAAATCCCCCTGGATAAACCGCGCTTTCGGGTGGACGGCGGCACGATGCCCGGCGATGAGGTTATCAAACACAGTCACATCATAGCCTTTTTCAATAAGCGATGTGACGACGTGACTCCCGATGTAGCCCGCGCCGCCGGTAACAAGTATGGACATTTTTCACGCTCCTGTTGTGGTATCATCTGGGATGATTCATCATTAGCCAGATGATTGTACACCTTGTCAGGGGGGATTACTTGCTTCAGGTTTGGATAGCCCGCTTTAGTGACCTCCTGCCACAGCAGGAAACCTACACGCAAACCCTCAGTGCCGATGAGCAAGCCCGCGCCGCCCGTTTTATTGATGATGCTGTACGGGGGCGCTTTATCCTGGCACGGGGGATGTTGCGCCGCGTATTGGGGGAGGCGCTGGGACTTCCGGCATCGGCGGTGATTTTTGCCTATGGTGCGCGGGGCAAACCCTACTTGCCCGGTTCCGCGCTGAACTTCAACCTCTCTCATGCGGACGATATGCTGTTGTTGGCGTTGGCCGAAGATCGTATCATCGGCGCAGATGTGGAGCGCATCCGCCCGATGACGGAGATGAACACTGTGGCGCGGATGAACTTTAGCCCACGCGAGCAGGACGCTTTTTTTGCTGTGCCCGCACCTCAACGTGACCGCGCTTTTTATACCGGATGGACACGCAAAGAGGCGTATATCAAAGCGATGGGGGATGGCTTCGCGCTCCCGTTGAAGGACTTCGACGTAACGCTGACGCCCGACGCTCCCGCTAAATTGCTGTATGCTAAGGGGGATGATGTAAACCGGTGGGAACTCATCCACATAGAGCCGGGCGCGGGATACGTGGCCGCGCTCTGTGTGCAAGCCCCATCACCGCCTATTGCCCTAAAACAATTTGTTGAACCTATCTGAATTTTTTTGTGCAATTCGCACAACTAGCTAGGCGCTTAGGGGAAGCATGAGCAAACAAAGCACTATTTATGAGAAAATTCAGGTCTTTTGCGGATTTTCTTAACGGTCTGTGAGCGCAAAACAAACATATAATAAGCGTATGCAACCGATTGGGTTGTAGTCAACAAAAATTACTACACCCTGCATACTTTCCTCCTTGCGAAAGCGCCGTATGACATCGGGGGTCATACGGCGTTTTTGCGCTTATTCATCACTTGTTTATTCTGCTGTGCGTAGGGCGTTTGCTAGTCGGCGGATTCCGCTAGGGTGTCGTCCAGCGTTTGTAGTTCGTCTTCGCGGTCTTCTAACCAGTGGATGGTACTCATGGCGGCGGCGGTGCCTTGCCCCACAGATGTTGCCACCTGTCGCCATAGCTCATCCTGGATTTCGCCTGCGGCGAAGATGCCGTCAATGCTGGTGCGGTGGCGCTCATCGGTGATGATGTAGCCGCGTTCGTTAACGGCTATTTGCTCCCCGAACACCTTGCTATTGGGCACATGGCCGATGAAGATGAAGATGCCCTGTGTGGGGAAGTCGGTCACTTCTTCGGTCTGTAGGTTCTTGATGGTCACGGCGTTAACGATGCCGTTTTCATCTGCTTTGATTTCCTCGACAACGCTGTTCCAGATGAAGTTAATTTTCTCGTTGTGTTGGGCGCGTTGTTGCAACCGGATTCCCGCACGGAGTTCGTCACGGCGGTGGATGATGGTTACTTTGGTAGCAAAGCGCGTCAGGAAGAGGCTTTCCTCCAGCGCACTATCACCGCCACCCACCACAACCACTTCCTTACCCCTGAAGAAGAAGCCGTCGCAAGTGCCACAATAGCTGACGCCATGCCCGACGAACTCTTCTTCGCCCGGTACTTTGAGCTTACGCGGGTCTGCGCCGATAGTGACAATAACTGAATCCGCCAGATAAGTTTCGCCGTAAGTCTTGACGGTGAAGGGCGACCCGGTGGAGAAATCAACCTCTGTCACCATATCGAAGACAACTTCCGCACCGAAGCGTTCTGCTTGCTCTTTAAAGCGTTCGACCAACTCCACGCCGCTTAGTGGCTCCGGGAAACCGGGATAGTTTTCAATTTCGTGGGTCAGCGCGACCTGCCCGCCGAGCGTGCTCCCCGCGATGACAACCGGGTTTAGTTGGGCACGGGCGGCATACAGCGCCGCCGTCAGGCCGGCAGGGCCAGAACCGATGATAACAACTCGTGTTTTACGCATGGGGTTCCTCTGTTCCTTCGTCCGTTTTTGTTGATGATTGGTCAAGGGCGCGGCTAATCTCATCCAACGCCTCGCGGATTTGCCCGCTACTTTCCGCCTTTAGCACACCGACCAGGGCTTCAAATTCTTCGCGGCAATCGCGCCAATAGCGCAAATGCGCGTTTAACGCTGGCAACACATCCGCCACCGCCGCGCCCGAAGCCACCGCCTCCGCTAAGGCGGCAAGCTGGTCACAGTCGCTACAGTCGATGTGAATAATGTACTCTTCCTCTGGTGCATTCAGGAAGTCCAGGATATTTTGCATGTCGTCTTGTATTTGTTGATTGCCCGCCATTCGTGCAAGCTCCGTACTTTAGATCACATGATATAGACAGCCAAGAGGCATGGCTTCTTACATCGCAGTATAACGGTGATGTGTGTTCTGTGCAAAACCTGCATAAATAGACAGTTTACAAAGTTTTTACTGCTTTTTTACTGCTTCGCGTCTGGCATATCTTTGGTGGTGAATTTACACTTTTACTAAAGAGAGATGAATTATGGAGTATTGTTAACATGAGTCGGTTGTTAGGGGTATGTGTGTTGTTATTTTTCTGCGTAGGGGTTGTGGCCGCCCAACGGGAATTACCCCCGCCGGATGACCTGCGTTTTGAAGTCGGCGCGGACATCACGATTGCGGCGTTACGAGCGCTGGAAATTGAAGGAAGCGACATCCAGTTTGAGGAACGTCTGGCGGATGGGGCGAACTACGCCCAGTATATCGCCAGCTATCGCTCCGAAGGCTTAAAAGTTTATGGCTTATTGACCATCCCGCACGGGGACGTGCCGCCGGGTGGATTTAAAGCGATTGTGTTTAATCATGGTTACATCCCGCCCAACCAGTACCGCACGACCGAGCGTTATGTGGCGTATGTGGATTCGCTGGCGCGCTCCGGCTTTGTCGTCTTCAAGATTGATATGCGTGGACATGGTGCGTCCGAAGGTGTGCCAAGTGGCAGTTATTTCTCCCCAGCTTATATGATTGACGCGATTTCCGCATTTAAGAGCTTACAACGTCTGGAATTTGTAGACCCCGACGGAATCGGCATGTGGGGGCATAGCATGGCCGGAAACTTGGTCATGCGGGCGATGCTGGTAGAGCCGGGCATCCGGGCGGGCGTCATCTGGGGCGGGGCGGTCTATAGTTATGAGGATTTAGCCCGTTATGGTATTACAGATAATTCCTTTGTGCGGCAACCAACACCCTCTAATGCGGTTGTCATCAACCGCCGGGCGATGATTTACGATTTATACGGCGAGCCAAACCTCAACCATCCTTACTGGCAGGCGGTTTCCTTAACGGCTAACCTCAACTTTCTGCAAAGCCCGGTGCAAATTCACCATTCTGCCGATGATGACGTGGTGAGCATCCGCTACGCGATAGATTTAGCGGAAGCACTGGCCGCTAATGGCCTGCCATATGAATTCTACCGCTATGATGGCGGCGGGCATAACATCGGCTCGCCCTACTTTAATACTGCTATGCAACGGACGATCGCATTTTTCCTGGCTAATCTGTAAAGCTGGATGGACACTCGTTGATGACACCGGACATTTTCGGCAGGGGCTTTACCTGTTAGACTTAATTTGTGAACTGTTTCTCAAAAAGGTCTTAATGTTATGTCCGGTATCTACATCATCGCACTACCTAACGATTCGACTTCTGCCGCCGAAGTTATCCATCTGCTGAGTGGCACATTCGCAGGCGTCAAAGCCCTGCCACACACCCCCGCCGAAGCGGAAAAAGCGCTCAATCATGCGGAACTGGTGCTCGTGCTGACGGGGGCGGATTGGGCGCAACACATCGCGGCACATCCCGATATTGCACGCGGCATCGCCTATGCGCTGGGCATACCGGGTTTGCCCGTGCTGAACGTGCCGCTTGATGGTGCGAAGCTCCCGCCAGCGACCGCGCTCCCACCGGATTTTCCGCCGGAAGTTCGGGCATTGACTTACCTGAGCGTAGTTCCGGTAACACTGGATACCAACAAAGTAGAGAGTGTCGCCAACTTAGCACGGCAGATGGCCGAAATTTTGGAGCAGATTAGCCCGGACTTTGAGGCAGTTGTGCTTTCTCCCGCAATGCGTAAAGTCGCCAAACGCCGCAAACAAAATTTTCCCGTCAACCTGTTTATGCTATTGGGGATTCTGGCCTGTGGGTTCACCACGCTTGCTCTTGCGCGGAGCATAGACAGACCCTTGCCCGGCGCGAACATCATGACACAAGCGGACACTGAAGCCAACGACGACGACCCCGTGCCTGTTTTGCTCATCGGCTTTGCGGCGGATTTAAGTGGTACAACGGCGGGCACAGGGGAAGAATTACTGGACGGTGTGCGCCAGGCACTGACCGAACGCCCGACGCTGGAAATTGACGGCCAGAGCTATAGCATCAATCTGCTCACACAGGATTCCGCATGTTCCGGCAGTGGTGGCGGGCGCGTCGCGGAATTGTTCGCGTCGTCGCCGGATGTGGTGGGCGTCATCGGTGACCAGTGTA
>DAIMZF010000055.1:0-20060 GCA_036734085.1 Aggregatilineales bacterium
TGGGTGCTGGTAGCACTCGGCCTGGTGCTAATTCTGCTCCTTCAGATTGTGCGCGAAGCCTACACCGGCCCGGATTTGCTTGGCGTGGCGATTGTGTCCGTTTTAGGCTGGCTGGCGCTGTGGTTCGAGCGTGAAGAAAAGGGTAAAATCTTCCTTGAACGTCTGCTGGCATCGCCGCGCCCGTCGCGCCTGTCCGTGCTGATTGTGTGGGCGTGCTTCGGCGTCGGGCTGGCACTCGGTTGGCAGATTCCGCCCATGCTGGAAGCCAGCATCCCGCCTGTCACCGCGCTGGAAGTCGGCTTTGTGGTGTTAGGCTTTGGCTGGTTGCCCTTCCTCACGGTATGGATTGCCGCCCATGCCCTAGAGCGTGAAGCGCGGCGGCTGGACATTTAAAATTTATCGTCATCCCAAACAGGAGACACTATGTTCATCACAGCCCATCAAACAATTTTGTTTCAGGGGGATAGCATCACCGATTGCGGACGGGTGTACAACGACCCAACCTCAATGGGCTTCGGCTACGCGGCGATGGCTTCCGCCTGGCTGGACGCAACCTACCCGCACCTCAACCTCCGCTTTTACAATCGGGGCATTAGCGGCCACACCGTAAAAGACCTTAAAGGGCGCTGGCAGGCGGATTGTCTCGACCTTCAGCCGGATTGGGTGTCTATCCTCATCGGCATTAACGACACATGGCGGCGCTACGCCAATAATGACCCCACCAGCGCGGACGAATACGAATCCAACTATCGCGCCATCCTGCAATCCGCACACAGCGCGTTAAATTGTCGCTTCATCCTGCTGGAACCGTTCCTGTTGCAAGTCACGCCGGAGCATGAGGCATGGCGCGAAGACCTGGACGCAAAAATCCATGTCGTGCGCCGCCTGGCACGGGAGTTCAACGCGCTGTTTGTGCCGTTTGATGGGCTGTTCGCCGCCGTGAGTGGGACGCGGCCTCCGGCGTTTTGGGCGGAGGACGGTGTGCATCCGTCCAACGCGGGGCACGCGCTCATGGCGCAGGCGTGGTTAAATGCCATCGGGGGTTAAAAAATGCGGGGAGCGCAATTGAACGCACTCCCCACGATAAAACAGTTTTATTCGATGCCCGCAAACGTCAGCGTCAGGCGGATGGCCGTGCCGCCATCGGTGGGGGCAGTGGTGATAGACGCACTATCAAACACCGATAAAGCCATGCCCGCCATAGCCGCGTTCATCGCATCTTCGCCGGAAAGCATCTCGGTCATCGCGGCGGATACCGTCGCAAATGGCGGGAAGTTAACCAACCAGACCGATGTTGTGCCCGGCAGGAACAACGAAGACTCGAACCCGTAGACGGTTAAATCCGTCAGCGTCGCCGCGCCATCTGTTTCACCGCCCATAAAGGCCACATCACCGCTATCACCCACAAGGATGAGGTCGCCGTCGGTGGCGATGCTAAAGCTCAGTGCGGCGGGGTCGTAGACCAACGCGCCGAACGGCACATTCAGCACGCCGTCCTCAAACGTCGCCGGGTTGAAGATGTCCGTGAAGATACCGGCCACACGCTCGACAATCACATCGGTCACGTCCGCATCACGGGAGCGCAAAATCGCGTTAACGCCAACAGAGGCTTCGCTTGTCTGTTCGTTAACGTCAAATGTCAGATACGTCACAAAATCGCTGTTGAGGGCGTTCATCGCCGTGTTGAATTCCACGCCGAAGGTGCCTTCAAAGCTCAAGCGCACGAATGTGGCCGCGTCACTCAGGCGGAACGGCTCAATATCGCGCAGGGCTTCCGGGTCGGTGGAAGCGATGAGGGCTTCCAGCAGGCCGATTGACTCAATCGCCGCCCGCCCAATATCGCCTAAGCCACTCCCCTGCACCAACAGCCCGGCGGAGGCAGGCACGCGCTCCAGCAGGGCAAGGTCTACGGCGGGCGCGTTAAGGCTGGTAAAGGCCGACCCCGTCGTGGAAATATCCAGCACCAGCGCCCGATCACTGATGATGACCGCGCCCAATGCAAAGCGCCCGATGGCGTCCGAGATGACGCCCGGCTCCAGCAGTTCCGGCGGCAGGGTAATCCCTGTTTCCGGCCCCACCAGCAACGGCAGGAATGACCCCACCAAATCAAGCAGATTGGTTAAATCCACATAGGCGGCGATGTTGTAATCTGTACGCGGCAGGGTGTTCAGCGTCAGGTCGAACGCCTCCGATTGCGCCAGGCTGGGCACTTCTGCACCCGGCAGGACAACATCAGCGAAGTTATTGCCTAAAACGCCATACAAAAGCGCGTCTTCCGTGATGACAAAAGCCGGTTGAAAGCGCAAGGCAGGTTCATACAGAATCACGCCGTCTTCTTCCGTGCGGGTGATGGCTTCCGTCTGGAGCAAGTCACCGATAGCGGACTGCACGAAGGCATCTGCCAGGTCTTGGTCAACGACGGAAAACGCGAAGATAAACGGCTGGTCGCCGCCGCCACCAAACAGCAGGTTTTCCACTGCCGGGATGTAGAGCGCCGCCGTATCACCCAACCACGGGCGCACCGCGACATCAAAGTTAACATCCGGGCCCAGTGCGTCATTAAACAACACAGAGACACTTTCTACACCTATCAGGTCTTGCGCGGTCGTGCCCAGCGCGGCGGCGATGTTGCCAATCACCGCGTCGAAAGTGTCAAAATAGCCATCGTCCGTGCGGATGGCGGCAAAAACAGATGTGCCATCCGGCGCATAAGCGGCCAGTGCGGTCAGGTCGTTTAAGTCTGTGCCTTGTTCCACCGTTCGGGCGGATGCACCACCGATAACGGCGGTCATCAGCGCCAACAGCGTTAAAAATAGGGTTATTCGCTTCATCAGGGTTTTACACTCCTTGTTGATCGTTTTTTATCAGGTGCTTATTCATTCGCGGCTTCGATAATCTCGGCCAGGACATCATACGGGATGCCACCCGTTGCAAAGCCGGGCACAATCTCTAAGTCGCCGCCGCCATAGCGCACCCGTACACCAGGCGTACCACTAACATCTGTGGTTGCCGCAATCTCGGTATTGATGCTGTGCGCGGTCGCGTTGGGCGCACACGTCAAAAGCTCATTCACATCAAACCCTAGCTGGGTAGACAGGGTAACAGCGTCGAATGTGTCGTTGATAGCCACATCAAACAGGATGTCTTTTGCGATCCAGTAGGCTTCATCGCCGCCGATTGTCCCGCTACATTCCAGCAATTGCGCGAACTGTACGCTGGTATCCCCCAGCACCGGGTAGGTGCGGTATTCATACTGCGCCAAACCTGTAGCGACAAAATCCGTCACAAATTGGCTCACGACATCTTCGTTATAGGTCTGGCAGAAGCCACAGAAGAAGTCCGAGAACACCACCACCGTAATCGGTGCATCCGGGTTGCCCAGAATCATCGTACCATCATCAGCTTTGGAGTAGCCCATCGCGTTATAGTTCAACGTAGGGACAAAAGCAGAACTTTCTTCCGTCATCGGCGGCATCGGGAAGTCGTAAGGCACACTTTCCGGCAAAGTCAGCGTCAGGCGAGAGACAACCGCGCCATCCGCGCCTGTGTTCTGGCTGATGGTGGCGCTCTCCAGTTGAGCAATCATAAATTGCAGAATGTCCGCATCCGGGCCGATGAGCGGCGCTACAGCGTCGATAGATTCCGCCAACGACACCGCGTTCACGTACCATACGCTGGCCGCATCCGCCAGGAAGAACGACTGCGCGTATTGATACACCGGGTTATTGGCTAAGGAGTCGTCGCTGGGGTTCAGTGCGAAGTCCACACTCGGCGCTGTGCCGATGGCGAACACGTCCTCATTCGCCCCGATGCGGAACGTTAGCTCCGGTGAGGCGATGCTGGACGGCGGGAAGCCCACAATCTCCGACAGAATCGCCGGGAACAGGTCAGGGTAGCTCAGGGAATTATCTTCCGTCAGGCCACCCAGACGGTACAGCCCATCCGCGCGGATGAGGCCATTAATCACATTTGTGGCCGCGTCGGTATCGGTCACAGTGGCGACCATCGCTACATCAAACGAGAACAGCAGGTCGGACGGCACACCGATTAAGCTCATCGCCAGCGTGTAGTCTTCCGTGACATAGTTGATGATATCCTGCTCTAAATTCAGCCCGGTAAAGCCAGCAAACACCGGGATGAGTGTATTCTTCAGCAGGCCGCCGATGTTGATGGTGCTCAGGTCAACTTCCGGCAATTCGGGTTCCATCGGCATCGGGACGCCGTTCATCTCCATAGAGCCAATCGTCGCAAAGTCCTGCAACAACGGCGCGATGGCATCCAGTGACGCGATGAACCCGGCGAAGTCTTGCGCTAAGTTGGCATCATGGATGAGGAGTTGGGTGTAGCCGGGCAGATAGGCGGCAAAATCCAGGTCAACCGGCGTTTGTACAACATCGGAAGCCCCACCAGCGATGCTGGCAACATCCAGCGACAGCGTGCGCCCGTCGAAGACCGTCGCGCCCAACGCGAGAACGCCTAAATCCTGCGATGTCACACTGGCAGGCAGGGTTACGGCACCGCCGCTATCCTGCATCGCCAGCGCCAGCGTCATGATCGCGCCTGCATCCACATAAGCGAAGATGTTGTACTCGTCTTCCGGCAATGCAGACCGGGCGGCAGTGAAGTTCGCGTTATCCAGCAAGGAAGGGTCTTGGGCTAAGGCACTGGTCATCACAGCCAGGTTATCCAGCCCGAAGAAAACGACATCATCAGTCACCACGGCGTAGTCACCAAAGCGACTCTCGATGACGGTGTAACCGTCTTCTTCAGTGATGATAATCTCCAAAAACTCATCATCACTAACATCGGCTAACAGGGCGTCCTTATCAGTGATTTCTACGGCAGTAAGGGTGCTACCATTGCCATCCAGCACACCGAAGGCCAGCGTATCCCCCAGCCATGTGATCTCGTCGGTATCAATCAGTGGGCCACCAACATCTGCAAGCAACACACCAAAAGGCGTAACTTCCATGTTAGGCGGGATTATCGCCCCTTGTGAATTGGCATCAATCAATGCGAGAAAATCTTGTAAGGCTTGGGTGTAGCCCTCATCCGTGCGGATGCTGACATAAGCTAAAGTCTCTGCGGGGAAGTAACGGGCGGTATCGGTTAAATCGTCGGTGGGTATGGCACTGGCAGGCTGGTTCATCAACCCCAACAAGCCGAAGGCCAGCGCCCCAATAATGTACAAGTTTAAAAGACGTTTTTTCATACGCTTCATTATCCTCTCACTGCTTTAAATTGAACGTTCTGTTCTGTGGTCTATCCCCATTATAGGGGCAACCCCCTAAATGTGCTGATGAACACACGCTTAGAGGAGATACAAAACGAGTACGCATTAAAGGGTGTGAGAGTTGCGCGTTTTTTAAGTATCAGGCATCGCAGGCGTCGCAGGCATCACCCGCAAGGTGACGGTAAACGTGGTGCGTCCCGGCTGGCTCTTATAGGTCGCGCTCCCGCCGTGTTGTTCCGCGCTGGTTTTGACGATAGCCAGCCCCATGCCCGTGCCTTGTATCGCGCCGACGTTGCTCCCGCGCACAAACGCGGCGAATAAATCCGGTGTTTCCGGTGGGATGCCGATGCCTTCGTCGGTCACGCTCAATTGGGCAAAATCGCCCTTCCGCACCAGTTCAACGCCGATGTTCGTGCCCACCGGCGCATATTTAGCCGCGTTGCCCAGCAGGTTCGTCATGATGTGGCGGATGAGGTCGCCATCCACATACACGCCGCTAAAGTTGCCCGTTATCACCATTGAAACGCGGTGATCGTGCGCTTTAGCATCGCTGAATTCCGCCACATGGTCTTTGATAATCTGCGCTAAATCTGTTTTATTAGGCTTAAATTCCAGCATCCCCGCGTTCGCCCGGCTCAGCAGAAGCAGGTCGTCAATCATCGCAACCATATGCTGGATTTGATCGCGCACCTTCTGCAGATGATACTTGCGCCGTTCTTCCGTCAGGCGGTCACTGTATTTGTCGAAAATATCAATAGAAGATTGAATCACGGCCAACGGCGTGCGGAACTCGTGCGACATCATCGCCACAAAGCCATCACGCAAGGCGCGGATTTGTCGTTCTTTTTCCAGTTCAACCTTCAACTGCCGGGCATGATGGCGCTCGGTCACATCGTTGATAATCAGCAGTGCCGCTTCGCGTCCTTCAAACAGGATTTTAGCCGCGCTGATGTCTACTCGTAGCCGTTGCCCGTGAATCGTCTGGATTTCCGTCTCGCCCTGCGCCACACCACTTTTGTTGAACTGTTGCATAATGACACTGTATTCTTCGGATTGGTCGCCTATCTGGATGAGTTCCGCCACGTTAAGGTGCGGCATATTCTCCGCCTGCACCAGCCGACTCCATGCCGCGTTGTTATACAGAATTTTTTGTTCCGGTTGGCTGAACACCACAATCGCGGATTGTGACATCTCCGTGATGACGCGGTAACGTTCTTCACTTTCCCGCAGGGCTTTTTCCGCCCGGCGGCTTTGGGTGATGTCCGTCATCATCACAATCACCGCTTTAGTACCGCCGTAATCTATTAACTGGGATTGTGAACGCACATACACCACAGAATCATAGACTATCAGGGCATATTCCGTTGCCGGGAGCGTGGTCACGTTCTCATTTTTATATTGTGCTATCCGCCGCTCAAGTTCTTCTTCATCCGCCGATGACACCACCTTAAAATCGCGCAGATATTCCGGCAATTCGTCTTCGGTATGTACGCGGAAGAGCTTCAGCGCGGCGCGATTGCTATACAGCCGCCGCGTATCCGTGAAGCAAAATACCAGCACTGCCGCCGGGACAGCTTCCAGCAGGGTTTTATAATTAACATCGGATTGATTTTGTTGGTTCTCCGCATTTTGACGCCGCACGATTTCCGCTTCCAACGCCGCCTTGATTTCCTCAAAGCTCTGCGCTTCTTTATCGCGGATGCGCGTCAGCACCCACACCACACCCATCATCAGGATTAAGAACGCGAATGACGTAGGGATGTAAGTAAAATCCCCACTTTTAAAAAAGTGCTGGAGCGTCATCCCCACACCCGCGATGATGACCGCGAAAAAACTGAACATATTGCCAGCAACAATGCCCACCAAACCGATGAAAGCCATGTAAACATATAAATCAGCCGGGAAGTTCACCACGCTGGTGATGGCAACAGCCAGAATAGCCAGTCCAGTAAGCCGCAATAAACGCTGTCGTGTGGAAGGAGTTAAGTTGATGTAACGCTGAATATCAAATTTCTGCATGGTGGAATTCTTTAATGTTATACGCCCAGTATAACGAGTTTTATTAATTTCCTGTGTAAAGGATACCAGAAAGGATAAGTCATGAATAGCATTTCCACATTACACGCCTTGCGCCAACATCTCGACATCACCCCAACCGCCGATGATGACCGCCTGTGGGCGGCGTTGTTGGCCGCTACCGCCCACATGGAACGCCTGACGCAACGGTGGTTTTTACCCCGTGTCGCCACCCTCCCGCACAGCGTCACGCCCAACGCCCCGCACAGCATCACACTCACACGCGATTTGCTGACTTTGCAGGCCGTCACATCCAATAGCGGCACAGCCTACACACCGGACGACTTCGACATATTGGACGGCGGCAGTTTGCTTCGTTTAAAGGGGATGCGCTTCTTCACCTGGCAATCCAGCCGGGTGGATGCCTTGCAGGTGTCCGGTGTGTGGGTGTACCACACCGCGCCCGCGTCCGCCTGGCGAGAGACACGCTCGACCGTCTTCACCGCATCCATCAGCGCCGACGATGACACCATCCCGGTGCAATCCGCTAATGCGCCGGATGGAGATAACCAGACACCGCGCTTTCAGGTCGGCCAATTGCTCCGCATCGGCGCGGAATATGTCACTGTGCTGGCGGTGGAAGCGACTGAGCCAGCCACCGAAGACGCCGAGCCGGACACCTTGCGGGTATTGCGCGGGGTCAACGGCACGCAGGCCGCCGCGCATTCTGCCGGGACACCCATTAGCCGCTTTCAGCCCCCGCCAGATGTGATGCGTCTGGCGACCCGATGGGCGGCGTGGCTGTACCGTGAGCCGGACTATGTCGGCTTGGGCGATGCCCCCCCTGCCCTGGAACCGGCGGCTTTGGCCTTGCGCCGCTTGAGTGTTTAATGCAAACAGGCGGAGCATAATAACCTCCGCCTGTTGTTCCTGTCATTATGGGGGTTAGCTTATAGTTCGTTGACCTGAAAGCCGACGTTCTTCCCGTTGCGGCGATGCTTCAGGAAGTTATCCCGCGCGTCGATTTGCTCTTTCAGGCGGCGGTACGACGTCAGCAGTAAATCAACAGTCAATTCCGGCAGGTCATCATACGCGACCAACGTCAGAGCGTAGACGGCCACTTCGCGGATGAAAGCACCCGGAAAGCCAATCATCTTCCGTGCGACTTCGGCATGGTCATCCTGCCACATATCGCCCAGATATTGCCTCAGCATCTTCTCTGCCGCGTCCGGCTCACGGATTTCCGGCACGATGTAAATACGGTCAAGCCGTCCCGGGCGCTTCAATACGCGCTCGTCGATGGCTTCCGGGTAATTGGTGGTTGCGATGAGCAACGTTCCTTTATCATTATCAAACGACTCAGAGCCGTCTAACACGTTCAGCACCAGCGCCTTTTCTTGCTCGTGCAGGTAGGCGTCCAGTTCTTCCAGCAGAATCAGAGTCGGCTTGTTGGAGTTCGCCGCAACGTGTAGCGCGTGCTGAATTTTGCCAAAGGTTGAACCGGCCTGGTCAGCACTGGACACATAAATCACCAGATAGTCCCGCGCTAGCGCCCACTTTGCCAGCGCATTACACAGCATGGTCTTCCCCGTGCCGGGCACGCCCGCCAACAGCAATTTACGGAAGGGCTTTAACTTCAGGCGTTGGTAAATATCAATGCCTTTTGTGAAGAAGGATTGCACATCGTTGAGCAGTTCGTTCTTCAGGTCTTCCGGCAGAATCACATCGTCCCAATCCACCACAGGCTCGAACGACCCCGCACGCCCGCCGATAACCGTCACACGGGCGCGGGGATGTGCCAGTCGGTCACACTCATGCTCGAAGGAACGCCAAACCGTCACAAAATCTTCCGGCATACAGCCCAGCACCACCAAATCACCGTGATCGGTATGGTAAGCGGAGACAACCAGAACTTCAACTTGCTGGTCGGTTTCTTCCTTCACAAACCGGAATACATACGCGCCTGTACGGTAGGTAATTTCCCCGTTGTACGTCGCGGAATGTACCGCAACGCCCGGTTGGTTGGGCAAAATGCGTGTTTCTTCAAAGAAGTACCCGTCCGCAATCGGCGTATGGGGTTCTAATTGTTTGACAACCGCTTGGTTCGTGCTCACTTCATCAATCCATAAAGTGATGAGGTTCTGCTCCTTGCGGGTGGGTGTCCATTCGGTCTCAATCCAGCGTCCGGCAAGTTCAATGCCAAGCAGGTGGTTAATTTTCTGGATACTATCTGTGCGCGTCATGGGCCTTCTCAAAATTACAAATAACAGCTTGTTGGTACACAACTATAGCATAATTATAGCGTTAAACGCATTATCCCTCATGTGTAAAATCGGAATCTGGCAATCCGGGTATTTCATCGGTATAGTTACATCATAAACGTTTAGCAGAATCAACGGAGAATAATCCTATGGCTACCGATGCCCGCAGATGGTTCTATTCTACACCAGAGCCGCGCCCATACTACATTGAGGAGCGCATCAACCATACCTTATGGAAGAACCGCCTACAGAGCATTTATATGAACTGCATCCAGGCAGAGCCGCCTATCCAGATGGAAGGCAACTGGAACGGAATGCCGATTGAGTTTGAATGGGTTCCCGGCAATTATTTCGTCGTGCGTGCAGGCGAAAAACGTAAGGAGCTTATCGGCGTCGTCCGGCAGATGTTGTTCAACCTGCCCCCCAGCTTCGAGTACCAGAACGCCAACGGCCTGCATGTGGTGGAATGGCACACCGACGGCGGCGAAGCCCGCTGGATAGAAGTGCAGGGCAACCCGTCCTATCAGGGTCTGCGTCGCATCGGCAAGAAGAAGTCGTAAGCGCCGCGCCCCTTATGTATATTCTCGGAATTGAAACATCCTGCGATGAAACCGCCGCCGCCGTCGTCATTGATGGCAAGACGATGTGTAGTAATGTCGTCGCCTCACAGATTGACCTGCACGCCGAATACGGCGGCGTCTTCCCGGAACTTGCCTCACGCGCCCATGTGGAGCAAATCGTGCCGGTGGTCAGCCAGGCTTTAAGCGACGCCGCGCTCACCATCGACCAGATTGATGCAATCGCGGTCACACAAGGGCCGGGCTTGGTCGGTTCTTTGCTGGTGGGCATTAACTATGCTAAAGGGTTGGCGCTGGCCTCCGGTAAACCGTTGATTGGCGTCAACCATCTGGAAGGCCATGTGTATTCCCTATGGCTCACCCAGCCCTTCCGCGAACCACAGTTCCCGGTGCTGGTGCTGATTGTCAGTGGCGGCCATACCGAGCTATTGCTGATGAAAAATCATGGCGAATACGAACGCTTAGGCGGCACAATTGATGACGCGGCGGGCGAAGCCTTCGACAAAGTAGGCCGCCTGCTGGAGTTGCCGTTTCCGGGTGGGCCGAATATTGAAAGCGCCGCGCACATGGGCAACGCTTCCGCCTTCGACTTCCCGCGTGCCATGCGCGATAGCAGTTACGACTTCAGTTTTTCCGGTCTTAAAACTGCCGTCATGCGCGAAGTCACCGTCCAGCCCAGCGCGGCGGCGCGGCGGCAACGCGGCGCGGAAAAGAAAGCCCAACTGCGTGCGGATGTATCCATTAACGATGTCGCCGCCAGCTTTCAGGAAGCCCTGACCGAAATTCTAGTGGAAAAAACCGCCCGTGCCGCCAAAGCACATGGCGTGACGGAAGTCTTCCTCTCCGGCGGGGTGAGCGCCAACAGCCGCCTGCGTGCCTTGATGAAGCGCCAGACAGATTTGCCCGTGCGCTACCCGCCCTTAAACCTGTGTACGGATAACGCCGCCATGATTGCCGCCGCCGCGTACTATCGCCACGCCGACGCCATCCGCGAGCAAACCCTAAACACCGACCTTGCGCTGGATGTCCGCGTGATGTGGCCGTTAAGCGGCTGAGTGATTGGGTAAATCCCCGTGCAATTGATGATTGAGGGCGCATCCCGGCAATTGATACCCATTCGGGCGTATCGCGCCCTGCATCATCTACCAGAATCCTTTGGTTTGGCCTTCTTCGAGCCAAAGCACGCCGCCGAGTTAGCCAGCATCGACGGCCTGCCGCCCGATATTTTAACCAGCATCCATACCGCTGCCATCAGCGCCGCCACCCTGAGCGCCGCCGCCCTCAGCGCCGCCCTGAGGGACACCACCACACCGGACGCCCTCTCCGCGATAACACCCATCGTCAGCGCGTTTAGTGCCGCGTTGGTCGCCGCTAATCCCGCTATTGGCTTAAAAGATGTCGAGTTGGATTATGCCGTCAATAGCTTCGCGGATATGCTGAATATGTGGGCGTTCCGCGCGATGGCCGCACAGCCGGATTTTGACGCCGCCTACAGGCAATGGTTAAACGACAGCGTGCGCTTGGCGACACAGGTATTCCCCTACGAGCATCAGGCCGACACGCTCCATGTGCGTATCATCAACACCGTGTTCGGCAGAATTGGCCTGCGGGTAGAACGCAAAAACGCGGTTGATTATGTATCAGACCGCGTTCATGCCTGCCCCGCAGAGGGGTTTATGGCGTCATTGTGCCGGGACGTTGTGATGAAGCTCTCGTCCCTGTCACCCCGCTAACGCACTTACCCGCACCACGAAGCGCTACAGCGTGGGTCTACCCGCAGGCCGCCCACACTCCGCAGGGCTAAAAACTGCGCCTCTGTGATGTTGGTATTGCGGTAATCCACAAATAATTCAAAGCCGATGCCACGCACCAGCATCAACACTGCGCTATCGCCCGGCTGACGTGCGATAATTTCAATGCGCTCGTTCTGCGGGAAGATACCGCCGCGTACCGTTCCCGCCAGGTTAATGAAGCCCACAGCATCCCCCGCCGTGATGCGCGGCTCACCAGTGGCGACCGTCGGCGCGACCGTGAACGCCCCGCCTAAAAATCGCTCTGTAAAGACGGTGGCTTCCTGGCTGGCAACCGCGCAGAAGTCCGGCGCGGTGCGGTCAGCCTGGAGCGTGAAGTCGGTCGATTCTTCCAGCAGGCTGATGAGGGCTTGCGTGGTGCGGTCACACCGGAGCAATGCGGAGCCGCCCGCCCAGTTCGCCGGGCGCGGCGCAAGCTCTACGGCATCCGCCAATAGCTCTAAGTCGTGGCGAATGTCGCGGGCGATGGCATACGAGCTACTGGCGACAACACCAAACCACCCCGCTGGGATGTCCTCACCGATGAGCGTGCGGGCTAATGTCTCTAAGTCCAGCCGAATTGTAATCGCTAAATCCGGGTCGGCGGAGTTGGTATTGCCCGTCCAACCTTGCGGACGTTCTGCGCCAACGGTCAGCCCGGCCAGCGTTTCCAGGTCAATCCGTGCGTTGATGAGCAACTGTAGCGGCGTCGGGATGACTGGCTCCGGCGGCACAATCACCTCTTCTTCAATAGGTTCAACCTCCGTGCCTTCTTCCGGCGGAATCTCGAATACAGGCAATTCTTCCTCAAAGCCTTCATTCAGGAAGTCCTCCAACGGCTGGCTGAACGTCACAATAGGCCGTGTCAGTTCCAGGGTTTCCAGCACACGGCGGAACAACGCATTTTCGGCCTCATCACGCGCCGGGTACCAATCCAGAATAGCTAAATAGCCCGGTGCTAACGGCTTAATGCCTATCTGGTTATCCGCACGGATGAAGTATTCTATGCCATTTTGGATAATAAATGAGCTTTCCGTAATCGTCCCTGCAATTTGGGGGTATCTCAACTGGATATAATAAGTCAGTGCTTCCCGTGATGTAGGTTCGCAGGATAAAAACCCCACACCGGGAAACCCACAGTAACGGCCTGCATCAAATAACGAAAGCGCCCCGAAGTCCCGGTCGGCCATCTCGATATAAAACCCACCGTCCAGCATCCCATCAGCCACCGACCAACGGTTCGGCACTAAAAAGCGGATGCCGCCCTCCGGCGATTCAAAGATGCGGTCATCGCTACTTTGCGCGGACGCATGACCGGCCAGCCCAACCACCAGCACAAGTATTATCGCAACTATTCGACGCATCGCGTCCTCCTCATCTGCTCCACAAAACTACTGCGATTATATCGCTTAAAGTGTAAATATGCCCTTGAGGAAAAAAGCGCCGGAGCGTAATGATGTATCTCTGTTTGTCTTTGGTTTGAATTTGTTATTTAATTGTCTACAAATATTTACAAATGTCAAAATTTCTATATTATGTAAAACATGCTCTTTATTCAAAACGGAGGAACAGCGCCATGAGCCTCACCCCTAACGACCAACGACACACTTTTAACACCCTGATTGAGGATAATCGCCTTGATGACGCGCTGAAATCTCTTGCGGATTACGTCGCCGCCCATCGCACGGCGGAAGCCCACATCCTGCGGCTGGAAATTTTAGTCCAGCAATTCAACCCGGATAGCGGCAATCACGCCATCAGCCAGCATATCGCGGAGTCACTGGATGCACTGGGCACACCGCCCCCGCCGGGAGCTTTGCCCCATACACAAGCCCTCCAGAATAAAATGGAGGCTTACCTGAAGCAACAGGCCAATGAGCTAGACGAAGCGCCCGCTAAAGTGCGGCAAAATCTGGATAGTTTAATCCCCTTAGCAGATTACTTCTTGTCGTTTCACTTCCTGCTGGGGCAGGCCATTGTCGCCGTGATGAACCGCCCACGCCGGGAGTCGCTCTTCTCTCGTAATGATGCACCCGGCGCACCGTCCGCCAAAGAACTGGAACTCGGCCATGCTTCGCTGTTAAAAGTGGTCAACGCCGTGCAGGTGGATGACCCCATGTACCGGGAGGCGCTGGTCTTGCTCATCGAAATCTGCAAACGGCAGAATAACTTCCGCGCCGCTTTGGAATGGTGCGAAAAAGCGGATAACACCATGCCCGATATGCTGGAAACATGGGATAAAGTCGGCGGCGATTCGCTCCAACACCTGCTTACCTTCCTTGATAATGAACTGCGTGCGGACAAGCCGACGGATACCTTCAAAAAACTGGCAAAGATGAAGAAGCTCCAACTTCTGCCGGAAGTCCGCGCCCGCTTTGCGGATGCCGCCCTGCTGAATGGCGAACTGGGCGTCGCCGCCAGCAATTACGACATTGTGCGGCAGAACATCCGCGATTACCGCGAAGATGCCGCGCAAAAACGCGCCATCCTCAAGGATTTAGGCCGTGTTTATAAGCAATTCAGCGATCAAATCAAGCCGCCCAAGTTCCCGACTTTAACGCGCTTTTTAAGCCAGAAAAAATCCGCAACGGATGCCAGAGTGCCGATTGACCGTTACGGCTTTCCCCGCGCAGATATGCGCCTGTATGGAATCTCCGGGTTGATTGCGGTCGCGGAAGCCAGCGCAGACCCACAGGCCATGATTAATTGGATTTACACCCTGCTGAATGACCGTCAAATCCCTGCCGCCAGCAATTCTTCGCTGGTTGACCAACTGCATAAGCTGGAAAAAGAAGCCGCCTACCAGCACTATATCAAAATTCAGGGGCAGGCCGAAGCCAGCCGCGACGCCCAAGACTGGGAAGCGGCACGGGCGCATTACCTCACGTTGACCAGCGCGGACTTCGCCACAGACGACGATTTTATGTGGCTGGCCGTATGTCTGGCACATCTGGAAGAAGCGCCTGTCGCCCTCTGTCAATTACTGGAGGCTCGCCCGGCTTCCGCCATTACGTGCCTGCCCAAGCCCACTGCCCGCGCCCTGCTGGATTATCTGAGTGACGGGCAACAGTGGGCGATGGCCGACCGCTTCTGGCCGTTTTTGAAGTCGGCTAAAAAATGGGCGGAAAACTACCAGTCCCGCCGCGAAGCCTTCCGCCATAGCCAACTGGAAGCCGCCGCCGTCGCGGTGGTATCCGGCAGGCTAAACCGCGCCAACCACATCGCCCATACCTTGCTGGGCATGGACGCACAGGACGCCGCCGCGTTGCTCATCGTCGCCCGTGTCCGCATTGCCCAACGCCACTGGAGCGCCGCCCGCGCCATCCTCACGCCGTTGGTCAGGCAGTGCCCGCCCTATGCACTCGCCCTCCGCCCGGAAGCCGAGCGCCTGCTCACAGAAGTTGACCTGGCCGAAGGCCATTACGCCCGTGCGGAGGCGTTACTCCGCGCCGGTGAGGACACCGTAGCCGCAGAAGGCGTGCGCCGCCGCATGGAGCAAACGCCGTTTATCTGCGTGGAGCAGGCCAACACCACCATCGCGCCGGATACACTCACCCGCCGCCCGGCGGAGGTGTATAACGCTTACTTCGCGGTGCGTCTGGCAGGGGTACACATCGCCGCGCACATCCCCTCTATGCAGCACCAGATGGCGGAATTCCTCATCGGACTGCATCGCGTGGACGAATTCATGGCGCAACCCCACTTCACATGGCGTTACATCGGGCGCGATGGCCGCCTGACCGTGTGCCTTATCTGCCGGGTGGAGGCCAATTCCGCCACAGTCGCGGAGGCAACCGCGCTCAATATCTGGCATGTCGTCCGCCATTTGTTGCCCTTCCAGACGCAACAGATTTACACCTACGAGCCAATCATCCACCCGGATGAACTGGCCTATGTGCGCCAACCGTTGCCCATCGTCAGCGCCGCGCAGGTCGTCCGGGCGGAATCCAACGGCAATACGCTCGATGGCCTGTACCGCGTCCAGCCGTTCGCCACGTATACCGGCAACATGCACCGCCTGCTCCGCATGATTGCCGACCATCCCGGCGGCGCAATCATGGAAACTTACTTTCATCCGACAGACGTTTTCGCGTGGGAACGCGCCGCCATCGAGAAGATGATTTCCCAGAACCACCGGAGCAACGGCACGCGGGAGTACACGCCGCCTAGTAACCTTGTGGTGCAGTTGGAGCAATCCGCCACGAATCAGGCCGCCGCACAGGTCTATCAGGATTTCTTCGGCACGATCCAATCGTTACCCTTCATCGTCCAGACCCGCGTCGGCGCATCCACCTATTTAGACCCCGCCCTGCCGGATTTAATCGGGCTGGAATTATTCGGCCCGTCCGTGTTCCGCGTGCAGACCGCCCACACACAGGATGAGGTCGAAGCCGCCGCCCGCACCATGCAGGAAATCAGCGCGGAGCGTTGGGGCTATACCGCCGCGCCGGATGGCCTGGCGCGCTGGCGCTATCTGCTCACGCCGATGGAAACGCTGACCGCCATCCGCCTGCCCGTACTCGGCGTCGATGGCCTGCCCGGTGTGCCCACCTCCCCTGTGCGCGTGGCGCAACTGCCCCAACGCCTGCCGGAAACAGGCACGGTCATCGGGGAAAGCATCGTGCCGATACGCGGCAAACCTGCGGAAATCCGCCAGACGAACAGCGACAAACTGCGCCATACTTACGTCGTCGGGCGCACGGGCACGGGTAAATCCACCCTGTTACAAAATTTAGCCCTGCAAGACATCGAAGCCGGGCACGGTGTCGCCGTCATCGACCCGCACGGCGACCTGGTAGAAAACCTGCTCAGTCGCATTCCCGCGCACCGCCGCCATGATGTCATCCTGTTTGATCCCGGCGATGTATCGCGGCCTATCGGCCTGAACATCCTGGACGTACAGGGCACTTACGCGCAGAACATCGTCATCTCGGACTTCATCGGCCTGCTGTACGTGCTGTTCGACCCTAACCGCATCGGCATGATTGGCCCACGCTTCGAGAACGTCGTGCGGAATAGCATGTTGCTGGCGATGGACATTAAAGGCAGTACCTTTATTGAGGTCATCCGCATTATGACGGATAAAAACTTCCGTGAGGAATGCCTCAAGCTCGCCACCGACCCCATCGTTAAATCCTACTGGACGGATGTATCGCCCAACCTGGCGCGCATGGGCGATGGCGACATGCTGGACTATGTAACCAGCAAGTTCGGGCGCTTTGTCAACGACCGCGTGATGCGGAACATCATCGGCCAGAGCGAAAACGCGCTCGATTTAAAAGGCATTATGAACGATGGCAAAATCCTGTTGGTCAATTTAGCCAAAGGCCGCATGGGGCCGGAGGCCAGCCACTTTTTAGGCTTAATCCTCATGCCCCAAATTTTTATCGCCGCGCTCAGCCGTGCCAACATGCCGGAAGCCCAGCGCCGCTTATTCTGTCTGTATGTGGATGAGTTCCACAACTTCACCACACCCACATTCAGCACCATGCTGGCGGAAGCGCGCAAGTACGGTGTCGCGCTGACCGTCGCCAATCAGTTCATCAGCCAGTTAACGCCCAGCATCCGCGAAGCGGTGTTTGGCAATGTCGGCACGTTGCTTAGCTTCCGCGTGGGCATCAACGACGCCCGCTTTCTGGCGCAGGAATTCTACCCAGTGTACGGCGAGAACGACCTCATCAACCTGCCCAACTATTACACGCTTGCGAAGATGCTGGTGGACGGCGACGCCATGCCCCCCTTCCCCGTGCGGACGTTGCCCGACAACCGCGCCGAAGAACGCGCCATCGCGGAGCAAATCCGCCATACCAGCCAGATGCGTTACGGGCGGGATGACCGGGTGGTGAACCTGCAAATTCGCCAGCGTTACGAGAACCCACCCAACCGACGCGGATAACACCCTATCATCGGGCGGGGCATGATCTAGCCGTACATCATGCCTCGCTTATGGCGTTTCTACTCTCCGATTTTCAGCCATTCTAAATCACGGATGAATAGCGCAGAACGGAAGAACGAAAAGCCCCAACTGCCGCCTGTCACCTGGCCAAATTCATCTTCGTCAGTGGCTGGCGGATACGTAAAGGACAGCGCAACCACCCATCGCCCCAACTCAGGATAGGCCAACACCTCCGGCGTCTGTGGGGTAATATCGCGCTCTGCCAATATATCTGTCCATACACCTGTAGCCCTCACAGAACCTGTCGTGTTTAAGCGTTCCGGCAGAATATTGGCGGCGGCTTGAGCATCATCCGCGCTGAAGAAACTAAGCGCGATAACGGCGTTTTGCTCCTCCTCCGTGAACAAATCTGCGATGGCCATAAAATAGTACGGCGGCAACCCGGCCATCGGCTCGGATGTGATATTGTTGAGGTCTAGCGCGGGGTCAAGCAAAAATTCGGGTAAACCACCATCCCCCAATGACATTATAGAAGTTGTTAACATAGCGTGGCGTAAGTTGCCGTAGCCATCGAGTGAATTCACCAATGCGGCGATGTCTGGCACAGCCAGCATAGAATCGACCTGTTCGGTATGTGCCAGCGCCATAGACTGCAACAGGTCAAAGTCCGACGAAGCAAACACAATCCCATCTTCAGGGATCATTGCAAGCGGGGGCTGTTGCCCGAATCTCCCACCGAAGATATTGCTCATTTCAAGGTTGGCAAAATCCGTTCGGTTGCCCTCTGTGCAACCCACCGCGCCACACCACGCGGGCAAATCCGACAGGGATTGTTGTGTGTAATCACGCGCAACATGCGCGGAATCAACCGATGTTACGTCGATGGTGTCGCCTTGCAGGATAAACCCCTGTGCGGGTGGCGATCCAAATTCAAGCGAACGGTCAATCTCAAAGAAATCAAAACCCATGATGTCCGGCATCATACCCAGCTCTCTAATGCTGAGGTCAAGGTACATAAACTCCCCACCAGCCAGGCCAACGGAATTGACCCACAAAGACCGGCGGCGTGTTTGGTCGCGGTCAAACTCCGACCAGGAAGCATAAGGGATAATGCCCCGCCCCGACTCGGCGGCGCGGATGTCCCCATACTCGATATATGTTCTCTGCAAATCGTTAGTCAGGGGGATAAGGCGCAACAAGTCGGAAAAATTCTGTGTAGCGCCAGGCGTGGGGGTGTCTTCATCTTCTTGTGCGCCGACGGGTAGCGCCAGCAACAAAAACAGCGCAAAAAGTATAAAAAACCGCATGGTATAAATTGCCTCCTGTGGCTATCTTGAGCGTATAACTTTAAATATACGCTCATTTGCCACAAGGCGCGACTCTAGCGGCTGTTGTAGGCCGCGCTGATGTTTTCCATCCGGCGGCGGTTAACCCCGGCATCGCTATAGCCAAAACGGGCCGACGAGCGAAAATGAATCAGCCCGGCGTCCGTGTCAAAGTAGAATTCCACATCATCTACAAACCGCATCAACGCGGAATGTGCTTCCGCATGGATGTAACCATCGCGCTGTGTGATGATTTCCGTGCGCGGCAGGTCGTTGAGGATGCTCACAATGCGGGCTTGGGCTTCCTGCGGCGTGCCGTTCATCGGGATAGGCGGGATGGCGTGCATCGGGCGGGTGGCCTGGCTATTCACACAGTTCGGCGATGGCGGGCACGGGCGCAGTGCGCCATCTGTCACCCCTAAGTTAGTTGGTCTTGGGCTAATGGCGGGGATAACCACGAAGACGGCGGCGAAATAACCAACGACCGCCAATATCAGGAAAATCAGGATAGGCATAATACGCTTCTTTTTGTTTTTTAGGAGACTCATACGGTTAACCGTAACACGCTTAAATGAGCCGCGCCTAATGCCAGCTTAAATAATCCCTACACATTCTGTTGACCGCCACCTACAATAGCGGACGTTCTTAACAAAATACACGGAGCAAGCATAACAGTGACACAAGCAAGCAAAACTTATCTCATCACGGGCGGGGCGGGATTTTTAGGCATCAATATCGCCCGTTACCTGCTGGCACGCGGTCATCGCGTGGTCTCGCTGGATTTACAGCCGTTTGACTATCCAGAACGCCCCCAAATCACCGAAGTAACGGGCGACATCCGCGACCGCGCCAAAGTCGATGAGGCCATGCAAGGCGTTAATATCGTCATCCATACGGCGGCGGCCTTGCCCCTGTATAGTAAGGAAGACATCTTCACCACCGACATTGACGGCACGCGCAA
>DAIMZF010000056.1:0-18799 GCA_036734085.1 Aggregatilineales bacterium
ACCCAACGTATGGCGGAAGAACTATCCGGTTACTTAAACGAGACAGGCATTAAGGCACAATATCTGCACGCAGAGATTGACACCATCGAACGTGTCGAAATTCTACGCGATTTACGCTTAGGCATTTACGATGTGCTCGTCGGCATTAACCTGTTGCGTGAGGGGATTGACCTACCGGAAGTCTCGCTCGTCGTCATTTTAGATGCGGATAAGCAAGGCTTTTTGCGGAGTGCCAGCGCATTAATCCAGATTATCGGGCGGGCGGCACGGCACATCGAGGGCACGGTACTGCTATATGCGGATAACATGACGCCTGCCATGCAATTCGCGCTGGATGAGACTGAGCGCCGCCGCCAGATTCAGCATGAGCACAACCAAAAACACAATATCGAGCCACAGACGATTATGAAACAAGTCCGTGATTTGACAGACCGCGTGAAGGCCATGGTGCAGGAGAACAGCGACACATCCACCAGCGCAACCGCAGACTTCAGCGCGTTGCCTGTCAAGGATTTGCACACGATGATTAAGGAACTGGAAAAAGAGATGAAGAAAGCGGCGCAGAACCTGGAGTTTGAAAAGGCCGCCGCCCTGCGTGACCAGTTATTCGAGCTACGTGGCACACTCGCAGAAAAACAAGGGGATGATGTCTCGTTGGTGTTGGATTAGTCGTTGAAGCTAACAGGGGCGAAATTGTGACATTCCGCCCCGTGTTAGCTTCTAAATCGTGAATTGCCCGTTGCGGTAGAATAAATCGCCGTCAACGTGGATTTCGCTCTCTGTCCGCATGTCACAAATCATATCCCAGTGGACGGCACTCTGATTTTTGCCGCCTGTATCCGGGTAGCTCTGGCCGATAGCCATGTGGATGCTCCCACCGATTTTCTCATCAAAGAGGATGTTCCCGGTGAATTGTTGAATACCAAAGTTAGTGCCGATGGCGAATTCACCCAAATAGCGTGAACCTGCGTCGGTGTCTAGTTGAGCCATCAACAAATCTTCGTTTTGTTCCGCGCTGGCTTTAACCACTTTGCCGTTTTCAAAGGTGAGTTCAATGCCACTGACAGCACGCCCACTGACAATGCTGGGATAAGTGAAGCGCACCCAACCATTGACGCTATCTTCCACTGGCCCCGTGAAGATTTCGCCGTCTGGCATATTGCGTCGCCCGCCCGCATTGATAAATTTACGCCCGGCGATGCTCAGGCTCAGGTCAATATTTGGCCCCTTCAGCACAATCTTGTCCTTGCCCGCCAGCCAATCCACCTTGCTTTGTTGTTCCGCTTCAACCTTCATCCACTCCGCAATAGGGTCTTCTTTGTCGCAGTAGGTCGCGCTGAATACAAAGTCTTCATATTCCTCAAGGCTCATGTTGGCTTCCTGGGCGCTGGCCTCCGTCGGGTATTGCGTCAACGCCCACTTGAATACACCTGCGGCGGCACGGCTCATGTAGGTCTGCATTATAGGCCGACGGGCGGTCGCGTGGCGTTGCAGACGCTTAGGGTCAATGCTGGTCATGGCGCGAGTATTGGCCGTTGATCGCAGATTAATGTAGCAGTCGGCTTGCTCCATAGATAGCTTGAGGGCGGGGTTCATCCAGTCCAGTTGTTCGTCTGTGCCATTACGGAAGAATTCACGCGCCATAGCTTCATCAGCAAATTGAATGGTCGGATGACCGCCCGCCTGTAACACCTGTTGGTATACAAGTCGCGCCAATGGAAGCGCGTTTGCATCGGTGGCGATGTTCACCCATTCACCGGATTGAACATCTACACTATAATTGACCAGCAGTTTAGCCAGCCGTTGCATCCGAATATCTGTCATGATGTGTCCTTAATTTTGACCGTTTTATGATGTAGGTGCTGGAAGTATTTTTATCGGATAGAAGCACCACCTATCCCATGCTTCTACCCGTGATGCAAAGTTTAAGTAAGTGATTTTGCTTTTGATAGCGCGGCATCAAAATCCACTTCATCACCAATGACGGGCACATATTCCGCATGTTGGACAATGTTGTTTTTATCCAGCACAAAGACCGCCCGTTGGCACACGCGCCAATCGACATCGTGTACGCCGTAGTCATCCGCAAATTTCATATCACGATGAGCGGAAAGAGTCTCGGTATTTTCAATGCCTTCGTTGCCACAATACCGCTTGAGTGCAAAGGGTAAATCCGCACTGACGGTTAATACGGCAATCTCCACACCTAAAGTCGCGGCCTCTGCGTTAAAGCGCCGGGTCTGTGCGGAGCAAACACCCGTATCCACCGAAGGCACAACACTAATCACTTTTACTTTACCGTCATAATTTGTCAATGTACGCGGGCTTAAATCCGGCGCTATGAGCGTAAAATCAGGGGCGGTTGCGCCCACTGTGAGCATCTCGTGTTGAACGGTGTGTTCATTTGGCCCTACCTTCATGCCAGGACGTGCCATTGTTCTTTCTCCTTGTGGTTGCTTACAGGCTTAATTTGATTAGCATTTGCCTAACGGATTATAGCAAAAGGCGCGGTTAGGCTATAATCCGCTTTACTGATAATCTGATGAGAAAACGCCGAGCGTTCATCATTGGAAGCACCCCGCGCAATAGTGTATAGTGTATCTAATAAACGTTCACGATTTGTATTCACCATTTGTAAGGAAGCAGGTGTGAACTTGACAGACGACATCCACACACAAGATGCGACGCAAGACGCGCAAGAGACAAAGCTAGTGGCAGACTACGAAGCTATTCGTCAGCGCGAATATGTGTTGATTAACGAGTTACTGGAGCTATTGCCCAAAATTGAAGCCATCGGGGAAGATCGCGTTTCGCAAGTACGCGATGCGCTGTTCCATGCTGACCACCCTTTTTTAATGGTGTTTGTCGGGCCTTTTAGCTCCGGCAAATCCAGCTTGATTAATGCGTTATGCGGCCAGAAAGAATTGCTCAGCGTCGGCCCTGTACCCACGACTGACCGCATCAGCATTTTACGCTACGGTGATGAACAGCAACGTATGGAGGGCGGCGGTGATGTCGAGACTGTGTTCTACCCCTCCCCCCTGCTTCGTAAGGTCAGCTTTGTGGATACACCCGGTTTAGAATCCGTGTTCCAAAAGCACGAGGAAATTACGCGCAAGTTCTTACATCGAAGCGATGTCGTTATCCTGACGATGCTTTCCACCCAGGCGATGACCCAGCGCAATTTAGACTATATGCAAGAACTACGGGAATATGGCAAAAAGGTGATTATCGCCATTAATCAAGCGGATTTGCTAACACCCGAACAGCGCGACCAGGTCTATGAATATGTACAAACACAAAGCCAAGACCATCTGAAGACCAAGCCGGAAGTCTGGATGCTTTCCGCCAAAATCGGCGGGGAAGCACGACAGAATGGCACGTTGGACACAGAAAAATGGACAGAAAGTGGACTCGATAACTTCGAGCGTTACATCGATGAACAACTGGATGACGTGCAACGCCTGAAGCAAAAGCTCCAGACGCCGCTACAAATCGCGCAGAACGTCCATCATGTCGCACTAGCCTCTGTAAAAGCAAACCAAGCCGTGCTTGACCAATATCAAGGCATCGCGCAGAACGTCGAGGCACAGTTAGCCGCTTATCGGCGCGAAGGGGAAAAGATTGTCCGCGAGAGCAACGCGGCGATTGAAGCCAAATTCACCGAAGCAGGCGAACGTGGTGCACACGCCATCCGGGACACATTCCAGATGGCGCGCACGTTTGGCTCATTTCGCATTGGTCTGGTGGATGTCGTCGGGCTGGGGAGCTTATTCCGCAAAGATGCCAAGCCCAAATATGCACGGCAAGCGTTCGAGCGTTTTAAAGCATATGAACCTATCGACGAGCTACCGGAAGTTTCCAACAAGCTCGGCCCGCGCCTGGAAGGGAAAGACCTCCAAGATACAGATGATTTGGTCAAATATGCTAACCGGGAAATCACCTCTTTGCCAGAGGCCATCAAGGATAAAGTGATTGGCAACATCCGCGCCCCGATGAGCTATGACCGTAGCGCATTACAGACTATTCGCCCACAACTTGAAACCATCGAGCAAGCCGCACGTACACAGGAGACAGAAAAGCTGGATGCTACGGTACGTTCGGTTCGTTTTGCGCTGGCGGTGTGGCTGTTAGTCGTCATCGGCGGGATGATTGCGATGATATTGACGGAATTTAACCTGACCGTGTTTATCATCCTGCTGGCGATGGCGATGATTGGCGTGTTTGCCATGCCTATTGCGGGATACTTCATCGGCACGGCGTATAAAAACCATCTGAACAAGCTCGGCCAACAATACATTGAAATCATCGCTAAAGCGGCGGCCAAACAAGTCGATTACGGGATGCAACTACGCCACGATGTTGTCGGGCCTTTAACGCGCCTAGTCGAAACACAGACGCAAATCCAAACAGAGCAACTTAACCAATTACAAAGCATCGAGCGCGAGATGGTCAGCGTGGAAGGCGACCTGACTAAACTCGGCAAGCGCCGCGCGTTATTCGGGCGCTAAGCACACAGATAAAGAGGATTACATGAGCAACAATGTTCAGGTGCTATCTGGCCCATTAGCGGCCATGCGCGAAAGTATGATTGATTTACTCATCGAGGTCTCTGCATCATTGGCAGAGATGGGCGAAACGTCCGAAACTGACCGTAAACGCCTGAAGGAAGTCGCCAACGATTTGCGCGAGATGTTCTATCTTGTGGTGGTGATTGGGGAGTTCAACGCGGGTAAATCGTCGTTCATTAATGCGTTGATCGGTGCGGATGTGTTGCCGACGGGCATCACACCGACCACCGAAGTGATTGAACTCATCCGCTATAGCGAAACGCCGGAGCTAAAGCCCAAAGTCCAGGAAGAAGGCGGTTTGCGGGTGTGGGCGCATCCCAACACAGGCGCGCCGGGCGTCGCTATTGTGGATACACCGGGCACAGGTTCGGTCTTCCAACAACATGAACGCATCGCCAAAGACTTTTTACATCGTAGCGACCTGGTGATTTTTGTACTGTCAGCTAAACGCGCTTTTGCCAACACGGAACGCCTCTATCTTGAGATGGCTAAGAACTACGGCAAAAAGATTATCCTGGTGGTGAATCAGGTCGATTTGCTGGAAGCTGAGGAACAAAAGACTGTGCGCCGCTTCATCGAGCAACAGGTGAAAGAAAACCTCAACATTCAACCGCTCATCTTTATGGTCTCTGCAAAGGAAGCCCTAGCCTCCCGGATGGAAGGTAGCGGCGAGCGGGGCGGCGTGGACGCAGTGCGGGCGCACCTGCGCGGGTTGCTTGCCAGCGCCCCACCCACCAAGCAGAAGCTCCTGGCACAGCTAGAAACCGGGCAGAAGATCATCAACGGGCATTATGACTTCATCCAAACCCGTGCCGACCTTGTGCGGGCAGATACGGCCAAAGTTAAAGAGGTAGAAAGTGAACTGAGGGCGCAGTCACTCGGACTGGACGGCCAACTGACCTCTGCACGCGCGGATGTGGATACTGTACTCATTGGGATGCGTTCTCGTGGGATTACCTTTATCGAAAATAACCTCTCTATGCGTAAGTTAGGGCGTAGCACCAGTCGGGAAAAGCTCCAGGCGGAATTCCAGGATGTGGTTGTTGGGCGAGCCTTGCGTGATATTAATAACGCAACCAATAGTTATATCAACGCTGTGATTGACCAGAGTCGAATCTATTGGCGCAGTGTGATTGAACGCCTGAATAAGCTGATTGAACTGCTAGAGCAGGAGGAAATCGCCGGGTTGGACGCGAACATTTACGCGGAACAGCGCGAAGGCTTGGAAGAAGCTATCCGCATTGCGGAAAGTGAACTCAAGAGTTATTCCAGTGGGTCATTAGTGGACGAATTCCAACGCGATTTCAACGTTAGCATGAGCGGGTTTACAACGTGGTCACTAGCCGGTATCAGCGGCACCATCATCGCGCTGATTGCATCTGTTGGCACACCCGGCCCGTTGATTGGTGTAGGCGCCGCGCCTTTCGCACTCCCGGCGTTTATGCTGGCCGCACCCCTGGCGGCAGTTGGTGGCGTGTACGCCCTGCGCCACTATCGCCGCATCACCCGTGACCTAAAAGATGACTTTAACGCCCGCATGGATAAACTGGTGGCGACATATCATCAGGCATTAGATAGCCTGACCAGCAAAGAGCGTGTACGCCTGACGCAATACGGCAACCAGGTTTTAACACCTATCTTCAGCCGTCTGGAAGTGCTTGCCAAACGTTATGCAGAGCAACAAGCCAAGTTCGAGACTTACCGCAACCGCACAAAGACTCTGCAAGAAGGCATCGAGCAGTCATAGCGGCTACAGGAACACGCCTAAAACAGATTTTCCCCATAGGGGCGGCAAAACCGACTGCGCCCCTATGCTTTGTCACAAAATTAAACCTAAACCCCTTCGTACCGCCACTGACCGCCGACCATCGTTGCATGAACGCGGATGTCCAGAATTTCATCCGGCGTCACCGTGAAGATGTCGCGGTCTAGTACTACCAAATCCGCCAGATAACCCGGCGCTAATCGGCCTAGACGGTTTTCCATCCCGGCGGCATAGGCTGGCCCGATGGTAAAGCCGCGCACGGCTTCCTCTACTGTCACTTTATTCTGCGGATACCAACCCTCTGCGCTGGGTGCGCCGTCCGGCCTGCGTCGTGCTACCGCCGCGTAGATGTTAGGTAATGGGTCGAATGGGTCAATCGGAGAATCTGAGCCGAAAGCGACCACCACGCCCCTATCCAGTTGGGTACGCGGATTATACGCCAGTTCACAGCGTTCACGTCCCCAGTAGTCATCGGCCATACGCCAGTCGGATGTGGCATGAATAGGTTGCATGGATGCAATCACATTGAGTTCAGCCAGACGGTTCACGTCATCGGGGTGGATAACCTGCACATGCTCAATGCGATGACGGCGGGCATCACGCGGGATACCGTGCGCGGCTTCTTCCTTGCGGACGGCTTCGTACACGTCCAGCACTTCGCGCACGGCTAAATCACCAATGGCGTGAATCGTCGAAGGAAATCCGCGCAGGGTGGCACGGCGCACAAGTTCAAGCATTTCATCTTTTTCAGTCACACGGATGCCGACGTTATCCGGCTCGTTTTGATAGGGGTCAACCATCAACGCAGTACGCGGCCCCAGTGCCCCATCCGCAAAGATTTTTAACCCGCCCAAACGCAACCAATCATCCCCAAACCCCCAGCGTAAGCCTAGTTCGTGCGCGTGCTGGATGTGTGGCGCGTTGATGTTCTTCACCACGCGGACGTGCAGTTCCTCGCGTTGATGGAGCAATTGCATGGCTTCAAAACAACGTGGGCCGTCATAATCATGGATGCCCGTCAAGCCGGATGCCAGCGCCAGTTTTTGTACTTCGCGCATCTGCTCCGCGATTTGCTCTACGTCAGGGTGTGTAATGTGCTGGAAGACCAATTGCGCGGCAGTTTCGTACAGCATCCCGTCCGGGTTGCCACTGCTATCACGCCCGATGCGCCCGCCTGCCGGGTCGGGGGTGTTGGCGGTCACTCCGGCGGCCTTTAACGCAACGCTATTGACCCAGACAGCATGGGCGCTTTTTGATCTTAAATAGACTGGATTATCGGGGGAAATCGTGTCGAGTAAGCTCGCATTCGGGAAGGATTTATCCGGCCAGAATTCCTGCGACCAGCCATAACCCGTAATCCACTCGCCGGGAGTAGTCGTCGCTACGCGGTCTGCGACCCGTTGCACGGCATGATGGCGTGACGGGACTTCAAACACATCAACTTCATAGAGCGAACGCGCCGTCCATTGCCAGTGGATGTGAGCATCCGTAAGGCCGGGAATAACCGTGTGTTTTTCCAGATTTTGCTGGATGGTATCAAACGTCGCCAATGGCAGGATGTCTTCATCCAGCCCATAAGCCACGATACGCCCACCACTAATCGCCAGCGCGGTTACGTTGGGTTGGTCGCTGTTTTGCGTGTAAATGTTACCATTAAATAAGATGCGTTCAATCATACATCAGCCCTTTATATCGGTTGGGGTGGGATTATAAACATCCATTTTACCAATTCGCGCCCATCCATGTTACAGATTGGTCTTTACCCATTCCGGCGGCGGGATACTGGCGCGGACTCCGGCCTGTCCTACCGACCACGCCGCAACACGGGCGGCCATCGCTATTGCGGAGGGCATATCCCCTGTGCGATGCCACGCCGCCAAACAGGATGCCGCGAACACATCGCCTGCACCCGTAGGGTCTATCATGGCCTGTGCGGGAACGGCGTCATAAGTATAGCGTATCCCATCCATATAATAGCGCCCACCCTGCGCCCCCTGTGTGATGATGAGCGTATGCGTGTGGGCGGCGTATTCCGCCTCTACCGTCGGCACTTCGCGGATGTCTTCCTCGCTCATCACGACCAGACGCGCCCGATGGAGTGCAGAGGCGTCCAGCCAGCGTTTAAAGTGTACACGTCCGGTAACATCCCATTGACGCATCCAGCCTTGCGGCGTCAGGAGAACCGACGAAAACGGGAACGCGGCAATAACGCTTGTATGAACTTCATCCGCGATGGGGGCTATATGGACAAGCGGTGCATCCTGCCAGGCGGACGGTATGTGCGCGGCAGTGATGGTCTGCGCGGTGGCACGGACATACTGCACACGCCCGGAGGCAGTATAGATATTCTCATAAGTCGTGGTCGCCTGTGCGGGGATGACATGCACGGCGACATCCGGCGGTAGGTCATGCAAAAGAGGGTCATCCGGTGCGGCACTGGTTAGCAGACCTACTCGCAAGCCAAAGGCTTGTGCCACCCCCGCCGCATAGCCTACTGTGCCGCCAAGTGTTCGTCCACCCTCTGGTAGAATATCCGCCGCGATATGCCCCACCAATACATAATCAACGTGCGCCATATTAGCCTCTGCAAGTTACAAAAAGCACAGAGCAACTCGCCCTGTGCTTTTACGGTCTGTCTAAATTCGCGCAACCAGAAACCACCCATCAGGACGCGACGATGTACTAAAGCGGGACGATTGTCACCTTACGCGAGTCGCCTTCGCCGGAACTGCGCGTTTCTACATCTGGGCGCTCCCGTAACGTCATGTGAATGATGCGGCGCTCATTGGCGGGCATTGGCTCTAAAGTAACGATACGCCCGGTCTCAACGGCTTCATCCGCCATACGAGTAGCTAACTGCTCTAATCGCTCCATACGACGAGATTTATACCCATCAGCATCCACAATCACATTTGCGCGTCGCTCCAGGCGGCGGCTCGTGATGAGGCGGGTGATATATTGCAGAGCCGCTAAAGTTTCGCCACGCCGCCCGATGAGTAAAGTTGCATCCGCACCTTCAATATCCAGCACGAAGGGGGCTTCTTCGCCGTCTTTATCCGTAGATGTTCCACGCTGGACGGTGACACGCCCGCGCATGTTCATTTTGTCCATAAGTTCCAGCAGAACAGCCCGCGCAACTTCTCCATCATCATCGCTCATCGCGTCGCCTACGCCGTATTCGTCGTCGTAGTCTTCGTCGGCATCATCCATCCGGATTTCATCGCGGGCTTCGGGCACGGCGGCCACAGGAGCAGGCGGCGGTGGCGGGGATGAGCGCATCAGCTTTAGGCGTACTCGTGCCGGACGCGCCCCAATGCCAAAGACCCCCCGCGAAGGCTCTTCCAACACTTCCACCAACACTTCGGTTGATTTTGCGTTCAGCTGCTGTAAGCCGGAGGCAATCGCCGCATCAACACTTTCTCCGGTAAACTCAAGCGGTTCTTCCATACGTTATAAATCCTTCTTATTAAAATCGTGGTTGGGCAACACCCACACCCAACCACAACCGATAAATTAATTTTAGTCCGCCTGTAAACTATCGCGCGGGCGCATCTTTTTATCTTTGCGCTTGACGGATTTTGCCACATTCGTAATGACGACATCATCATTATGGCTATGGCTGGCAACACTACCGCCGCCGGAAGTCGCTTTCGCTGTCACCGCTTTAGGCTTGCCGCTTGTCGTAACCGGCGCGGCAGGGGCAGGTTTGGAACGAGATAACAGTTTTCCCCAATCCGCTTTGCCCATTAAAGTATATTGTACGATACCTACGATGTTAGATACAACGAAGTAAATCGACAAGCCGACGGAGAACGACAGCGAGAAGAACGCAAACATAATCGGCATGATGGTGGTCATACTGCGTGTCATCTGCATGGCTTGGTCGGAACGTGCATCGCCCGTTGGTTGCGGAGTCGGCATGGTCAGCTTGGTTTGTAGCCATGTGGTGATGCCTACCACTAACGGGAAAGCTAACGCATATACCGGGTTAACCGTCGGCGGCAGGGTTAAATCCATCCCTGCAAACTGATTTTGGAGGGGTACAAGGTCGCCCAAACCGGGTATCAAAAACCGCCCGGAAAGGTCTACCACTTGAAACGGCGTGCTTGCCAGACCAAAGATGATGGCCTGATACAATGCAATGAGGATGGGCAACTGGATGAAGATAGGCAAACACCCGCCAAGCGGGTTAACGCCTGCATCTTTATAAAGCTTTAGTTGCTCCTGCGATAGTTTTTCGCGGTCATTCTTGTATTTCTTTTGCAATTCCTTCAACTGTGGTTGAAGCTCACTCATACGGGCAGTCGCTTGTTGCTGGCGGATGAGCAAAGGCGAAGTCGCCAGGCGGATAATCACCGTCAGCGCGATGATAGCCATGACGATGTTATTGCCCAACAAGCTATAAAAGATTGCCAGAATAGTAATCAACGGATTGACGATAAAAGTCTCAAACATGGTGTGCCATCTCCTAGATCATTACGACGAGGGGTACGTCCAACGCGGCGCACCATCCAGCGTGAACGCAACCATAATGCGGCTATTGCGCACGGTGCTGACGACAATTAATGCCTCACGATTGGCGTCACCGGGCACAAGCAAGATATCGCTCAGCACTTCGCCGCGCACATCTTGCTCAGTCAGTGTAGAGCCATCATCACGACGGAGCCATTTCACTCTGCCACTGCGCCCTGCCACAACAACATGATCATCCGTGACCAACGGCGCGGCACGAATGCCACCGATACCCGTATCAATGCGCCACAGTTCTTCAAATGTGCCACCGCTAATATCCACCGCATAGACATAGCCGCCCAAGTCTGCGGCATATAGCACGCCGTCTACAATGGTCGGGGAACCCCACACCCAATCTACAGTCGTGAAGAATTGAAGCTCGGACTCACTATCTGTCTGGAAGTTCAACGGGAGGCGATACACACGACGATTAAATGTGCCGACGTATAAATGCACATTATCCATGTCTATTTCCGCATCTGCGGATGGGCCTTCTAACGCGCTGAAGTCAGTCGCAGGCGTGCCGTCATAGACCAGCACGGAGGAAGCAATCGCGCCGCCCAACTCCAACCGGGCGACTTCTTCGCCAGTTGTCGCGTTTACTTTGTATAGCTTATGATCCATTGCCGCGATATAAACGTGTCCGTTCAACACAACGGGGGATGCCCACACACCGCGCTCAGTCTCGAATAACCAGGCGGTCGTCAGTGTTTCATCAAACCGTAGCCGACGCTCATCCGCATTGGAAAAATCCCAACCGGTTTCGTACAGCCCTTTGTTTAGCGCAATCACGCCGCTTTCACTCATCGGGATGTAAATACGCTCGTCATCTTCGACCATGTTCGCAAGAACGCCGCTCGGTAATTCTACAAAGGGCGCTTCCTGCCCTACACAAGCCCCGGCGCGCGTCGCAAAGCAATTCGCGCCAAAGTTCACAGTGAAGATGCGGCCATTGTAATCCGCAATAACCATCAAGCGATCATCGCCGTAGTCATAAAATAACGGAGCGGTATAGAATTCCGCGCCAACATCACGGCCATTAATCCGCCATACGCCGGATGCATCGCGGATATTGGTCGTACCTTGCAGGTCTTGAGTCACCAAAAAGCCGTTGGTACGGCTGACCAGTGCCATCTCATTTTGATACGCGACCATAATATCCTGTGTGTTGGTCGCAATCGACATATCCGCCCAGCTAACGCCCATACGCTGGCTACAGCCGACACTTAACAACATCACGATCAGCAATAGCCCGACTCGGCGGGCTGGCCTGCTAAAAGTATCCCTCATCTAGCTTCATTCTCCTTCTTTAAGGGTACGGGGTCGTACCCCCCTTTTGCAAACGGGTTACAACGCAAAATACGCCGGAAGCCCATCCACGAACCCCGTAAAACCCCGTGTATCTCAATCGCTTCGTAGGTATATTCGGAACAAGACGGCGTGTAAATACACGACGGCGGCAATAATGGCGAGATGCGCTTTTTATAAAAGCGGATTAGCCCAAGCGCGAGCCACTTCATGTTTTATTCCTCTGATAATAAATTCGCCCGGCGGAACGTATCCGCCAGTGCTTGACATATGGATGTTAGCGACGCGCCCACCGCGACCGGACGCAAGACAAACACCACATCCATGCCGGGCGATAACTGCGGGTGTAAAACGTGTAAGCCCTCACTAAAAACGCGGCGAGTGCGGTTACGGATTACTGCATTCCCTAGTCGCTTGCCTGTGATAACCCCATAGCGATTGTAAGGCAGGTTATTGGGCAAGACGCTCATCAGCATCATCGGGTGTTTGGTTACTTGGCCTTCGGCTTTAAGCCGGGCAAAATCTTGCGGGCTTCGCAGGCGATAGCGCCGTTTCATCGGCATGGGTGCAATAGACCATACGCAAAGCCCCGTCTAGCGGGGCCTTGCCTTAACTGGCGTTCCAGTTAGTCTTCTTGACGTGCGTCGGCGATACTGCCAGGTTGTGACGCCCACGAACACGGCGGCGCTTCAGCACATCACGCCCGCCGCGGGTCTTCATGCGGGCACGAAAGCCATGCACACGCGCCCGACGGCGGATTTTTGGTTGATACGTTCTTTTAGTAGACATCTTAAAACCCTCATTCTGGTTTTGACATGCGGCGATAGAAACAACTTTTAAGTATAAATTAGAGTGTGAGCATCGTCTAGGGGGTAGCAAGTCCTTACATGGAAAAAACACTAAAAGGATTTAAAATCTTATATAGTACATTCAGCTTATAAATTTTCGGGAGAAACCGCCCTATGCCACCCTACCCCGCCCGGCAAGATTATATCCTTATCGTAGACGATACACCGGAAAATCTGGAAGTTCTCAAGCGGATTTTATCCCGTAACGGCTTCAACGTCCTCACCGCCGCAGACGGCGAAACAGCATTGACCATCGCAAAAGAGCATCAACCGCAACTGATTTTGCTCGATGTTATGATGCCGGGTGCATTTAATGGATTTGAGGTCTGCGAGTTACTCAAGCGAAACACTGACACCGGGCATATTCCGGTTATCTTTGTCACATCCCTATCGGACGCCTCAAACGTTGTCCATGGCTTTGATGTTGGCGCGGTAGATTACATCGTCAAGCCATTTAACGCGGGAGAAGTGCTGGCCCGTGTGAATACCCACCTCACTCTTTTACGTCAGCGCCACGAGATTGAACATCTGCGCGAGCAAGACCGTTTGTACTATCAAAAAATATCGGAGATGAAAGAGGAAGTCATGCAGATGACTTCGCATGACCTCAAAAATCCATTAAACAATGTGCGTGTCGCTGTAAGCCTGTTACGCAGGCATGGCCGCATTGACGACGACGAAGGCCAGGATTATCTCGACATCCTGGAAGCCAGTGCCCAGCAGATGCAAACCCTCATCGCTAGCATCCTAGACCTTGCTAAAATTGAGACCGGGCAAGCCTTAAACTATCAAGCGGTTTCATTAGCAGATTTTGTTCAACATCAGGTGATGTTATTCCAGCTAACTGCACAGCAGTCCGCCATTACGCTTCATTATGTGCCTTCATCAGCAGATGTGGAAGTCATCATGGATGCTGACCGCATCGGTCAGGTACTGCAAAATCTACTCAGCAATGCCATTAAATACACCGGGCAAGGCGGCACTGTGACCATCCGCACACAGGTTATAACTGACTGGGTTCAAATTGATGTCGAGGACAACGGCCAGGGCATCCCGATGGAGGCATTGCCACATCTATTTGATAAGTTCTACCGTGTGCCAAATAATACAGACCAAATCGAAGGGACAGGACTGGGCTTGAGCATCGCAAAATCCATCATGCATCAGCATGGTGGGAGCATCCACGCGGAAAGTATTGTCGGGACAGGGAGCTTATTTACTGTGCGTCTGCCATTAAGCAATCGCCACCCATGACAATCTTGCAATCGGTGACTCTCGCCATCGTGACGTTCGTCTATATTGGGGTGGCGATAGGGCGTGTGCCACGTTTGAGGATGAACCGCGCTACGATTACATTAGTCGGCGCGGCCTTGCTGGTGGGCATAGGCGCTATCGGCGAGGAAGAAGCTATTGCATCGTTGGACATGGGCACAATTTTACTACTCGGCGCGATGATGGTCGTCAATGTGAACCTACGCCTTGCTGGTTTTTTCCGCTTTGTTGCCAGCCGAACGCTGAGGATGGCGCGTTCGCCGCGTGTGTTACTGGCATTGGTGGTTGCATCATCCGGAGGGCTGTCCGCGTTATTCCTCAATGACACAATCTGCCTGATGTTGACCCCGCTTATTCTGGATTTGACACTGCGGATGAAGCGTGACCCCGTGCCTTATCTCATCGGCCTAGCGGTAGCGGCCAATGTCGGCTCGGTCGCGACGATTACAGGCAACCCGCAGAACCTCATTATCGGCCAGGCAAGCGGCATGTCTTACCTTACATTTGCCGCATACCTAACCCCTATCGCGCTGATAGGACTCTGCATCTGCTGGGGGGTTATTCTACTGGCCTTCCCCGCAGAGTTCCGTGAAAGCCTGCCGCATGTCGAACTACCGCCGCCACGTCCTTATACCCCATTGCTAGCACGGACATTGATCGTCACAGTGGCGTTGATGATTGCCTTTTTTGTGGGCGTGCCAGTCGTCACGGCGGCGTGCTGTGCGGCGGCGGTTCTGTTGATTTCACGGTTGCGTCCGCGTAAATTACTCGCATTGGATTGGGAATTGCTGGCGTTCTTTGCGGGATTATTCGCAGTGACGGGTGCGTTAGAAGCCAGTGGTATTTCTGAACGCCTCTTTGATGGGTTGCGTCCCACCATGACAAGTGGCATCCCGGCTTTTACGCTTGTCACCGCCGTGTTGAGCAATCTTATTTCCAATGTTCCGGCGGTGTTATTACTACAAACGGAAATTAGCGCGTTTGCGGATACACAACAGGCGTGGCTTGTATTGGCGATGGCGTCTACATTAGCGGGGAACTTCACGCTTTTAGGCTCTGCGGCGACATTGATTGTCGCGGAAGTGGCCGCCGCCCGCCGCACAGAATTAGCGTTTGTGGCTTATCTGCGCGTGGGCGTTCCGGTTACGTTGTTAACATTGTTAACGGGGGTTGTGTGGCTGTCGCTGGTCACATAAAGGGGCGGTTGGACACATGCACCGCCCCATCAACAGGCTATTCCACTGTTACGCTTTTGGCAAGGTTACGCGGTTGGTCAACATCTGCACCACGCCATACCGCAATATGGTAGGCCAGCAATTGCAACGGCAACACAGAAATCACCGGGCTTAGTAGCGGTGGACACTCCGGCAGATACAATACATGGTCGGCTTTTTCCGTGATGAGCGTATCGCCTTCTGTCGCCAGTGCAATCACGATTCCACCCCGTGCTTTGGCCTGCTCTACTTGGGAAATCATCTTGTCGTACAAGTTATCCTGTAATGCAATCGCCAGAACGGGCATGTTTTCGTCAATCAGCGCGATTGGCCCATGTTTCATCTCTCCGGCAGGGTAGCCTTCCGCGTGGATGTAGCTAATCTCTTTGAGTTTAAGCGCACCTTCCAGCGCGATAGGATAGTTAATGCCGCGCCCCAGATACAAAAAGTCCGTATGATGGTAGAGCAAGCCGGCTAGTTCATGCACTTGTGCGTCCAGTTCTAAAGTTTTACCCATCAACGCCGGGATTTTTGCCACGTCCTGCACCAATCCCATGCGCTCCGCTTCGGCAAGCGTGCCACGCAACTGTCCCAGATATACCGCCAGCAGATATTGGTCAATAATGCTGGTGGTGAATGCCTTTGTGCTGGCAACCCCGATTTCCGGCCCGGCGTTCATGGTGATGCTACCATCCGCAACACGCATAGCCTGACTCCCTACCGCGTTGACAATGCTCCATACCGTACCGCCTTTTTCGCGGGCTTCTTCCATCGCGGCGAGTGTGTCTACTGTTTCCCCGCTTTGCGTGATGGCTAAAACGGCAGTTTCCGCGTCGATAAGCGGGTCACGGTAGCGATATTCACTTCCATAATCCACTTCCACGCTTAACCGGGCGATGCGCTCCATGAAGAACTTACCAACCAGCCCGCTATAGTAGCTTGTGCCACAGGCGACTGTGACCAATCGCTTAAGGTGCTGGGCTTGTTCCGCATTGAGGTTTAAATCCGGCAGATGGACACGATGGTGTTCAAAGTCAATGCGCCCGCCGAGTGTGTCTGTGATGGCGCGGGGTTGCTCGAAGATTTCCTTCTGCATGAAGTGTTTGTATTCTCCCTTCGCCGCGCTGACGGGATCCCACGCAATTGTATGGACTTCAGCAGTGACGGGTTCGCCTTCCAGCGTGGAAACGGTATAACCATCACAGGTAATCACCGCTATCTGTCGGCTATCCATAAACACCATCTGCCGCGTATATTCCAGAATAGCAGGGATGTCTGACGCGATATACATTTCACCTTCGCCCAAGCCGAGTGCTACCCCACCCGCATTGCCGATGCGAACCACAACCAAGCGGTCAGGTTCGGCACGGCTCATCACAACAATGGCATGCGCCCCACGCAGACGCAACACTGCCCGGCGTACCACTTCCGCTAAATCTATGTCCGGGTAAGCGTGGGCGGTGCGTTCAATCAGTTGTACGATGACCTCTGTATCGGTTTCACTGGAAAATGTCACACCTTCGGCGGCCAGTTCCTCGCGGATTTCCAGGTAGTTTTCCACAATGCCATTATGCACCAGCACAAACCCACCCGTCATGCTGATGTGTGGGTGCGCGTTATGCTCCGCAGGTGCGCCGTGTGTGGCCCAGCGCGTGTGGCCAATGCCAATAGTGCCGTAAATGGGGTCGGCCAACACCCGGGCGCGAAGGTTATTCAGCTTGCCCACATCCCGGCGGATTTCAATCCCTTTGCCGTTAAGAACAGAGACTCCGGCGGAGTCATAGCCGCGATATTCCAAGCGTTGTAAGCCATCTAAAATAATCGACGTAGCATCTGCTGTGCCAATGTACCCGACGATTCCGCACATGGTTTATTACTCCTATGCAATTGGATAAAAACAATGGAATAGGAGCGTCCCATACCGCGCGAAGCACAGGCACGCACCGATACAACACAGTTGAAGGTCGCGTTGTGGTTTGGTTGTCCACACGTTCGCCGCTTGTCCTGCGGATTACTCCACAGTTTTCACGGGTCACTTTTATTATACGGGGAGATTAGACAAAGGATGGTGGACATCACCCTGACGGCATCCGCTGACCACTCGATTTTAGGCACGTTGACCGTGCCAACCGTCACCTCGTCAGCCTGTAAAACCATGTTACAGGCTCATGCGCTATCCAAAGCCCCGATGTTGTGCGCCTGGCACCTCCGCTTGTCTATAAACACAATGTTGGGGATAGTACCCATAAATAGCGTCTGTGACAAGCGTTTTTCGTCGTGGCGTTAAACAGCATACTCTAGCTGGACGTGGGCAAACACACTATACCCGCGCCCATGCCGGGATTGAATAATAACCGGGCGGTCGGGGTCGGCCTCCAGCTTACGGCGTAAGTTACGAACGTGGTTACGCACCAACGCGGCATCACCGGAATTCGCCGGGTAGTTCCACACACCAGCCAGCAATTCTTTTGTGCTAAACCACTTCTGCGGCGCGTTAATCATAAAGTACAGCAGGTCGAACTCGATACGTGTCAGGCTGATTTCGCGCTCTTCTACGTACACTTTGAACGTATCAGGATTAACACGCAGTAATTTGTTATTGGTATCCATCAACGAAGCACGCCGTAAGTGAGCGCGAATGCGCGCAGTGAGTTCACGCATGGCAAAGGGTTTACGCACATAGTCATCACCACCCACTTCTAACGCCTGCGCCGCCACCATAGCATCCGCCTGGCTGGTCAGGAAGATAATCGGCTTTTGTTGCATGGCAGGTGTTTGGCGGATTTTGTTACACAGTTGCACACCAGCCTTAGCACCGTTTTCCATCATATCGAAGTTAATCAGGAAAAGGTCAAAATCATCCTGGACGATTGTGTTCGTTACGCGGCGGGCGGATGCGGAAGATACTACATCATAGCCCTCATCAATGAGAATATCGGTCAATGTGTTGAGCATGGTTGCATCATCATCTACAATGAGTAGTCTGTACATTAGTTCTGCTTTTCCTGTGAAACAGCGCCTGCTGTGAATATTAGTTAACTGATTATAGCGCGTTTTCAGCCTCAAATACGGCATATAATATAAAATTATTATGAATTCGTTATTAGATAGATCAGTAGGCAGACTGGGTGAATGCCTTGTGACATAAAAGGGCGGGTCATCCACCCCGCCCCGTTATGTCATTATGTTATGTGCGGCTATCGGGGTTTAGAGCTTGCTAAGAAGGTATCATATAGCCAATGCCATGAATGGTACGGATGTAGCGGCGTGCTGGATCAACCTCTATCTTGGCGCGTAAATTGCGGACAT
>DAIMZF010000057.1:0-18294 GCA_036734085.1 Aggregatilineales bacterium
TCATCTGCGGGTGTAGCTCAGTTGGTAGAGCGTTTGCTTCCCAAGCAAAATGTCACGGGTTCGAGTCCCGTTACCCGCTCTCGTTCGGGTGCTTGTCAATAACGACAAGCGCCTTTCTTTTTGCCATTGACGAATAATCATCGACTCCCTTAGAATGACACGACTTCGTTTGTTTATCGTCGATAAAATAACCGTCCGCGCTCCGGCGCGACTTTCATCTTTTTAAGGAGCATCAAAAGTGAATGACTTCGTAATCAACGCGGAAAACCGTACCGTTGTTGGGAAAAAAGTAAAACAACTTCGGAATGAGGGTATTGTGCCGGTAACGGTATATGGCCCCAAGATTGAGCCAATTAGCCTACAGGTGCCTTACCGCCCCTTGGAAGTAGCATTAATGAAGGCTGGCGGCACCAACATTATCGACATGAAGGTTGAAGGAAAAACGCTGAAGGTCTTGGCACGCGATGTGCAACGTAACGCCATCAAGGGCTTTATCCTCCATGTTGATTTCTTCGCTGTTGATGCCGACAGTAAAATCACAACGGCTGTTCCCATTCAGTTCATCGGCGAAAGCCCGGCAGTGACATCTGGCAAGGGTATTTTGATGGCCGGGACGAGTAGCATCAATGTGGAAACACTCCCCAGTAAGCTGATCAACGTGGTTGAAGTTGACCTGTCTACATTGGAGAAAGTCGGTGACTCCATCACCGTCGCAGACCTTAACCTGGGCGATGATGTTACTATCTTGTCCGAACCAGAAGAAACCATCGCACGTATCGCACAGAGCGCGGCGGCACGTCGCCAGGAGATGATGGACTCCGGCATGACGGCGGAAGAAACCGATGCCGCCGAAGCCGACGGCGAATAAGCGCAACAAAATTCATATGGGCGGATTGTAAACAAAGCCGCCCATAACACCAACCTTGACACACTGATTTAATAAGCTACAATTTGACGAATACATGCCGAAGTGGCGGAATAGGCAGACGCGCTACGTTCAGGGCGTAGTTCCCTTATGGGAGTGTGGGTTCGACTCCCACCTTCGGCACACAGACCTGGTTCTCCAAGAACTGGGTTTTTTATTTTTACAGTCCCGCCCGCCAACGTTCTTGGGCGTAGTCCTGTGGGGTATCGACATCACGCAGTATGCTGTCATCATCTACATTTACGTAGCGGATATGGTCTGCGTGTAGGTTCATGAACGCTCGTAAAGAGCTATCGCGTGGTAAATTGAGAATATCTCCCCAATAGCGCCTGCCAATTAATATCGGGTGTCCGCGCCGCATCTTGTAAGAGGGCACAATGATTTGTTCCGTGTTTTCCGCATAAGTATTCAATATCTGATACAAGACTTTGGATTTTATCTGCGGTTGGTCACCCAAAATAATCATCGCACACGCGATATAATCCGGCAAAGCACGCAAGCCCAGCTTGAGCGATGAGAGCATCTCGCCGGATTTATAAGAGCGATTATAAGCGACATCAATATCTAATGGCTTCAATTTTTCCTTAACTTCTTTTGCCATATGCCCGGTAACAACGGTGATATGCTCTAGTCGTGCCGCCGTTAATTGATGGATAATCTGCTCGATGATGGTTTTATCAGCACCCCAGGGTAATAACACTTTGGATTCTCCCATGCGGGTAGACATCCCGGCGGCAAGCACTATGGCCCCTACCGGACGCTGAACTTCAATCACAGGTTGTATAGACCGTGCCGCGCCAATGACAACGCTATTCAGCCTTTTAGTGCGTAAAGCTAGCTTTGCGATGAGCCTGGCACGCATTCGGGCGTGGCCTTTGGCATATGCTTGATTTAGAAACGCGATTGTGCGGGCATTGGCAGGAACGTTACGCAACCCCAACATTTCATCCCGTAAAACCTGCGCCACCCATGGCGCACGAATCCGGGAGCCTTTGGGAAACCCGTAGCGATCGAGGATGGCTTGAACATTATAAACATGCGCTTCGTCTAATGGCTTGCCAATGGCGGAAAGTGAGGCGACCTGTATGACGAGTGAAGTCTCCGGTGGGATAATGGGTTCATCGTCGTAGGGGGCTTTAAGCGGTAACCCGCCTGCGCTATCTGCTTCAATGAGCATCACATCACTATCGACAACATCCATTAGATGTGTAATCCAACTGGGTTGCGGGCCATACACCGCCCCCCCTCTGATTTTGTCGTACAAAAACACGAAGCTATCTTCTGACAATGCCTGAGAGATAGCCGCACTTCCTAAATCCGGCGAGATCGCACGCGGAAGCAGACCAATTTGTTCTTCCTGTAAGGTGGTGGTGGTGGTAGCCAATACACGCCAACCCATCTCCGCTAATTCGTAGCCGAGATTCACTAAAGTTGACGTCTTGCCGCCCGCGCCGATAAACGCTACCACATCACCCGGCACGATGTTAAACGCCTCATATAGTTTCATGTAGCCACCTTCCGCACAACCTAAAGAACACCGACCCCGTTCTGCCGTAATGCTTTTACAACCCGGTCAGGGGTTAGCGGTAGATGGTCAATCCACACACCGGTCGCATCGTAGACTGCCGCGCAAATGGCCGGAGCAAGCGGGAGCAATGGCATTTCTGCCATGCCCCGTGCGCCCCATGGGCCGATGGGGTCGGGGTACTCTAACACAACGGATTTAACTTCTGCGGGTACATCTAACGCTGTGGGGATGAGATATGTTGATAAGAATGGGTTTTTGATGCGCCCCTCGACAGAAATGAGGTTTTCCATCAGAACCCAACCTTGCGCTTGCACCACTGCGCCTTCAATCTGCCCGATGACCTGCTCCGGGTTGATGGCTTTGCCCACATCATTAGCGGCCACCACCCGGATAATCTGAATATGGCCGGTCTCAATATCAATTTCGATTTCTACAGCCTGCGCGGCATATCCATAGGCGAAGTTTGGCTCGCTCTTGCCTGTTTTGGGGTCATAAGATGTCGTTTTAGGTGGGCGGTACATATACTCCGCGATGGCAGGACGTTCTTCATCCTTCCATTTTTTTAAGGCAATCTCCGCCGCGCCGCGAATCGCATTACCCGCCATGAATGTTAACCGTGATGCAGACGCGCTCCCTGATGATTGTGAGGTTGCGGTGTCGGATAGCGATAATGTAATTCTTTCCAACGGCACACCAACAGCATCCGCCGCCATTTGCAGGATAACAGTGTGTGCGCCTTGCCCCACATCTGCACCCCCTTGACGTACAATAACCTGTTCTATCGCTCCGTTGCCGTGTAGCTCAATTCCCGCCCAGCTATGCTCTGGAAATCCAAAAGAATAGCCGACATTCTTAAATCCACAGGCGAAACCCACGCCGCGTCGCTTGGCTGGATTGGTTGTATCGATGGTGGGTATGCGCTTTAAACCTTGTTCGTTGTGTTCCCAATAGCTTTCTTCAGCGCATCGTTGGATGACTTGCGGCATACTCACACCGGCTGGTAGGGGTGTCCCAACGGATAAAATACTGCCTTCGCGGATGCTGTTCTTTAGGCGAATCTCAACAGGATCAAGGTTTAAGGCTTGTGCCAGTTTATTGATTTGACCTTCCGCACAGACTGCCGCCTGTGGCGCACCAAAGCCCCTAAACGCTCCACATGGAATGTTATTGGTATAGACGCCATACGTATCAATATGAATGTTGTCTATTTCATACGGCCCGGTGACCATTAAGTTTGCGTTAGCCAGAACTTTAGTCGAGGTGTAGTTATACGCGCCTGCATCAGCCACCACCCGTGATTCCACTGCGACGATACGCCCGTCGTTCGTTGCACCCCATTTAGCCCAAAAGCGCATGGGATGACGCTTATGATGATACTGAATTGATTCTTCGCGGCTCCAGACGATCTTCACCGGGCGTTGCAAATTCATCACGGCTAATGCCAGAACAATCTGCACAGACATATCTTCCCGCCCACCAAATGCGCCGCCGATGGCAGGATAGATAACACGTACACGGTCTTCCGGCAGGTTGAGTGCATGGGTAATTTGCCATAAATCTTCATGCACCCACTGTCCGGCGACCAGCACCGTGATGCGTCCTTCTTCGTCCACATAACCGAGTCCGGCTTCGGGCTGTAGATAGGCATGTTCTTGATAATGTGTGCTGTATTCACCCTCAACGATAACATCCGCTTGTGCCCACCCCGCCTGCATATCACCTTTGCGGATGACCCAGTGACACAAAATATTGTTGGGCGTATCTATATGAAGTTGGGGCGCATCACTATGCATGGCGTCTTCGGGGTCAAAGACAGGGGAGAGGTCTTCATAATCCACGCGGATTAATTCAACAGCACGCGCGGCGGTTTTCTCGTCTTGTGCAACGACAACAGCGACCATATCCATATAACAACGTACAACATCCCCGCCAGGATTATTGCTACCTGGCCCGCATAATACGGGCTGATCTTTCGTCACGAGTCCGTATTCATTTGCAGGGATGTCTGCCGCTGTATAAACCGCTACGACACCCGTTAATGCAATGGCGTCAGTCGTATCAATATTTTTGACACGAGCATGGGCACGGTCACTCCACTTGAGCTTCATGTAAAGCTGATCGGGCATATCCACATCGCTCGGATACGGCGTCTGCCCGGTAACTTTGCCCCGTGCATCAATACGTTTAATACTCTGCCCAATGTATATAGTTTTGTCTTTGGACAACGCTCTAACCTCTTAAATACGTTAAAATCTGGTACGCGGATAGGATGTAACATAGGATGTTGCGTCTATGTTGCGTGCTGGCGGTTTGCGATATTATACCGTAATGGTGCGATACTCAGCCGCTATTCTAACGCGCTTTACCTCTTGGGAAAAAATTCTGCGAAGAATAGCAATCGCAGTCGCGTAAGTTGGGTCTACGCCGGCATAGCTGAGGTTGCTTGTACCTAGATTATGCCCACGTCCTAATGGCGTATCTGATGCGTAATGCAGGAAGCCCACATCAAATGGGACACTGTGCAAATCCACGATTTCATCTTGCGGGTGGCGGTTGGGGCGGAAGGCCTCGTACACAGCAGAGAGATAAGGCCCACCTTCCATCTCAATATCCGTATAACCTTCTTTGTAGAAGACGCTCATATAGCGCATGTTTTGTAAAAACGTTCCCGGAACGCTGATTGCCTTCTGGTTGTCCAACACCATACCATAGGTCATATGCGGCGCGACATGCTGTGCGGAAAAGCAATTGCTGAATAGATAGGTGTTTTGTGAATGTTCGTCATGTATCACACTCGGAACCATCACATCCCCGATGCGCCCGTTGAGTGTCGCCGCCTTGCCCATGATATACACGCCCTGCACACTACCCACACGCTCGGTCACACGGTTCAGGATGTCGTAAGCCGCTAACCCCAGGGGATAATCAATGTTGATAATTAACCCATCGCTCAACGATAAATCCGTGTGGTTAGAGACATTTTTGCACAGCCGTTCGTCCATCCAGTCTAGGTTCAGTTGGCTGATTTTCATAATCTGCGCCGCGATTTGGAAACCATGCTCGTTTGGCACCCGATATATCCCGCTTGCTTCTTCGTCGACCAGTTGCTTCGCTTCCATATCGGGATTATCTGCTAAAAACTTCTTGAGCACATAGTAGAGGAAGTTATTAAGATTGGCTTGCTTATCCTGGTTGATAATTGCCTGATATTCTTCCCACAAGGTTTGGTGCAATTGTTCTTGCAAATAGCTGATAAGATCATCCCGGTGGCGGACGGCGAACCCCGTAAGCAGATTAGCCATAGAGTGTGTGTTACTAGAGACGAAGTAAACGGGTTTGTTGTTTAGCTCGATACCTTGTGCCAATGCAACATCTTGCAGTTCTTCCCACCAGTAGGCAGTCGCCTTGCGGTAGGCGGCGGCGGAAGAAGCCAATAGCTTGAGGGATAAACGTTTTTTGCTGGCGGCTATCTTGTGCAATGTAACAAAGAAGTGAGTCCGCCAGATGGTTTCTAACCGTCGCACATCCTGCGAACTGATTTGGAGCGTCTGCGCCAGTAAATCTGCTTCGGCATCGGTTAATGGATGCTCACGAGTTTGGTTTTGCCGTAGAAATAACCGCGCAACTTCACTTTTTAGTAGTTTATGCAGTTTGTTCCACTCGATTTGATACGCGGTTAATATCGGCACAAGGTCATCAATATCGGAACGACTGGCTATAAAAACTGCTAATGTTTGTTTTCCGTCATAATGGGTGCGGCGGCGGCGACCAGGCGCGTGAACTTGTTGCCATTGGTTGACGTTCTGGAACCCTGCGTTGCTGAATGATTGCTCGATTTGCCCAATAACAATCATTTTGACATCCGTCATCACAGCAGGCAGGCGCAAACTGGTATACGTCAACGCCGCGATGTCTAACTCTGGCTCTCGTGCTTTAGCATGTAGCGGAGAGTCCATCGTGGCGTGGCTTTCTTCAAGTGTTGTGATCTCTATCGCTTCGCTGGAACGTAGAAGTGAATAATACGTCCGCATATATAGCTTAATTTCTTCACTGCCTGTTTTGGGTACAGTTCTATCCATATTCAGCCTCTATAGGTTGGCTTGCTTGGTCAGTTTATCTATGAGCGGCGCTTGGCGCGGCTTTTTTGTTCCTCTTCTTCCTTCATCTTGCGTTCACGCTCTGCGGCGACTTGCTTGTTCATACGATGCTTACGTTCTTTTTCTTTGCGCCGTTGTAGTTCGTTTTGTTCACGCTCTTTTGCCATTTGTTTTTCCGAGATTTTATGCTTTGGCTTAGGTGCGAACACTGCATAGATGGTTGCCGCAGTCAGCATGAATAAAACAAACAAAAAGCCCCCGACGGCGTATTGCACAATGTCTTGATCAAATTCTGGTTGTTGCGCGAATAAAGATGTGTACAGTGCTTGATGTGCAGGTTCGCTGAGGACAAAGGCAACAGCACCCAGCGCCAATGTTAACAAAAAGCCCAGCGCAGGTAGCCAACGGGTGATACCTCTCTTTTTTGCCAGTTTCTCGATATAGCGTCTTTCAGCAGACATTTGATAATTACTCCTTAATTATAGTGCGGTCTTTGGCGCTCATAAAAGCTTGCACGATCTTGTAGTATCCAGTGCAACGGCATAGATTCCCACTGATGCTCTGTAATACTTGCTCTCTGGTGGGATTCGGATGCTCTTCCAGCAGTTTAGCACCGGACATTAAAAATCCTGGTGTGCAATACCCACATTGTACTGCACCTGCATCAATGAAAGATTGTTGAATTGGATGCAAGGCTTCACCGTCTTGTAGTCCCTCCACTGTGACTACTTCCGCGCCATGTGCGCGTGGTGCAGGCACCATGCAGGCCATCACCGCCGCGCCATCTAAGAAGACAGTGCAAGCGCCACATTCACCCTCTGCACAACCTTCTTTTGTGCCTGTTAATTGGGCATCCTCACGCAGTAAATCCAGCAGGGTTTTATCCTGACCTTTATTCAACACGATAGGCTGGCCGTTAATCGTCGTGTGGATGGGTTGCGTATCGTTATGCACGCTGGATTCGCCCATCCCTCGCCCTTTAGCCATGCCCCATAGCATGGCCGCCGGACGTGCCCAACTAGGGGCTGGTTGGCCTTCCGCTAGGGTGCGTAATGCTCTTAAAACCAGAACACGCACCATTTCTGTGCGGTATTCCGCAGTGCCTCGCACATCATCAAGCGGGGTAGGGGTATCTGCGGCGGCTTGTGCGGTTTTTGACATAACTTCTGACGTTAATTTTTGTCCGATAAGCGCGGCTTCCGCAGACGGTGCGCGGATAATTGTCGCTGCTACACTGCCTAATGTAATGCGAGCGTCGGTTACGGTTTCACCGTCGAATGTGAGCAGAACGGCGGTGTTCATCACGGAGATAGCCTGAGCCGCCCGTAACCCAAGTTTATAAAATAGGCCGCGTTGATTGTCTTTGAGTGCGTTAAACGTGATGTGTGTCAGCATCTCATGGGGGTGCATCACCTGATGACGATACCCCGTGTAAAAATCATGCAGAGAAACAACACGCTCGCCATCTACAGAGGCCAGATGCACAGAAGCATCCAATGCCATAAGTGGCGTGATTGTATCGTTAGCAGGCGATGCGGTGATAAGATTGCCCGCCACCGTAGCACGATTGCGGATTTGTGGCGCGCCGACTTCCCAGCAGGCTTGCGCTAGTGGCAAAGCTCGTTCTAGCATAATGTCGCTATCTACAACGTGATTATGCGTGACCAATGCGCCAAGTGTGATGACACCATCTTCCAACGTGATGCCGTCTAACCCTTCCACGCGGGAAATATCAATAAGGGACGTGATGCCGCGCCGCACCCCACGTTCCATCTCGATCAAAATATCTGTACCACCAGCGATAATGCGGGCGCTGTCGCGGTATTTATTTAGTAATTCGAGGGCTTCCTGTACGCTTGTAACCGAATAATACTCTTCCCACATAACGATCTCTTATCTCCAATAGTCATTCATGGCGCGGCGGGCGTCTTCTCCGCCAATATGATGCAATACCAGATACGCCATCTGCCGGGCGTCATCATTTGTTGATTCTTCTAGTATATCAACCAACAACGGCACAACCAACGCATCAGACCAGCGTCTTGCCAGATGCACAAGTGCCCACCCTGCATTAGAGCGTACCCCGAATTCTGGGTCTTTTAGCACAGCGACCAAATCCGGGATTGTCTCCGGGCTACCTAGTTGGTCAAGCGCCCACGCCGCCCACGCTCTCACATCATTATGTTCATCTGCTAAACTGAGGATACAAACATCAAGGGCGGTACGGTAGCGATGCTTACCGATATAACGCAGACCCAATGCGCGTTCGTCTGCGTTACTACTGCTCACCATCATCATCACTTCTTCAAATGACTTGTGCATCGCTCATGTGTCCATAACATCCACCGATGAATTTTCTGGTTCAATCTCCAGTACTGTGACGGGGTTTACATTGATGATGCAAGTATCTTGATATTGGGTACGGGTTTCTTTACGCCGATCATATGTGTGAACGTGACCGTGAAGCATATAGCGTGGTTTGTACCACTCTAAAAAGCGCAGAAGCGCTTTAAAACCAGTGTGGGGTAGGTCTTCGGCGTCATGGATGCCGCGTGGCGGGCTGTGTGTGATGAATAAGTCAATGCGCTTGCCTAACGCACGATTGAGCAATATCTGCGGCCCCATGCCAACGACCATCCCGTGCATTTCCATCTCGTTATATTGGATGAGGCCATCGTTATACTTCATGGAGCCTTCTAACCCAGCTAAATTTAACCCTTTAAATGTTGTCAGGTGCTTATGCAGGTTATCACCGCCCGGCGGCTTCGATTCGTAGACTTCGTCATGGTTGCCGCGCACGTAGTACAGGGGGATATTCAGCACGGATACCATAAATTCCAAATAGACGGGCGGTAAATCTCCACAGCTAATGATGCAATCCACATCGCTGTAGCGCCGTCTGAGGTTGGCCGCGCTCTCCATCTGCGGCATGACTGTATCACTAACACACAATAGTTTAACCAAGACAAAAAACCCTAATTCGTGATGACTCTCTGTTTTTCTTCCATTGTAGGTTCAATATCACTGCTATCTATTTTTTGGCGCATAGGCTGACCATCGCCACCCCGTTGCACCATGATAATTTCCGCCAGGATGCTTACCGCAATTTCTTTAGGTGTTTCTGCTTCAAGTTCTAACCCGATAGGCGCGTGGATGCGTTCTAGCGTCGTCGCGCTGATTCCATAGTCACTGACCAACGTTTTAGCTGTAATTGCCCAGCGCCGTTTACTACCAATCAAGCCGATATATGCCGCATCCGTTGCTACTAACGCGGGTATCAGGTCAACATCAACAGGCAAACCACGAGTTAGGGCGGCGACAAACGTCCGCTTATCTATCCTGACATGATCGCGGATTTCGTTTGGCTTGCAGATGACGTAAGCATCCATACCAGGCGCTTGGGTTGGGTTGCAGAATTCCGCACGATCATCACATAGGATAACGTAAAACCCTGCCCATTTGCCAAGTTCTCCTAAAGCAATGCCAACATGCCCCGCACCGACAATGAGTAGTTGCGGCGGCGTTAAAATCGGCTCTATGAAAATTTGTGCAGTGCCGCCACAGATGCCAGCGTCACCATCACGTAAGCTATTGAGGGTATAAGACTCTAAACGGGGTAATCCATCCGCAAGGGTTGCTAACGCAGTTTGGATAACTTCAGCTTCCATCGCGCCACCGCCCACAGTGCCGACTGTGCGACTATCAGCATAGATAAGCATTTTGCTCCCGGCATGGCGCGGCATAGAGCCTTGTGTTTGGACGACAGTAGCAAGAGCAACAGACTCGCCTGATGATTGCGCCACAGCTAATGCCTGTATGATTGCTTGCTGGTTGTCATCCATCATGGAATATCAATTTCCCCGATAAACAGCCGATTCTCGTCAACCGACCATAATGCTGATTGTGGTGTTAAACGCTCAAATGTCGTTGCTTCGTAAAAACCGATGGCAATTGTGTAACTTCCGGATTCAATTCCCATTAAGTCTACCATAATCTCATCGGAAATCACGCTTTTCAACCAATTCCCTGTCGGGAGTGTGCCGCTAGCGATGTAAGCATCTGTTTGGGCAACTGGCATAGCGGATGAGTCAGAATAAACGTGAGCAAAAAGTTTATAGTCACCGTAAGCCATACCGTTCGTCTGCCATGATAACTGAATACGTAATGTGTTGTCGTTATGGCTTAAATCGGCTTCGATAAGCCTTATTGCGCCATCCTGGAAGGATGCTAACGATAGGCTTTCATCATCAGTATGTTGGGTTTCTTCCGCAATATACAACCAGTGATAATATGGCATATAGAGTACATCTGGAAGAATGCGGATGTTTAAGGTTGGCGCATTTACGGCTGGGATGTAGGTAGCAATTTCTAGCCATTGGCCGGGTTGCTCAATAATCTGCCGGGTTGCTATCAATTGACCGTTGGCATGAACTTCAAATGTGCCCCGTGTAGCAGGATGCAGGCGCGTGACGAGGATAAGGTTTTGTGCTTGCACAGCTTCTGGTAAGTTAAAAGTGAAGTCTTCGTACTCCGTAATGCGCCTACCGCCATCCGTTACTGTACATGCGGATAGCTCACAGTCAACATAGTTAAATGTGTAAAATTCTGTTGCAAAGCCCGGTAAACGTGGGTTGCTGTGCCACATATAATTCACAGTGGCTTCACTCTCTAAATCCGCAACATTCACATCCGCAATGCGCGCACCCAGTAACGCGGTGATGCTTGGCTGTAACGGCCTGTTAACCTGGATGCTGTCGATACTAGCCCAATCCACACGATAAATACCTTGAAATTCTGCGCCTACTGCGACGTTATCTGCTGGATGATAAATAGCCGTAAATCCAGCTAATGCTTCTCCAGTGTTGTACAGTGGGGTATCCACAAGATAGTTTAGCCCGCGTGCGGTGGTATAAGCCGCGACATAATCAGGGCGTTCTTTGAGGAGCCACTCACCGACTGCACCCGGCCCGTGACGCCAATACTCTGCCGCTTCGGGGGAAGTTAGACCGACCATATCCAGTGTATGGCGCTCTCCAACATAGCGCATCATGCCTACATCATGCACGGCGATGCGGGCATCTGGCGGTGTATTGTCCCGTATCCATTCAGCCATAGGCAGGGGTTGTGCAACAACGTTTTGGACATTCACCGCATAAAGCCGTAAAAATTCCCGAAAATTGCTTATAGTCATAATCAGCATCATGGCGATGAGTGCCAGTATCCCATACCGTGCATACCGCCGATAAACAACTCCACTCTGATGCAATTGAATGGTCTGCCAGAGTGACCATAAGCCCAGCATGGCTAATGGCGTTATTAAGGCGATAAGGGGCATCTGGTAACGTTTAAAATGCCAGAAGGCGGTATCTAACGTTGATATTGCTCCACTGACCGTTACAAACCATCCCAGCAAAATAACAGCAATTGTGAGGCGACGAGGTATCAGTGATAACCAGCCTATCAACGCTAACGGCGGCAGAACAAACAACGTATATTGTTCGTCTGTTAGGAACTGTGCCCACATCCGCCATAAGTTATCTATGATGCGCCCCATAGCAATACCCCAATCAAATGGGATAACACCTAAAACAGACTTAGCTTGATTGCCAGAAGCGGATAAAGTGCCGGTGATAGTCCAGTTCAGGATAGGTTGAATAACAAACGCGCCCAATGGAATGAGCATCCACAGTGTTTGTCGGCGTGTTTGGGCTGTAAGCCACAATTTGCCGCCGTAACACAGCACCACAATCCCAGCCATGATGCTACCTTCGGGCCGGGTGAGGGCTAACCCGCCTGCACATAATGCCACCCAGCGCGGGTTATCAAACATCAAGGCGGTCAGTGTGGCAAGCGTCATCGCGACGACAATTCCAGTCTCCATCCCACTTTGGAAGTGCCATACAATCGCCCCGCTCCCACCAAAGATGATTATTGCCGCTAGGCTCAACCAGTAGGGTAAATCGCGTGTGATGAGGATAATGAGCGCCATAGAGACACCGAGCATCACTGCACCGACTATCAACGCCCATAAGCCCAGATTTAGCCCGGTAAAGCCGATGGTGTAGCCCAGACCTAACACAAATGGATAGATGAAACTTGTCGCGCCGGAGGTCGGCGGTTCACCGAGATTATAGACGTAAGGAGTGCCTTCTGCTAATGCCCGTGCATATTGAAAGTGAATGTACACATCATCCAGTGGCATGATGATGTGATTACCGCTAATCTGCGTGGATGTACTGGCATAAGTCAATAAGACGATGAACGGCCACACGATGCACAGCGACCACAAAATATGTTTTTTAGTAACCATGAGCAAAGGTATCAATAAACGAGTGCATATCACTATTGAGGGCGTATAATACCGGATAAGTCGCGCCTGCGGCCATGTATTCGTGGATTTTGGCCTTGCAGTCTTCCGGTGTGCCACTGGCTGTAATTTGCTGTACGGCTTCATCTGGCACAAGCCGCGCGGCTTGCTGTAGCTGTACTAATGTGGGGTTAGGGGGCAAAGCCTGTTCAATCTGCTCGATGACTTCCGGACGGATGCCGCTTGCCCGTGTAAGAATCGGCTGTTCGCGGATATATTGTGCGACCATCGGACGTGCGGTATCCAGTGCTTTCTTGCGGTCAGCATTTACAGAGCAAACGATTAGCTGAGGGCGGTCTATCTGGTCAAGTGTGCGACCGCTTTGGCGTGCGCCTACTTCAAGCTGACTCATCGCATCGGCGGTGTATTCCGGTGACATCAGGTAATTGAGCAAGACTCCATCCGCGATTTCACCTGCTAATGCCATCATCTTAGCGCCGGTTGCCGCGATGTAGATGGGCACAAGTCGCGGCGCTTTGCGGCCATGCATCAGGTCAATCTGCACATCGCTAAGATGCACAAAATCGCCATGCAGGGTTACACGCTCTAAGCGCAACAAGCGGCGGATAGCCGTCGAAATTTCGCGCATTGCCAGCAGATATTTTTGACGTTTGATGCCTACTTTAGCGGCTAATGGCTCGTGCCATATGCCCAAACCACACAGGATACGCTCTGGTGCGATGTCATCCAATGTAAAAAACGTGGAAGCAATGGTGGCTGGGTTGCGCGTCCAGATATTCATTACACCTGTTCCCAGCTTGATGCGGTTGGTTACTGCCGCATACGCCGCTAAAGGTATAGTGGCATCGCGGACGAGGCGTGTTTCTGCCTGCCATACTGCGTAAAACCCGCGTGTTTCTGCATACTGCACATACTTGATGGCCGCATTCAACGCGATGTTATCCTGCAAGTACAGGCCGACCTTTGCCGCCACTGTTAGGCCTCACGACTGCGGATTTTTTCGATGACATCCATCAATGAAGTATGCTGGTTACCACGTTGAATAATGCGAAGATAGTTTTCGATGTCTTCGGGCAAGTCAATATCCTGTAGCATCCGGTCAGATTGATAAACTGTCACCTCTGCGCCGGCATCCCGCGCAAGTACGGCATGGCGGTTAAAGCTGTTTTGCCCGTAAGCATAGTCGATTAAGCCCGGTGGTTGGATGTAAAGGGCATTTGTGCCGTCTTTGTTTCGGTCAGTTGCAATGACGATATTCGGGTGGGGTTGGCGTCCCATCTCAAGCATTTTGGTGATGTCTTCCGGCGTAATAAGTGGTAAATCCGCCGGAAGAATGAATACTGCATCGCATCCCCAACTGCCTACAATGGACGTTGCCCGCATTAAAGCTGTATTTAGTTCCGGTGCGCCACTTTCCTGAATTGTCTTTGCGCCATACTCCCGTGCCAGCGAGAGCGCGTGGTTATCCCGGCTGATGACGAGCGTTCCGGTTATCTGGTTCGTATCTCGCACGGTTTGTAGCACATGGCGGAGCATGGCTTCCGCAACTTGTTGCCTGTCTTCCGGGGTCAGGATATTTGCCAATCGGCTTTTTGCCAGTCTTAACGGCTTAACAGGGATAATTACCCATGTTGTCATGTTTAGCTCCAGTTCGCCAACCACATCAGCAGGTTCTGTGCCAATGTGCGGCGCTTATCTTCATCATCCATCAGTGTATCAAAAGCGGTTAAACGAACATCTGCCACTTCAAACACTGGGTCACGTTCATCGTAAACGAACCCGTTAATCAGGTCGCCATAGTATTCAATCACTGTTTTCACCGAGACTTCAAGCCCTAATTCCTGCATGATTTTTGCCGTCGGCCCTTTTACTGCTTGCCCACCGATGATCGGTGTGACCGCTACACGCGGTATATTCCGTGCTGTCATCAGTGCTTGCAGACCGGGCACGCGCAGGATAGGTTGTATAGATAGCCAAGGATTCGACGGCCCAACGATAATTGCGTCGGCTTGCTCGATGGCTTGTTTGACTTCCGCGCTTATACTGGCATTTTCCGCACCCGTATAAGTTAAATGGGTTAAGGTTGGTTGCCACCGATTCTTTACAAAATATTCTTGAAACCCTAAAACACCCTGTTCCTTTGTGTGGACACTCGTCTCGATGAAATCGTCCGACATAGGTAGGATAGCACATTTAATGCCAAGCATCTGCGAAAGATGTTGTGTAATGTGTGTAAGATTATCGCCTTTTTGCAGTCGTCCAGTACGAATCATGTGCAGGGCGATATCCTGGTCGCCAAGCCCGAACCAGGCGGCTTCACCATAACGTTTCAGCGTTTCCAGCGTTGTGAAGGTGTCGCCTTTAACACCCCATCCGAAGGATTTATTCACCTGCTCGGAGAGGGTATAAGTAATCGTATCCACATCCGGGCAAATGCGTAAGCCATAGTGCCAGAAGTCATCTCCTGTATTCACAATGATGGTCAACTGTTCCGGCGGTAGTACATGATACAAGCCATATGCCAACCTTGCCCCGCCGACTCCGCCGACAAGCAAGACTACTTTCCCGTTATAGGTCACTTATTCCCCCTTGTTGAGCCTTAGCGCCAGATAATGACATCTTCAAGCGGTTTGCGCGCTTTTGTTCGCTCCTGCGCTGGATACCCCACTGTGAGCATCCCTTGTGGTTGCCAGTCGTCGGGTAAATCTAATGCCGCCTGTACGACATCCCCGCAGAATAACGGGGCGCACATCCAGCACGCACCCAACCCGGCGTCATGTGCGGCTAATAGGATATTCTGCGCGGACATCGCTACGCTTTGCACTGCCATGGTGTGTTCGTGTTGTGCGCGACGTGCATCTGCATAAACGTCCATATCCGCCATACACAGACATAACAGGATAATCACTGGGGCGGATGTGATGCGTTCATATGACCGTTCAACATCTTTTTCAATCACATCAGGCGGTGCATTATCAGCACGCAGGTCATGCCGCAGGCGATCACCCATGCGGATAGCCAGCCGCTCTTTTTGTGCAAGTGTTTCCACGACAGCAAAACGCCATGGTTGACGGTTGTGTGCCGATGGCGCCCAAGTCCCTGCCTTTATCAGGTCTGTGATAACTTCACGCGGGATAGGCCGTGCTTCGTAACGTCGTATGGAACGTCGCCCGAATATCACGTCTTTTAAAGTCTTCATCTCAGACACTTTAATTTTACACCCTCAACGGTATAAATCCTGATGGGGTGGGCGGTTCAGGTCACTGGCTGTCGCATCTGGCGATCTAAACCGCAACCCGCGCACCAGGACTACTGGCAGACCTTCGTCTCCTTCACCACACACCAGATGCGCGGCAGAGGCGACTAAATCCGCATAACCCTGCAAGCTGATTTTTAGCTCACGCCCGAACAAATCCTTCTGACCGCGTAGGTCTACGAGTGCAGGCAAGCCAGATAGACCAATCGCTATGCCAATGTTGCCCATGCGGAAAGGTCTGCCGTGCGAGTCGCTGATAACGATACTAATATCTGCCCCCGTTGATTTTTGGACTTTTGCGCGGATGTTCGTCGCGGACTCATCCGGGTTAAGGGGCAACAACAACACTTTATCACCATCATCGGAAACATTGGATTGGTCTATGCCAGCATTCGCACTGATGAATCCAAGCCGATGCTGTGTGACCAGGACGCCTACTGTCTGCCGCGAAATACCGATGCTTTCCTGCAAGACAAGTTCTACGATTCGCGGGTCTTTGCGTGTTAGCGCCGCCACTTCTTCCGCGTGTTGGGTAGGGGTGACTGTTGTTAAATCTACAAAGCGGCCTTCGGCTTTGGAGATAATTTTTGATGAAATAACCAAGGCGTCATGATTTTGTAGCTGTATGCCGTTTGCGTTTAACGCCTCTACAATCGTCGTGGCGATGTCATCCCCCGCCTGGATGAGCGGGATGCCTGCAATAGCCTTGATGATAAGTTCAGTCAATGTTGGTAATGCGGATACCCGCACCTTTCGCTTTATAAACTTTGTTAATGTACAACAAAATAGGCGTTAAGGATTCTGCGGCGACGGCGTTCGCTAATGGGCCAGCATCAAAACCGCGCAGGCCAGCCGCACTCACTAGCTTGATTGTCTCCTGTTTGGCGTCGTCATCATCGCCACAGACCAATACATCGCAGTTCACTTCTGCTTCTGGGTCTTTTAGTTTTTCCGCGCTGACGTTCTGAAATGCGGAAACAACACGGACACCCGCACCGAGCATCGCTTGCGCCTCTTGCGCCGCACTTTTACCCGTCGGTACGTGTACAGTTCGCACGGCAGGCGGTTGTAACGGCACAGTAACGTCTACCAAAATCTTGCCATCCAGCAAATGCCGGATGCCTTCCAAAGTAGATTGATGTGCGCTGTAAGGCACGCTTAACACCACAATTTCGGCTTGCTCAACAGCCTCAATGTTAGACATGCCGATGAGATAATCGCCGCCTAAGTCCTGGTTTAACTCAATCGCACGGGCGGCGGCACGTTCCGCATCGCGTGAGCCAACCAGCACCCGGTAGCCGTTCAACGCCCACCGCATTGCTAGCCCGCTACCTTCTTTGCCCGTACCGCCAACGACTGCAACTGTGATTACAATGCGCGCATCTTCAGTCATGAAAATTATCCCATGTAGATTTTCCCAGTATTCCAGCCATGATAACATCCGTAACCGTGAAGGGCAACGGCGATGGACTTAACCCATCGGGATGTTGATAATCACTGGCCCGACTTCTTGTGCTAACTGGGCACGGATGGCGCTCAAAATGCTATCTTCATCATCCTGGTTGCTGTCGAGCTTCATGGTAATTTGTCGAGTATCTGCTCTCCTGTCCAGCACATTGATGTGATGCATAATGCGGATGCCCGGTGCGATGTCATCTTCATTCGCTTGTGCTTCCCATAGGTGAATAGCATCCGTATGTTCCGCCTTCAGTCGATGGTAGATGCGCTCCACAAAACGGTCAGATTTGCTATATAAATCCGAGATGTTTTGTGCCGCCATAAAGCGGTCACCGGTGGTAAAGATAAATGTAATATTCCGTTTTGTGGGGTTAAGTATAGGGGGTGTTTTGGCTTCTAATTGTTTAAACGCGATGCGGTAATATTCGTTGTTAGCACGGGGGTGGTCGGGTTCATCCGGCACCAATTGGTAGCGATAGGCGAGTTCTACCCCTGTAATCCGGGCGTAGTAATGGATGCCGCCGCTTTTTTCTTTAAAGGGTTTGCCACTGAGGAAGAATGCGATGTGTTTAACTTCGGTATAATGGCGCAGGCGTTGAATGGGGATGCGATACCAGCCCTCTTTTTGGGCGGCTAAAAAATCTTTTTTACGATTGATAACACCAACAAGCACACGCTCCTCAGGATACACGCATTAAGCCT
>DAIMZF010000058.1:0-1966 GCA_036734085.1 Aggregatilineales bacterium
GTTTCGCCACGCCCAAGCATAGAATCCGCCCGGTTGACGTGGGCGGCGTGGTCGCGTAGGGCGTCCATATAAGACGATATGCCGCCGGATTCGGCCAGAAGCGGCACGAGCCACAGCGCCACAACGATGATACCGAGCAACAGACCCGCGCCGATGAGCCGCCATCGGCGCGCAGAGGCCAGCACAACCAGCGCCCATACCCCTGCCAATCCGCCCGGAAGCAAACTCTGCGGACGTACACCGAGCGCGAATCCCGCCAGCACACAGCCAATGAGAAAGTAACGGCTAGCCAGTGGATGCTCCTGTGGATGTGTTAGTGCAGATATAAACGCCCATGTCGTAGCAAGCGCAAAGGCCATGCCGGGCATATCACTAAGGGCGATGCCGCTATGAACCCACACTGCCGGAGAGACTGCTAAAACCAGCGCGGTTAAGTAACCTGTTCTACGCGCTTTAGTCAGGTGATGCCCAATTTCCGCGATGAACCACAGGCTAGCCGCGCCACTCACTGCACTGATGATGACGAAGCCGGTTTGCGCGTCGCCCAAAAGCGCCCGCGACATCTGCCCCAGCCAGATATAAACCGGGAAGCCGGGCGCTTGAGGTTGCTGTAATCGGATGTCGAAGTTATCTAATGCCAGCGCAAAGCTAAAAGAGTCGAAGTCGTCCCACCCGTGCGAACGAAACAGCAGATAAAACACCAATGGGACGAAACACCATAACCAGCGCATGATGTTTGTTTTAACCTAACTTGCGGATAAGCCAACGCAAAATAGCGATGTTCGCAATCACGGCCACCAGGATAAGCCACAATAATGCAGATGCCCCCACAGGCTCGATGAGTTGGCCGATAATCCATGGGAAGACAGCAACACCCACGCCCGCACCTAAATAGAAGTAACTGGTAATTGTTCCGGTCAGTGTTACCCTGCGGCTGGCAAAAGCTAAAGCTGTGGGGAAGATGGGAGACATGCCCAAGCCGAAAATAATTGTTCCCGGCCACAGCGCATCCGGCAGGATAAGCATTAAGCTGATACCCCCAAGCGCAGTGATTAACGCGCCCTGTAAGATGGTACGGGGCAGTAAATAAGGCGCTAAAGCCATCGCAATAATGCGGCCTAGCATAATCATCAGCCAGAAGGCGGATACCAGATACGCCGCGTTTTCCGGGCTGGCTAAATCCAGCTTAAGTGCGTAAGTATAAATCCAACCACTAAAGCTCACTTCCGCACCGACATAAAGCAGAAACAGCGTGCAAAACAGCAGGATAACCCCGCGTGAAACGGTGGTGGGGGCTTCGTCGGTGGGGTGGGCTTCCTTCGCTTGAGATTTAGGACTTCGCATGAGCAGGATGATGAGGCCAACCGGCAGGAACACCGCCGCTAAAAAGCGATATACCCAGCGCACATCATCGGCGGGTGTGGGCAGGCTAATGCCACTAAAGGGGCTTAACATCGGCATAGATGCGCCTGAGCCAGTGACAATAATAATCTGTGCGATAATGATAGGGATGAGGAATGCGCCCACACCAAAGCACAGGTGTAAGCCATTGATGAATGGCGTGGCGCGTTCGCGGTAAGTCCAGACAAGCAGTGTATTGACGCCGACATCCATAAAACTTTCCGCGAAGCCGAGTACGAAGAACACCGCGCACATCAACCACAAAAGCGGGATGAACGACGTTAAAAAGACCATCCCCACAATAAACAGAATACCGATGCCCACAAGTGGGTGGCCGGGCAGACGGTCATACGCCCCGCCCGCGATGGCCGTACCAATTAACCGCCCAATCGCGCGGAATGCGAACAGCGCGCTAATGGCGCTGAGTGTACTTGTGGTTTGTTCCGCAAGGCCGGGCAGTGTGGGGCCAATGGATGAGCTTGTCATGCCCATGCAGATGAAAATTGCGTAATAGATGATCGTGCGGCCCCACAGGGGGCGCATCGCCTGTGTGCTGGTTTGTGTG
>DAIMZF010000058.1:2066-18080 GCA_036734085.1 Aggregatilineales bacterium
GACTGTCGCCATGTATCCCCCGTAGATGTATAAGTCCTCGCCATGCTATCACAGCCGGGAGGATGTGCGCTACCGTTTTTGCTCTGGCGGGGTTATAAATAAGCAATGTCTTGTCGGCTGTTTTTGTCTTTGTGACCGACACCGCATATGCGTCATGAACCTGGTTTTAGGTTATCGTAAGGATTATCAATCATGGTTATGCAAATCGCGCAGAATGTCTGCAACGGCTATATGCTAAAGTTACTCCTCGCCAGTGGCTTTCATTGGTTGGCAGGACATCAGGAACACATTAACCGGATGAACGTCTTCCCGGTGCCAGATGGCGATACTGGAACCAACATGCGCTTGACACTCAAAAAAGCCTATGACGCTATCGCAGACACAGAATCCGACCATGCCGGACAGGTGGCGACTGCTTTTGCACGCGGGGCGCTGTTGGGCGCACGCGGCAATTCCGGTGTGATTTTATCGCAATTAATTGGCGGCTTTGCGGAAAGCATCCACGATGATGCGTTAATCGACGCGCAAGGCTTTGCGCGTGGGTGTGTGGCGGCGGTGGAACGTGCCTACAAAGCCGTTCTTGACCCGGTAGAAGGTACGATTTTAACCGTTTCCCGGCAGGCAACCGATGTCCTGATGGCGTTTGTGCAGGAGAACGATGATCTCGCGCAAGCCTTAGAAGTCCTCATCGAAGCCGGGCGGCAGGCATTAGAGCGCACGCCGGAGCAATTGCCTGTATTAAAGAAAGCAGGCGTCATCGACTCCGGCGGATTGGGCTTGTTATATATGTTGGAAGGCATGTCGCGCACGGTGCAAGGGTTGCCTGTGATGGTGAATGCGGATGAATCCGCCGCGCCAGAAGGCTGGGGCGATGCCCTACACCCGGAGGACGAAGAAGGCTACGGCTACGATGTGCAATTTTTGATGTATGGCTCCAACATGGACGTTGAGCGCATCCAAACGGACTTAAACGCGATGGGCTGGTCTACGCTAGTGGTGGGCGATTCCACGCTAATTAAGGTGCATATCCACGTTCACGATCCCGGCGAACCCCTCAGCTATGCTGTGCGCCTGTGTGACGCATTAGACGATGTGGTGGTGGAGAACATGCAACGGCAATATGAGGCTTACGTGCAAGATCGTTCGCCCGTATTGGCTGTCCAGCGTGTGCCGGGCGTGGCGGTGGTGGCTGTTGCGACGGGTGACGGGCTGAAAAAGGTATTCTATGACGCACAGGCCGCTTATGTCATCGACGGCGGGCAGACCATGAACCCCAGCACAGACGACTTTCTGCAAGCGATTGATGCGCTGGAAAACGACGACGTGATTCTGCTCCCCAACAATAAAAACATTGTGCTAGCCGCCCAGCAGGCCGCACAAGAGGCCGCACATGCCCTCAATAAGCGCGTTCATGTCATCCCGACGCGCACTGTGCCGCAGGGAATCAGCGCGATGCTGGCGTATCTCGATTTAGGCGACGACGCGCCCTTGACTGACCTCATCAACGGGATGGAACAAGCACGGCATTATAGCTCAACGGGTGAAATTACGACGGCGATCCGTGATGCGGATTTTGACGGCGGACGAGTCACGACTGGTCAGATTATCGGCTTGCTGGATGATGTGATTGTCGCGGCGGCGGACACCATCACAGAGGGCGTCATGGCGTTGCTACAAGCGGCAGATTTAACCGATTACGAACTGATTACGCTGTACTACGGCGCGGATGTTAATGATACAGAGGCGCAAACACTGGCGGGGGCACTCCGCACGGAGTACCCCGATTTACGGGTGGAGGTTGTCGCAGGGCATCAGCCCCTTTATCCCTACCTGATTGGACTGGAATAACCTGTCGTATTAGTCACTTCTACTGAAGATATAAATTCCTGTACCTGCCGCCAGGATGATGAGCACGGTCAATGCTAGCAGGATGATGTCCTCTGCTTCCAGAGGTGGCTGTGTGCTGATTGGCGCGGGTGTCGGCGTAGGGATGGCGTCCGCGTCCAGCGTGGGCGGCGGTACAGTCGGGAATTCAAAATCTGGCGGTAGCGGCGTGACTGTTGGCATTGCGGGCAGTGGGGTAATGGTTGGCGTGCGCGTGGGCAAGGGCGTGGCGCTGAGTGTGCCTGTGACTGTGGGCGTTAGGGTGATGGTGGCCGTTGGTGTGACGGTTGAAGTAGAAGTCGGTGTGAAGGTGGGCGACGGCGGAAACGGCGTCGGCGTGAAGGTAATCGTCGGTGTGGCAGTAACCGCCTGGAATAAATCCAGCGCGATTGCGGCGGATGCTTCTGCACGGTATAACCAATTACTCATCGCAGGGAGCAGTCGCTCGAATGGGCTTTCGGTCAGCCGTTCGTAACGCTCCCGGAAGGTTTCTTCCTCGTCAAATGGCTCTGCTCCGGCCAGCGCGTATAACACATCCAGCCCGAAGCTATCCGCAATGTAGAGCGTCATCATGACGGCTTGTGCTTCCCACAATAGCGTATCATCGGCGATGTTCATGGCCTCCAACGTGTAGAGCGTGCCGGTACGCTCCGCGATGCGGGCTTGCTGAAGCGCGGTAAAGCGATTGGGGGTCTGATACACGCTGAGGACGCCTTCCGCCAACCATGCCGGGACGTTTTGTGTGCTGGGTGCTTCGGGGGTATCAACCTGCCACAGTGGGGTATAAAACCCGGTAATGATGGCCCGGTACATGGCGGCGGTCGTATCCGCAATCCCTGCGCCGGTTATCAGCGTAAAGCCATCCTGCGTCAAAATCTGCCGTACAATGCTGTCATCAGCTACACAGGCCACAGTCCGCCCGGTGCGCGTGCCCGCAACTGCGGAGCTTGTCGCGCATGGGTCTAGCGGGGTGCTGGCGGGATTAAGCGCGAAGGCGAATTCCGGCCTGCTGACGGTATTAGCCGCGAGTAGTGTATACAGTGGGCTTAGGCTATCGCGCAGGGCGGCGGATGTGCCCGCCGGATAGATGACGCGCACGCCCTCAATGGTCTCTGTCTCCCACAGTACCGCCGGGTCGCGGTAGCGCGTTACGCCGGGCACACTGGCGCTTTGGCCGTCCGTCAGGCGGATGTCCCATGTGTAGCTGATAATACTCTGGAAGGGCGGCGGATTGTTGAACGGAACGTCCCATGTAAGGTTAATATCTGTGATGCGTGCTTCTTCTGTCGCGGCGGCGCGGATGTCGTCATCATCAATGGTGCGCGTTGTGGCTTCACCTGCAAACGAGATATTCAGTGTAATGGCCTCAATTTCTGCTAACGGTGCGCTGATTACCATGCGGAAGTAAATCGCCTGGGGGTACAACACATCTTCATCCCATGTGAGGATGAACGGCGGAACTTGTGGGCGCGGGGTGCTGGTGGGTGTGGCCGTCCTCCCAACGGGCGGGGCGGGGGATACTTCCGCGTCATCGTCCGGTTCTTCGGTTGGTGTGTCTTCGATAGGGGTATCAAGTTCCAGGCCGGGCAGACCGTTTTCGCTCACGGGCGTTTCGGCTGGGGGTAACGGTGTTTCTTCCTGTGCGGAAGTGACCCCGACGCTGACATAAAAGCACAAACAAGTCATCAATAGGATTATACGTTTCACGGCATCGCTCCGCTTTGGATGAGGGCAATCGCCAGTAGCAACTGCACAAAATTATAAACGAAATGGGCGATGATGGCGGCTGTAGTACTCATGCGGTTACGAAGCCACCCTAAAATCATCGAGACAATGAATAAAAACAGCAGTCCGAAGGAAAACAGCGCCTGTGTATGCAACAGCGCAAAGACGATGCTCACCAGCACATTCCCAAAGACGGGTTGTAGCGCCCCACGAAAGAAGATTTCCTCCCCGATGGCGGCACAAGCGGAAATTAATAACGCAAGCGGAATAGTAGCGAAGGCACGGGTCAGGGCGGCATTGGCCGCGTTAGCATCTTCCAGCGATGTACCACCCATCAATGATTGCACCACAAATAACACAATCCCGAAGATGTACAACAGAACAAGCAGGCCAACCCCTATTCCAAAGCCGGAGATAACATCCTGCCCGGTGGGGGTACGCAGACCAAGCCGCGCTAATGCAGATGTGCCACCGCGACGGATGGCATAACCCACGCCCAAGAAGGCCGCCGCTACTTGCAAAAACATCTGTAACACAATGCCGCTTACCTCGATGCCGCCTTGCTCTATACTTTCTGTAAAGGCTTCCGCGCCGCCAGATGCCAGAAATTGCACAATTTGCCCGGTGAGCAAGAGCAGGGTCAGCACGATGGCGGTGGTATGCACTAAGGAGCGTGTATCGTATGTGCCATGTGTGCCCACGATACGCGCAATTGCCCGGCGTGCCGGGTGCGCGATGATGACGGCTACGCTCCCCGCCGCGCAGACGAACGCCACCGCCACGCCGATGGACGCATCAAACAGGCTAATCTGTAGCGCGTCTTCCATCTGGTTGCTATTCACAGACGAAAAAATCATCAGCAATCCCAGCATAATCATCAGCACAACGGCGGCGTAGAGCATACTTTTAACCGCGCTCATCCGTCGTTTGTAATCCACATAATTAATGCGGATTTGCGCCTCATCGGAATGGGGGGCGTTGTGGGCGTGGGATATGCGGGTTTGCTCCGCTTGGTTGGCAAGGTACATTGTCAGGCCGATGTAGCCAATGACCAAGCTATAGGTAAAGACCAGTTCCATCGAGATTTGCCTCTAATCCAAGATAAGACTGCGTAGCCAAAGCGTGAAGCATCATGTAAACTGATATTGTAACACGCGGCTGACATGATGAGATATGTAAACGAACGTATGACAAACGATATACCGAATCATCCAAATTTCCCAGAATTAGAACCTGAAGACGTTTTAACGAGCGAACTCATCGAGCCTCCGGCAGTCATCAATGAGAACAGCCTGGTACGTCGGGTTGCCTTACAAGTGCTTTATGAAGTGGATAGCGCCCAACATCCGATAGGGGAGGTGCTAAGCCAGCAGATGCGTTTTTATCAATTGACCGAAGCAGGGATAAGTTATTTGAGCTATCTGGTGACGGGTGTGCTACAGCGCCGCCAACGGCTAGACCGGGTGATTTCTCGGTTTGCACCGGAATGGCCGGTTGACCAATTAGCGATTGTAGACCGCAATATCCTGCGTATGGCCGTTTTTGAACTGTGCTTTAATGACCAGGTTCCGATCAAAGTTGCCATTGATGAGGCGGTAGAATTGGCGAAGTGGTTCGGCGCGGAAGGCTCTACGCGGTTTGTGAATGGTGTACTGGGCGCGGTGACGGACAATGTAGCGACCGTCCACGACTTGCTTAAACCCATGCCATCCGACACCGCCTAGTCCCGGAGCGTAACGGAGAGATTGACGTGAGTTTATTTGGCGTTGGCATTCTGGAATTGATATTGGTCTTGATGATTGCTTTAGTGGTCGCCGGGCCTAAGCGCCTGCTTCATTGGGCTTATCTATCCGGGCGTTTTATCGCGCAGATGCGGACGATGTGGGGCAAAGTGGTGGAAGCCATGCAGAACGAATTTGATGAATCCGGCGTGGATTTTAAACTCCCCAAAGACCCTACAAACCGTCAGGAGATGCAACGCTTCCGGCAGGATGTTTTGCGCCCACTGCGCGAACCCATCCACCAGGCGATGCGCGATTACGAAGAGGAACAACGCGCCATCAAAGGGGAGATACAAGCCAGCGCCCAACCAGCGACGCCTGCACAAGCCTATACCCCACCCCAAGACACGGCAAAAAACGCGACGGATACCCCCCAGTCCCCGCCATCCAAAAACGGACGAACGGACTACGGCACATGGTCTTCCAACGGCAATAACAACGGAGCGTAGGCCAACGTGCAGACAAAAACCCGCCCCCCTAAGCCGAATGAAAAAGTACCGCGCAAAGACAACCCGGAACTACGCATGGGGTTCTTCGAGCATTTAGAAGAATTGCGCCAGCGACTTTATAAAATCATGTTAGCGCTGGTATTGGGGGCTGTTGTTGGCTTCGTTGTTGCCGAGCCTTTGCTGGAAGTCCTGCTGGGGCCTTACCGGGACATCAACCCGGACGAAGCGCGGCGCTTGCTGGTGTTAGGCCCCACAGGTGCGGTGGTGAATTACTTCCGGGTGGCGCTGTTAGCAGGCGGCATTATCGCTGTGCCCGTCATCACGCATCAGGTGATGATGTTCGTGATACCGGGTTTAACCCGCAAAGAGCGCCGCTATGTTCTGCTCACACTGCCGGTCATCTCCGCCTTGTTTTTAATTGGCGTGATGTTTGCATGGCTGGTGCTGATGCCGCCCGCAATCACATTTTTAGAGGGCTTCCAGAGCGATGTATTCCGCGCGGAATGGGCGGCAAGTGAATATTTAGGCTTTGTGACTTCACTGCTGTTCTGGATGGGCGTCGCCTTTGAACTCCCGTTTGTGCTGTTTGTGCTGTCCCTGCTGGGCTTAGTGGGTGCGGGGTCGCTCATCCGGCATTGGCGGGTGGCGGTGGTGCTGTCGGCAGTGGCGGCGGCCATTATCACGCCCACCGTAGACCCGGTGAATATGTTCCTGGTGATGGGGCCGCTGTTGGCGTTGTATGTAATCTCGATTGGGCTGGTGGCTATCGGCGCACGGAGCAACAGGCCGCCGCGCCGCGAATCCTAGCCATTGTAGGGGGCACAGGGACGATGAAGCCGATTGTTCCGTTATTGCTGGTAATCATCATCTTATCGGGCGGTTGTCTGGTACAGAGTAATACGCCCGGCGGGGAATTCCTCTCCGCTTTAACGTGCCAACAGGTTGCCGCAAACGCCGCCGAAGCTATGGCGTGCATCCCCACAACGGATGGCCTTCTCCTACAGGCTGAAAACGGGCAAATCACGCTCCGTACAGAAACCGCCGTTATCACCTTTGACTCGACAATTTATTGGTCGCATCGCGCCACGCAGATGCAACTGGTGGTGCTGGATGGTGTCGCGTCTATCAGCGCGGATAACGTGACGCGGGTCATCCGCGCCGGGCTAGGCGTGGAACTGGGCGCGAACGCCGCACTTGTGACCGTGGGCGTGCCATCCTTGCCTGCGGAGCCAGCCCCCGATACTCTCATCGGCTTGCCCATCAGCAATTTGCCGCGCCCATTGGAACGCCAGACGGTGCAAGTTCCGGTTATCCCGGCAACGGCGACACCCGCGCCAACGCAGGCTGTGCCGATTCTAGCGCCGACCTCCACGCCGGATACCAGCATTCAGTCCGCGTTGGTAGACACAACCGATCCTTCCGCGCCCATTGCGCCCACATCCACCCCAGAATGTACACTCCCGCCCGGTTGGGACATTGTGTATCAGGTTCAACCGGGCGACACACTCACGCAGATTTCGCTGGAGTACAACATCGGCATTGCGGAGATTATCTCCGCGAATTGCATCACCAATCCTGACCGCCTCGCGCTGAATCAAGAGCTTCGTCTGCCGGGTGGTGCGCCCGGTGAAGTGACATTCACTGCAGAGCGTGATGTGATTGTGGTGGGCGATTGCGTCACGCTCAACTGGTCGGCGTTCGGCGCGACTTCCGTCAGCTTGGGCGGCGTTGCTGTCGCGTCTAGTGGCACACAATCCGTCTGCCCGGCGCAAACCCAGACCTATGAACTGATTGTCGTCGGGCTTGATGGCGCGCAATCCACCTATTCCCAAACGATTACCGTCACACAATAGGCGTTATGCGGGGATGTGGTAACATAACGGGCTAAAGTCATCTGGTTTTTGGGTATAAGGATGCGAATGTTCCCGATGTTATGCAAACGATTTAGTTTATTGGCGCTTAGCCTGTGTGGGCTGATTTTGACTGCTGGTGTGGCTTATGGGCAACAAGCCGAAGACCCACCCCCCACACCTGCCCCCGTGACCCGTTATGAATTTACTCTGTGGAAAGACTTCGAGATTCCGGCGGTGGTACGCAACGGCTTAACGCGGCCACACATCGCGTTTATCAACGCGAACGATAGCGCCGAAGTGACCAGCCTGGCTACCGCGCAACCCACAACGGATACAACCACACTCTATTATGTTGACCCTAACCCCAATAACTTCAACAATTTGTATCCCATCGCAGAATTTACGACAGGGACGCTAGAGGCAGTTTATCTATCTCCACTTGGGAACTCCTTTGCTTACCTCTTGAATGACCGTGCCGGGCCAAACGAGCGCGGCCTGTGGTATGTGGATGTTGGCCTGAACTTTGGCGCACGCATTTTAAACGAAAACAGCTTTAATATGCGTGGATTATTTAATCCGCCGGTGTGGTCGGCAGATGGGCGGCGCTTGGCTGTTGTGTGGGAAACCGGCTACGGTCTGGACATCTTCGAGTTTAACTTAGACTCCAGCGTCTGGGCTGGCCTGGTGATTGATGGCTCGTATAACTTCTGGCCGTCGTGGTCACCGGATGGCCTTTGGCTAGCCTTCGTCAGCGACCGCGAGATTTGCCCCTCCTGGGTGCCCGGCGACGCGGACGCTTGTAATGCTAGTACGGATTTACCCCCCATCGGCGGCCATGTCTATGTGTTGAACATCCAGACAGGTGTTATTTCTCGCCTGAGTGATGAAGAAACGTTCGAGCCGCCTTACTGGATTAATGGCAGTACGCTGGCTTTTAGCGCGGGCGATCCGTTCGACTTGTTCGACCCGGCGCGGTCTTTGTGGGTGGGCGATGTCCGCACGATGCAAGCAGAGGAAATCCGCTTGGCGGGGAGTAATGCCACGCTCTATTTGTCGGAGCGTTGGGCGCGTGATGCAAGTAAAGTTGTGGCGCAGGTGGTCGGTGCGGATAACACCACCGAGATAATCGTCATCGGGCGCGACGGCCAGCGCGTGAATGACGTGACACAGGTGGCCTTCTCGCGCTATGCGATGGATGCGTCGTGGTCTGGCGCGGGGGATAGATTAGCACTCGGCGGCACAAGCGGCCAATGCCCTAGCGCCTTGCGTGTGCTGAATGCCAATTACGGCGTTATCAGCAATTTTAACCAACCGACGAATGTATGTGCGCCCCGCTTCGCGCCGGATGATAGCGCGATTGTATTTACTGGAATCAGTCAGGAACGGCGTGCGATAGATGGCCGCCGTGATATTTATGTCAGTGACCGTGACGGCATCGGCGGGCGGAACCTGACGATTAATCTACGGGGGCAGATGAACCTCATCGGTTGGGTGGGGCCAGACTAAGCCGACTATCAAGAAGAGGAAGTAACATGAACGATTTTGCGGATAAAATCGCGGTGGTCACAGGGGCAAGCCGGGGCATTGGGCGCGGCATCGCGCTGGAATTAGCCGGACGTGGCGCAACGGTCATCATCAACTATAACAACAGCGCGCAAGCGGCGGAAGACCTGGCGGCACAGATTACGGAAAATAGCGGCAAAGCAATCATTGTGCAAGCCGATGTCGGCACGGAAGATGGCGCGACGACACTCATTAATGCCGCCATCCAACAGTACGGCCAGATTGATGTGCTGGTGAACAATGCCGGAATCACCCGCGATAACGTCATTATGATGATGAAGGCCGAAGACTTTGACACTGTGCTACAGACCAATCTGCGGAGCGCGTGGCTGTGCAGTAAAGCGGCGGTGCGTTCCATGATGCGTAAACGCTATGGCCGCGTCATTAATGTGACCAGCGTTAGCGGCATTATGGGGCAGGCCGGACAGAGTAATTACAGCGCCAGCAAAGCAGGCTTAATCGGCCTGACGAAATCTTTAGCGCGGGAAGTCGGCGTGCGTGGGATTACGGTGAATGCGGTTGCGCCCGGTTTTGTGGAAACCGACTTAACCGCCACGCTTACGGACGAACAACGCGATAGCTCTAAGGCGTTTATCCCGCTTGGGCGTTGGGGGACGACGCAGGAAATCGCGCAAGCGGTCGCATTTTTGGCCTCAGACGCGGCTGGGTACATCACCGGGCAGGTGCTCAGTGTGGATGGCGGCCTGGCGATGTAGCAGGATGCTTTTATACGTCCGCAGTAGGCAGAGTGTGGTAAAACTGGCGTGTCCATTGGCGGAATTTGCCGATTGGCCCGTCACCCTCTGCTAATGCTGGCCGTTGCATAAAGCGTTTGTTCTCCCAGATGGGCACATCCTGCATCACATCATGGATTAAGCTACCGTGTACGATGCGGGCAGTCAAGTGGCTTAACCAACCACCCGGCAAGAAGCCTAATAACGGATGGATGGACGCGCCGGAAGCCAGCTTCTTGACGCTTAAGCACAGGTGCAGATGGATGTGGGTGTCGTCTAGCGGTGTTGCCAGGATGAAAAAGCGCAGAGTCATATCATATTGTGGGATGTAGACGCGCACCAGTGAATACCCCAAGCCGTGAATGCTGATGTCGAACTCAAAGCGTACACTCAGCTTGAATGGCTTGCCGACAATCGGCATGGGGCGCGATGCGGCGTATTTTGTATGGAAGAACGGCCCATCTATCAGAATATCCTTATGGGTTTCGATGTCTGTATAGCCATGTACAATACCAAAATGCCCAATATCCACACTGTTTTCAACCGTCTCTTGCGGGTGGTCTTTTAAGCGTAAGGTGCGATACCGTAGCTTTGTCCAGCCAGCCTCATCAAATCCGGGTGGATCCCATGTGGGCGGGCAGTCCTGGCTGTCATACCATACAAACAGGATGCCGTTGTTTTCCGCTAACGCATACCGCTTTAAGCGGGCGGAGGGCGGCGGCTTTGTCCCGTAACCGGTCTTGACGCACATCCCATCCAGATTATATTCAAACCCATGAAACGGACAGCGCAAGTCATCTCCCTGCACTGTGCCGCCATAGCCGAAGTGAGCGCCCAAATGCGGGCAGAAGGCACTCACGGCGCTGGCAATGCCGGATTGTGTGCGATACAACACCACGTCTTCGCCTGCAAGCTGACGTGTGACGACGCTTCCCGGCTTTAATTCATCGGAAAAAGCTACTGCGTACCAGCTATTAGGTGTCGGCAGTCTCATGGGGCTATTTCCTTTTCTTTTTTGATATATTGTAACGGATAATATATCAAAATGCTTATACGCTTTGCCTGCTTTGCTTACTCACCTTTGAAGTTTGGTTCGCGTTTCTCCAAGAAGGCGCTAACCCCCTCCTGGAAGTCGTGGGTTTTAAAGGCCGCACCTTGCATCAGCGCCTCGTATTCCAAAGCATCCGGCAGGTTGCGCTCTGCGGCGCGATAGATAGCGCGTTTTGTCCAACCCAGTGCTTTAGTCGGGAGCTTCGCTAACTTCTCCGCGATAGCCCGCGCCTCTGGCAATAAATCCTCATGCGGGACAACCCTATTCAAAATGCCAAATGCCTGTGCATCTGCCGCACTGACGCGATTTTTACCATCGGCCAGCATATAAAGCTCCAACGCTCTGCCCGCGCCGACAATCTGCTGGAGTAAAAATGTGCCGCCGCCATCCGGTAGTAGACCGATGTTGGCGAAGGCCGCAAATACAAAACTTGCATTCTCCGAGCCGATGCGGTAATCCGCCATCAATGGCAGGGACGCCCCCGCGCCTGCCGCAACACCATTCACCGCACAGACAATCGGCTTTTCCAGTCCGCGCATTGTCAATGCGAGCGTGTTCAGCCCGGCGCGGAGCGTGGCGCTGATGTCCACCTGATGCAGGTTCGCGCCGAGTTCGACTAAATCCGCGCCAGTGCTAAAACCCTTACCTTCCCCCGTGAGGATAACGGCACGCATGGCGGAATCCTTGCCGATAGCTTTTAGCGCGGCGATGAGTTCCTGCAAGGTGGCGATGCTGAGGCTGTTATAGGTGCTTGGGCGGTTAAGTGTGATGCTGGCGACGCCATTTGTAACATCAAACAAGATATTTTCGTAAGGCATGGGTATAAAATCCTTTTAGATTATTCAGTCAACGAACTAAACTGAGGGGTCTTTTTTACAGTCGATTATCTCGCCATCTGTGATGATGAGCAACTGTTCCAGCGTCAGGCCAAAGTTAGCATTGGCAGACCCCGCCGCCGCCCACAAATTCTCGAAACGTTGGAGCGCGTCATCAATATAGATAGGAATTCCCGGCGTGCGATGCCCTACAGGGGACACGCCGCCCGGTGCATAACCATAAATAGCGATACATTCTTCCGGCTTGGCAGATTTTACCTTTTTGCGCCCAACGCCGAACTTATCGGCGAGTTTGCGATCATCAATAAAGCTATCGCCACTGGCGACAATTAAAATCGGCTGGCCGTTGATGATAAAGCACATGCTTTTTGCAATCTGCCCTAATTCACACCCGATGGCGTCCGCCGCTTGTTGTGATGTCGCGGTGGTCTGTTCGTAATAAATCACCTTTAAGCCCATATCGTAGCCATCTAAAACAGATTGTACGTGTTCTGGTGTTAAGTTATCCATTATTGTCCCTGTCCTTTATTCAAAATGCCGTTCTAGCCAGTCGGTGATGGCGTGGTTGTAATCGTCGCCGCGTTCGCTCATGGGCAGATGTCCAACGTTGGGCATCATCACCAGTTCCGCACCTGCGACCCTGCCCGCAATCCGCCGCGATTGCTCCGGTGGTACGACCGGGTCACGCGCTCCGGCGATGACCAGCGTCGGCACAGTAATGCCGCTTACATCCGCGCTGATGTTGATTTTCGGCATCCGGTAAAAATACTGCCGCATGGCGTCCGCGTTAACCTGTTGAACATACGGGAACATTGCGTCAAAGGTTGGCTCGGCGGCGGGATGGGTATAAAGCGCGGCGCGGTCGTGGCTATAAAGGCCAATGGCGAACTTAAATAATTGTTTCGACAAACCGAGTGCCTGTATATTCATACCGAAGAGCGCACGCCCTAAGGGGCCGCCCCGTGCTAAGGCTTGCAAAATGCCCAGTGTTCCCGTCCATCTGCCGTGCATAAACCCGGAGATGCTGATGACACCTGCCACGTTGAGCGCATCCGGCGCGTTAGCGGCGATGTTGAGCGCGGCGAAACCGCCGGTAGAATGCCCGGCGAGGATAACGGGCGCATCACCTAGCACCTGCTGGATGGCTTGCGCCATGATGCGGGCGTGGGTGGCCGCGTTAATTTCATCAGCGCGGTGCTGGGTGGGCAATTCCGCCGGATAGTGACCGGGCAGACTGAGCGCGTACCACGCATAATGCGCTTTGACGTGCGGCGTCTGCCCGATGAGCCACATCGCATTAGAGGCGGTGATGCCATGTATAAACACAATCGGCGGTGTGGTCTTTACGCCAGCATTAAACGCCCACAATGCTAACTTGTGCCCCTCAACGCTGATGTTGTGTTCTGTGTAAGGCGCAGGCGTCAACGCGCCGCGATTTGCTCCGGTCATAAGTTTTCCTGTTCAAAATCCAAGATAGGATAAGATACGCTCCACTGAGCGCACATAGCCGCCGCCAAATAAACGCACATGCACAAGTAACGGGTAAAGATTATAAATGTCTCGTCGTGTTTCAAAAAATCCTGGTTGCAGGTGATGATTCTGTGTGTAACGGTCAAAGAAGGGAGTGCTGAATGTGCCAAACAATGTGCTGAACGCCAGTTCAACCTCCGGGTGAGCGTAGTAAATCGCCGGATCCAGGAAGGCGGCGACACGTCCCTGTGAGGCCAACACGTTTGTTGTCCACATATCCCCGTGAATCAGCGCGGGATAGGGCGGTTCGTCGATGAAGTCGCCTAGTTGTGTGGCGAAGATTTCTAACCGCTTCATCAGGTTATGTGGCAATTGACCCGCTTGTACCGCTTGCTGTCCCATATAGAGCAGGCGGCTATCGCGGAAGAATACCACCCACGAGTCCGTCGGCGGGTTGGGCTGATGCAAGCCCCCGATGAGGGTATCATACGGATAGCCGAATGACTCGCCCGTGATGCTGTGCAGATGGCCGAGCAAATCGGCGGCGTGGGCTTGTACAGACTCTGTTAAATCGCTGTGACCCGCAACGTAGCTCATCAGCAATAAATCTGGCGCAGAATAAAGTACCTTTGGCACGGGAATATAAGGCGTTAAGTCGCGGAGCATCTGCGCTTCGATGTGAAGCTGACTTTTTGCATGGCCGACTTTAGCGACGACAGTCTGCTCATCGGCCAGGGTGATGCGAAGCACCTCCGCGATGCTCCCACCGTGCAGGGGGCGTGTGGCCTTCACGGGCTGGTTGAGGATGGACTGGATGATTGGGATAATTGTATTTGACATAAGCCAAGTTTACCGCAGAAAAAGGCTTTTTAGGGCATAAACTTGTGGTTGACATCTGCACGGCCAACCCCCTATAATCATTTGTCTTGAGATAAGCGAATTTCTAAAGGATAAGACCTCATGGGGCCGCTACCAAAGCGAAGAATTAGTAGAACCCGCCGCGACAAGCGGCGTACACATGACAAGATTTCCTTGCCGAACCTGATTTACGATGCGGACACTGGCGAATATCGTCTGGCGCATCATGTCGGCAAACAATCCGGGATGTACAAAGGCCGTCAGGTGATTGAGCCGCAAGAAGAAGACTAGCACCTGCGCCAGCATACAATTTTAAAAGAGGCCGTGCCACATAATGATGGTGCGGCTTTTTGTTTTACAGGATGACACAGGGGGAATGCACCATGCAAAATTGGACGACATGCGCGTTCGTGTTTCCTGGTCAGGGGTCGCAGAAGGTCGGCATGGGCGCGGATTTTTACGCGCAATCTTCCGCCGCCAAAGCAATCTTTGACCAAGCCGATGACTTACTCCAGGCGGATTTAAGCGGTTTGATGTTCAATGGGCCGGAAGATATGCTGAACGACACCTATCATACGCAGGCCGCGCTGTATGTGTGTAGTATCGCCATGTTAACCGCGTTACAGGCTCAAGTCCCTGCCGCGATACCGGGCTACCTTGCCGGGCATAGCTTGGGGGAATTTACCGCATTAACAGTCAGTAGGGTGCTGTCTTTTGCGGATGGCTTAAAGCTCGTGCGCGAAAGAGGGCGGTTAATGCGCGAAGCCGGAGAAAAGCAGGGTGGCGCGATGGCGGCATTGCTCGGCTTGACAGTCGTCGAAGCCCGCGACATCTGCCAGCAGGCACAACAACAAAGCGGAGAGCCTGTGGTGGTCGCCAATGACAACTGTCCCGGCCAAATTGTCATCAGTGGCGGAACCATCGGCGTAGAGGCCGCCATCGCACTAGCCGCCGATGCCGGTAAACGGGCAGTCAAACTAGCGGTGAGCGTGGCCGCACATTCCCCGTTGATGTCCCCTGCGAGCGAAGCCTTCCGCGAATTATTAGCGGAAACCCCTATGCAAGCGCCGCAAATCCCGGTCTATGGCAATGTAAGCGCCGCACCTTTGCCGGATGTTGCCGCTATCCGGGCGGAATTAGACCGTCAATTGACTGAGACAGTCCGGTGGACGGAATCTATGCAGGCCATCATCGCGGATGGCGCGACAGTTTTCCTTGAAATTGGCGCTGGGGATGTGTTAAACGGTCTGCTGAAGCGCATTGACCGCGCTGTGAACCGCAAAACGTTGGGCACAATAGCGGATTTAAGCGCGTTAAACTGAGGAAGATACATGCCGAGTAACACGGTTTTAGCTGTTACTCGGCATACATTTAAACTTTAATCGTGGTGGTGGTCGTCATCTTCAACGGCACGCACCCATGCCCCTGTGATGAGCAATTCTCCAAATTCGGCGCTGAACTCTGGCGCATCAAGCGCGGTTTCCGCGACAGGCACATCAACGGTAATTTCTGTGCCATCCGCGAAGACTAACATCAGCGTGATTGTCTCGCCTTCGTGCAAATGGTCGTTCAGGTCAATCAGCATGATGTGAAGCCCGCCGGGACTTAAGTTCACGCTCTCACCTGCCGGGATATTAATTTCCATGACGCGATCCATCCGTGCGATGTCGTTCGCGTCAACGGTGGTTTCGTGTAGTTCTACGGCGTTGGCAATGCTGGTTTCTGCCCCGATGAGGCTCACGGCTTCTGTGCCGTTGTTGGTGATGGTCAGATATGCGGCACTCATGTCCATGCTCATGGCGCTGTGGTC
>DAIMZF010000059.1:0-18080 GCA_036734085.1 Aggregatilineales bacterium
ATCACAGTACGCACTCGGCAACCGGGCGATACATGGCAACCGATGGGCATGGGCGGGCATCGTCAAAAGCTAAAAGCGTGGATGATTGACCGCAAAATTCCGCAAGCCTTACGTGACTGTCTGCCGCTTATCATCGTACAGGGGCAGATTGCGGCTATCGTCTATGGTGAAGCATGGCCGATTGCGGAGGGCTTTAAAGGCCACGAAAAAGCTAACCTTGATGTAAAAAATGCTTTTTTCGTAATTTTTTATAAAAATGAGTAAAACGCGGGGTGTAATAGTTGCGAAAATATTTAGCCTAATGTATTCTTGAGGAAGAATTAGCGAAACGTAAATGGGCGACCTATCATGAACAATATTTCCCCCACAGTAGACAGTGCCAATATTCTTGTCGTTGATGATGAAGGCGCGAACCGTTATTCCGTTAGCAAAACCTTGCAACGTGTCGGGTACATGGTCAGCGAAGCCGGAAGCGGTGAGGAAGCGTTGGAGGTGATGAACAAACAACCCTTCGATGTTGTTTTAACCGACATACGGATGCCCGGCCTGGATGGGGTGGAGTTGTTGCGCCGCATTAAGGATGAATCGCCCGATATCATTGTGATATTAATGACGGCCTATGCCAGCTTGGGCACGGCGGTGGAAGCCCTGCGGTTAGGGGCGCACGATTATCTCATCAAACCCAGCAGTAGCCAGGACATCCGCCAGAGTGTAGCGCGTGGGGTAGAGCGTGCCCAGAATCTAAAGCGGCGGCGGGCACTGCTGGACGCCATCCGTAGTGATGTTTTTGAACTCGTCCGTGCGGATGTGGAAGCGCCCACATCCATGACAGGGGATAGTGCCGGGCACGATATGGCGCGTGTCGCGGAGCAACCCGCCGAACAATCCCCGATGAGTATGCAACTGGGGCCGTTAACGGTCTATCCAGGGCGTTATCAGGTCGCGGTCGGGGATAAAGATGTCGGCTTAACCCCGACAGAATTTGACTTATTGCTGTATCTGGCGGCGCATCGTGGGCGCGTTGTATCGTGTAATGAACTGGTGCGCGAAGTGCGCGGCTATGGTGTAGACGAAGCCGAAGCCCGCGAAGTCATCCGCCCGCATGTGAGTAACCTGCGGCGCAAGTTAAAATCCGCACAGAAGGACGCCGACCTCATTGTGAATGTACGCGGCATTGGCTATCGCCTGAATGAGCGTGCTAATAACTAAGCAGACGGGGCAAGCTAGGCCACTATAGATATGATACAATCGGGCGTAATTGCCCGATTTGTGTTTATTGATAGAGTGTTGATGACCACACGTAAAAAAAATCAATGGTTAAGCCACAGCATTTTAATGATGTGCCTGGCCGTGTTGGTGGCGGTGGGGCTTCCGCAGACGGCAGGGGCGGCTTGCACGGAAGTTAATGGCACGACGACGCGCCATGAATATTATGCGGACGACATCCAGACTCGTATGTACTATACGGTCTATACGCCGCCGTGTTACGACGCCAACCCGGACGAACTGTATCCGGCTATGTACCTGATGCACGGCTCTAACGACGATGACGGCCACTGGTTGCGGTTAGGGCTAGGTGCTGTGCTGGATGAAGGCATCGTGGCGGGTACGCTCCCGCCGATGATTGCAGTATTACCTTTTGGGAACTGGATTGCCAATGAAAACCGCTTCGACGGTGCAAGCTGGGACAGCGTCTTCATCAACCAGCTTATGCCAATGGTGGAAGGGCAGTACCGCATTAATGGCAACCGTGCTACCCGCGTTATTGGTGGCATTTCACGCGGGGGATTTTGGGCGTTTCATCTGGCGTTCCGGTATCCGGCGTTGTTCGGCGCAGTTGGCGGACACAGTGCCTTCTTTGACCGCTATCACGCCCGCCCGGAATACAATCCGCTAGACCTTGCCCTGAATGCGCCGGGTGTTGACCGGACGCGCATCTGGCTGGACAGAGGCCGCGATGATTACGCTTATCCCGGCCTGGATTTTATGGATGAGCGCCTGAGCGAACGCGGCGTTGAATATACCTACACCGTTCATCCGCAAGGCCAGCACAGCAATGAATATTGGCGCGTGCATGTCCCGGAATATGTGAACTTTTATGCGGAAACATGGCCGCTACCGCAAGCGCCGGTCGTGCAAATCACGCCGACGCCAACCCCGCCAGCACCGACCACCGACGAAGAAGGGGTGTATTTGCTTTTACCTGTGGTCGCTTTTCCTAGTTTGCAGGCGAACATCAGCCGGGATGTGCTGAACACAATTATTGGTGGATTTTTAAACACAGAGGTTGTGTTGACTGAGAGCGTGGCCGCACAATTGACCGCGTTTAACATCAACCTTGCGCCCGGCACACGTATCATACCGGATGACGCGCTGTACAATACGCTATGGCGAGATACAGGGGCGTTTACATTGCTCCCATTCCAACAATTACAGCCGCGCTACCGGGTGCTGAACGTGGATGAAGTTCATCCGTTAGACGATGTACGAAACTATCCATTTGCCTTCGCCAGCGATGCGCCCAACTATGAGCCGGGCAAGCTGACGCGCTTGCTGATGAGTGGCGTCACCGCACTGACCCGGCAGACTATCCCGCCACTGGATGCTAACGGGGTAGAATGGGCGGCAAGCGGCATTTTGCCCTATGTACAAAGTGCGGATTTCTTCCATACCAGTAATGAGGTATCCATTGTGCCGGGTTGCCCGACGCCGGGATTGTTAGGATTGGGCGGTAACGCTAGTTTTTGCAGTAAGGCCGAGCACTTCGAGCTATTTAACGTGCTTGGGCTGGATATTGTGGAGCTTTCCGGGAATCACAATAATGATTATGGCTATGAGGCGTACAGCGATACATTAGCATGGTACCGTGAAAACGGGATTGCGCCGTTGGGTGGGGGGCAAACGCTGGCGGAAGCGCGGCAACCGTTGATTATCACCCATAACGATAATTCGATTGCGATGATCGCCTGTAACTGGGTGGGGCCATATTATGCACTGGTGAACGAAAACCCCGCATTGCTGGGCGGCATCCGGCCAGGTGCGGCGGATTGTAACCGTGACTGGTTGCGCGAGGCTTTGCCCCAATTGCAGGCTGACCATGACCTGGTGGTGGTGACGGTGCAATATCTGGAGCTTGACCAATATACGCCGAGCGACCAGCAAAGGTCGGACTTCCGCGCATTGGCGGATTGGGGTGCAGATGTGGTCATCGGCACATCATCGCACTTCCCGCAGACGTTCGAGTTTTATCGGCCGGAAGCTGAACGCGAGACATTCATCCACTATGGACTAGGCAATTTATTTTTTGACCAGCAGTTCTTCGGCGGGCGGCGCTTCTTCATGGATAATCTGTATATCTATGATGGGCGATTGATGTTTGTGGATTTGTTTACGGGTGTCATCGAAGATCAGGCGCGCCCGCGCCCGATGACGCCGGACGAACGGGAGAATTTTCTGTTTATCATCATGGTGCAAAATGGTAGCTTTTAGCAAACGTTATGGTTGGGCGTTGGTCAGCGCGGCGGCGGTGACTGCATTGTTCGCGTATGTCAATCTGACACCCTATCACGAGACATTCCTGACGGTGCATCACCTTAAGCGGGCGATGGCCTTAGGATTAGGCGCGTTTTACTTTGGCGGGCAACGCCTCGTGGAAGCAAGTCCGGTGTTGCTGGTGGCTGTCTTTGTGGTGGCGGTGGGGGTGCTGGTGGGTGTGCGCTGGCTGTGGGTACAAAGGCGTTGGCCGTCGTTGGTGATCGTGTTGATTGTGCTGGTGGCGAATGCAATCTTCGTCGGTGCGCCGGGCATTGTGCTATCGCCTTATATTCCGGGTGAGATGGGCGAATGTGAATATCTGTTTGATGCCCGTACCCGCTTGCGGATTCGCCGCTTCCCGGTTGATGTGGGCTTAGAATACGCGGAACACACCTTCTTTATCGTCAGTAATGATGGTGGGGAAACATGGCGACAGCTTTATGAGTCTTATGCCGTCATCCCAAGCCTGTATGGGTGTGATAACATCCGGCGGAATGGTCAGGATGGCCTGCTGATTTATATTGAGCGTAAAATTGCACGAGATACCAATGAATTACTCGTGTTAGGGTCGGACGATAGGGGTATTACATGGATGATGCAAGATGATAGACCTGTGGAATAGATTACAGATGATTTTCGCCATCCCGGAGCGCATCTTCCCGGAGATTGAAATTATTGATTTGACCGCAGAAGGCACACGCGAATTAGCGGATTATGTTGTGCATCATATGCGCGGGGTGACGACGCAGTTCCGCACGTTTACATCTGAAGATGTGCAGGTGATGCCATCTGTAAACGCGGTGCTGGAAGGCGTGGCAACGGGTGAACTGATGGGCGCATTAGGTGGTGAACTGACGATTGATAACTACATCCTGCCGGAGATGTTGTTTATCTTCGAGGAACCCGGGTATCTGGTGTTGAGTTACAGCACAGGCTACCATTGGGGGCCGATGGGCTTGATAGGGTTGTTTGAATTCTTTCGCATAGTCAATCAATTAGAGCCACGTCCGACAATCAGGTTAAGCCCACAATCTTTTAGTCAGGACTGGATACGTGTGTTTAATAACTTATTGCGGGGCTACCTTAGTGAACAAATTTAATCTGCTGTGGGTTGCGTTGCTCCTCCTGACGATTAATTACACTGAAGCACAGGAAACTGACGACATCACAAGCATCATGCAGATAATGACGCTCGAGCAAAAAGTCGCACAGATGTTTATATTCAGCATCTATGGGGAGAGTCTTAACGCACTAGGCGATGAGATTATCCGCACGTGGCAACCGGGCGGCATTACGTTGTTTGGCAGTAACGCACAAAATCCGGGACAAATTACGGCATTGACCAACAGCTATCAGCAGGCGATTACGGAGAGTGGCGGCTGGCCGATGCTGATTGCGACCGACCAGGAAGGCGGATTTATCCAACGTCTACGGGAAGGCTTTACGGAATGGCCGCCGATGGCGCTATTGACTGCCACTGGTGATGCAGATTTAGCGCATGCGGTGGGGGCGCAGATGGGGCGGGAATTGCGTGCTGTGGGGGTGAATATGAACCTTGCACCCGTCGCTGACCTTGATACGAACATCAATAACCCGATTATTGGGCGGCGCTCACCGGGAAGCAACCTTGATTTGCTGGCGGTCACACTCCCGGCATATGTGGCCGGGTTGCAGAGTGCGGGGGTTTCCGGCACGGGAAAGCATTTTCCGGGACACGGGGACACAACAGAGGATTCGCATGTGACGTTACCGCTTATCCGTGATGGGTTGGATGTGTTGCGCGAACGAGAACTTCAGCCGTTCATCAGCCTGATTGCGGGGGATGTGGATGCAATCATGATGGCGCACATCTGGTTTAATGCGATAGATGCCGAACCGTTGCCCGCGTCGCTTTCCTATAACATCGTAACCGGATTATTGCGTGATGAACTGGGCTTTGACGGGCTGATTATCACAGATGCGATGGAAATGCAGGGCATTAGCGCATTGTTCAGCCCGGCAGAGGCGGCAATCCGGGCGGTGCAGGCTGGGAACGATATGCTGACGTTTGGCACGGGCATGGGGCAGAACACACAGATTCAAATGGTGGAGGCGGTCATCGCGGCGGTGCGGGACGGGACTATATCACAGAGCCGCATTGATGAGTCCGTGCGGCGGATATTAACCGTCAAGGCCCAGCGGAGTGTGCTGGATTGGACTCCGCTTGATGTGACAACGGCAGAAGCACGAATCAACATGAGCGCGGGTGCGGAATTAGTCGAGGAGATGTTCCGCGCTGGGGTGACGGTGGCATTTGATAACAGTGCGCTCATCCCAGTGGAAGCAGGGCGGGCTTTGCTCATCTACCCGGCGAACAGGCCGCGTATTGAATGGACGTGCCGTGAACGTGCGACAAATGCCAGCGTTGGATGGTCTGTGCTGGGGGTGGGGGATCACCCGACACAAGCGCAGATAGAAGATGCGATACGGGCGGCGGGACAGGCGGATACAATCATCGTATTTACGGATAATGCCCGCGATAGCGCATCTTATACGCGGCTGGTGAACGCGCTCCCGCTGGAACGAACAATTGCGGTAGCGGTGCGCTCCCCGTATGATGGGCTGGGTTTTGCGGGCGTTGGGGCTTATGTGCTGACGTATTCCCCACAGAATGCCGGGATAGAAACAGCGTGCGATGTGTTGTTTGGGCGACAAGCGGCGTATGGGACGCAATCCACCAACTAGAGGAAGGTAGGTTGTGTGAAGTGCGCTTTCGGGGTAATTTAGTAACAGACTGGGAGAAAGACACCTATGAATAACACAAAAACGCTAAACCCTGATCTGTTGTCGAAAGATTTGACAGATGTCATGAACACGGCTGCAGGTTTAATGCGGGATTATAACCAAACCTTGCTGATGCCGGAGACAATTTTGGCGGCGATGTTTAAGCACCCGAATACATCGGCAGGGCGGATGTTTGAAATCTTCAAAGCAAGCCGAGGGGTAGACTTAACACGACTGGAACGCCAGGTCACGATAGCGAACGAATCCCGACGTGACCAGAACGGGAATTTGTATTTTATCGCACGGGGCAACCGCCCTGTTCCGCTATCGCGGCAGTCGATTATCGCGGTGGATGAGGCATTGACGCTGGCGAATTCCATGGATGAGGTGCGGGTAGACAGCGACCATCTGCTGAGTATTCTGGCAGAAAGCACGATGAGCACAAGTGGAATCCTGAGGCAGTATGGCATTACACCGAAGGCGATCAAGGATATTACGGCAGACTTTAGTGTAATTCGGCGCAGGCCGGACGGCACAACACAGGATTTTGTAGCTGACGCGAAGATGGGCGACTTGCACGCGGTTCACTTCCGCGAGGATTTGTTGCGGGACATCATCAATGTAATGTCGCAGTCGGTCAAGCGGCATATTATTCTGATGGGGCCGGACGGCGTGGGAAAGCGTACATTGGCCTATAGCCTGGCGTTGCTCATCGCGGAAGGCAAGGGGCCGGTAGGCGTGGAAAACCTGGTGCAGATTAACGAAACGGCATTGCTTGACAATGACCAGAAAGCCATCCGCGCCGGATTGAGCCGGGCAAGCGGCGGCGTGTTGTTCATCCCGCATGTGCATCGCTTCTTCGGTGGGCCGATGCGGGCGGAATTCAGCAAGGCGACGCCCCTTTTGCAAAAAGCGTATCTTGAGCAAAACCCGGTTATCATTACGACGACGACAGAAACGGAATATAACCAGCGATTAGCCAAAGTAAGCGCCATCACGGAAAACAGTCAGGTTATCCGCGTGCCGGAGCCGAGCATCGAAGAAACGATTGAGATGTTGAAAGTGCGGCAGGCACATATCGCGGCGGACTACGATATTGAAATTAACCCGGCGGCACTGGAAACGGCGGCGCGGCTGGCGAAACGCTATCTGGGGGCAACGCCGTTGCCGTTGAGCGCGGAACAGTTGATTCATCGGAGTGCGGCGATGCTGAATATGAGCCAGCAGAGCCACCTTGCATTCAGGCCAGAACTGCACGACGCGATACTGGATGCGGAAGACATCAAGCTGGCGGCCAGCCAGATGACAGGCGTACCCGTGAGCAAACTGGGGGAAGATGAGCGCCTGCGTTATGCCAGCATGGTTGAGCATCTACAAGAGCGCGTCATCGGGCAGGAAGAAGCCGTTATCGCCGTTAGCCGAGCGATCAAAACAGCGCGCGTGGGATTAAAAGACCCCAAACGGCCTATCGGCGCGTTTCTGTTTTTGGGGCCGACAGGCGTTGGTAAAACGGAATTGGCGCGGGTGCTGGCGGAGTTTATGTTTGGGTCGGAACAGGCGATGCTGGCATTGGATATGTCCGAGTTTAAAGATGAGTCCAGCCTGAATCGGTTGTTAGGGTCGCCGTCCGGTTATGTGGATAGTGAATCCGGCGGGCAATTGACGGAGCGCGTGCGGCAACAGCCCTATATCATTGTGCTGTTTGATGAAGTGGAAAAAGCACATCCGCGTATTATGGATATTCTGCTCCAGATGATTGAAGAAGGCCGCTTAACGGATGGACGGGGTAATGCGACAACGTTCACAGAAGCGGTTATCATCCTGACAAGCAATTTGGGCGCAACAGAACTGGCTGTGCCGGTAATCACGGATGATGTGCGCGATGCGGCGATGGATGAAGTGCGTTCCTGGTTCCGCCCGGAATTGTTGAACCGCCTGGATGAAGTGATTATGTTCAATGCATTGGAGGGTGAAAGCCTGGAAAAAATCATGCGCCTGATGCTGAAGCGTGAAATCGGCATGGCGGGCGACAGAGGGCTGAAGCTGACCTTTACAGATAAAGCGATTGGCTGGATGTTGGCGCAGAATGACGAGCCGGAATATGGGGCGCGACCGCTACAGCGCATCATCCGGCGGCAGGTGCGCGAGCCGTTGGCGGACTTCTTGCTAAAGACAAATCCGCCAAGCGGGACAGAAGTCGTGATTGATGGGGTGGGTGGCAAGAATTCCCGGTTGAAGTTCACGGCGATGCTGGATGGGAAAGAAGTTAAGCTGTAAAGAGATGAAGTGAGGTGCATGTGATGAACGATGGGATTGATTCGCCAACGTTGTTGCCCTTGCCGCCAAAATCACGGCGGCCAGAAAACGGATTCATCGCATGGCAGGTGACGCTGGGGTATATTAACCTGCATCATAGCCCGGACGCACGGCTGAAACTGGAAGCATACCCTGTGGGGCGTTCCGTGCGGTGGCAGGGTACGGTAAGCTGGGGGGGGAACAGCGAAACTGTTAAAGACCTTGCTTCCTTGCCGGATGCCTTGCGTGCCCTGTGGTTGGAAGTTGACCGCTATCATCACATCTTCAATGTAGCGGCAAACGATGAAAAGGCCAGCAGGCCAGCGGGCTTTGCTGATACTGAATGGCTGGATTTATCAACACAGGATGTGCTTCATCGCTTGCTGTGGATGGTGGCGACAGCTTTTAAGGATACGTGGCGGCTGGTGCTGGTGTATCAGCCAGCAGAAGTGCCACGCGAACGGGTGCAGATGCGCCTGACACTTGCTGATGGCGCGAGCGCGGGCGGGCGGGGCGCAAATTTAATTGAAGCATTGCGGGATGGATTTAGGAACGCGATACCGGCATTTGCTGAATATTCAGATGAAAACGGAGAAAAAACTAACAATGACACAGATTGATACTTCAGTTTTTCGGAAATATGACATTCGCGGACGTGTGGACGAAGGCCATGCACAAATCACACCAGCGTTAGCGCGGCTGGTGGGGCAAGCACTGGGAACTTACCTGCCCGTGCATTTTGGTACAGAGCGCGTGTTTGTTGGCTCGGATAACCGGCCATCGTCAGAGGTATTATTGGAGGAAATGATCACGGGGTTGGCATCCACCGGGATGCATGTGACGGACATCGGCCAAGTGCTGACGCCGACTGTGTACTTCGCTAGTGCAGAATATGGCGAACGCGGCGCGGGGGTGATGATTACTGGAAGCCACCTTGACCAACGTTATAACGGAATCAAGATGGCGTTTAATAATCTGGCGCTGGCGGGTGAGCAGATACAGGACTTATTGCGAATTATTGAGTCGGGCGACTTCAAGACGGGTGAAGGCGTGGTAGATGCTGACTACGATATGATTCATAACCACATGGAAACTATCGGGGAGATGGTAGCCATTAAGCGCCCGCTAAAAGTGGCGATTGATAGTGGCAACGGCCTAAGCGGGACTTACTTCCCAGACGTTCTGCGGAAGTTAGGCTGTGATGTGGTTGGAATTTATCTGGAAAGTGACGGCACATACCCTAACCATCTGCCTAACCCGGAAGACCCGGAAATGACCAAAGAACTGGAAGCCCTGGTGATCGCAGAAGGGGCAGACCTGGGGCTGGCGTTTGATGGAGATAGTGACCGTTGCGGCTTTATTGATGAGCATGGGCATCACATCGCGGCTGACCGCTTGCTGGCATTGCTGGCGCGTGATTTATTATCCCGGCATCCGGGCGCGTCGATTGTGTTTGATGTGAAAGCATCACAGGCGTTGCCGGACGAAATCAGGAAATATGGCGGTGTGCCGGTCATGTGGAAATCCGGCCATAGCCTGATGAAACAGAAGATGAATGAAATCGGCTCACCCTTAGGCGGTGAAGTAAGTGGACATCTGTTTGTGGGTGAAAACTACTACGGGTTTGACGATGCGCCGTTGGTGGCACTTAAGGCACTGGAAATCTTCGCGGCGACGGATAAGCCTGTTTCCGCGATATTTGATGAGATTCCGAAGTTGCTTGCTACGCCGGAGATTATCCTCTCCGCACCAGATGACCTGAAATTCGCCATTATTGACGAAATCGGGGAAGAACTTGCCAAGCAGTATGAGGTGGTGACGGTGGACGGGGCACGCGCTATCTTTGAAGATGGCTGGGGGTTAATCCGTGCGAGTAATACGCAACCGGCCATCACCCTGCGGTTTGAATCCCATGAGGCGGTGAACATGGTGGCGAACATGCGTAAGTTCAAGACATTTATGGACAAACACCCGGAGATTGACCAGACAAAGTTTATTGAACAAATGGAAAAGCACGCCTAACGATGACACGTTTAGGCATTTTGGGTGGTGGACAACTGGCGCAGATGTTGACACAGGCGGCGGTTTCGTTGGGGGTGGAAACCGTCATCTTTGAACGGCAGGCCGACAGCCCCGCCGCACGCCTGACAAAACATGAGATTGTGGGAGACTGGGCAGACGCGGAAAAGCTCCGCGAGTTCATATCGCTGTGTGATGTGGTGACGCTGGAAAATGAATTCGTGGATGTGGCGGTGTTGGAGCAAATCGCGGCGGCGGATGTGCGCGTCTTCCCGACGGCGGATACCTTGCGACGGGTGCAGGATAAACTGGTGCAAAAGCAAACCCTGCAAGCGCACAGACTGCCTGTACCGCCGTTTGTGGCAGTGAACACACCCGAAGATGTGCTTAACTTTGCGAGCGCACATGGTTATCCGGTTGTCGTCAAGGCACGGCGGGACGGCTACGACGGTTACGGCAACGCGACTATCCGCCATGCGGATGACATCCCGGCGGCATGGGAAAAGCTGGGCGGGCGGGCGCTGATGGTAGAGGCATTTGTGCCGTTTGTGCGCGAATTGGCGGTGATGGTCGTGCGTGCCCAAGATGGTGAAGTGCGGACTTATCCGGTGGTCGAGACCGTGCAACAAGACCACATCTGCCACGTTGTCCGCGCCCCTGCGACAATTTCCGCAGAGAGCCGCGCACAGGCCAAACACATCGCGGCGGAAGCCGTAAACACGATTGACGGTGTGGGGGTGTTCGGTGTGGAATTATTCCAACTGGCGGACGACAGCATTATCTATAATGAAATCGCACCCCGCCCGCATAATTCCGGCCATTACACCATAGAAGCGTGCATCACATCCCAATTTGAGAATCACATCCGCGCTGTGTTGGGGTGGCCGTTGGGCCAAACGGTGATGATTGCGCCGTGTGCGGTGATGGTCAACACCTTGGGGCGTACAGAGGGCGATACACCGCCTGATGCGGCACGCGGGGCGCTGTGGGTGGCGGGAGCGCATGTGCATGTGTATGGCAAGCGGCAAACCCGCACAGGGCGCAAGATGGGACACATTACGGTGTTGGGTGCGGATTTAGATGATGCAGAAGCCGCCGCCCGGCAAGCGGCAGAATTGATAGGATTTTGACATGGCTTTAGTAGGCATCCTCATGGGGAGCGACAGCGACTTGCCAACGATGCAAGGCGCTATCGACATCTGCCGAGAATTTGATGTGTCGTATGAAGTGCGCGTTGTTTCCGCACATCGCACGCCGGATGACATGGCGGACTATGGTAAATCCGCACATGAGCGCGGGCTGAAGGTGATGATCGCGGGGGCTGGTGGCGCGGCACATCTGCCGGGCATGGTGGCGGCTTATACGCCGTTGCCGGTGATTGGTGTGCCGGTAGCAAGCCGGGCATTAAATGGCTTAGACTCGCTGTTATCTATTGTGCAGATGCCGGGCGGTGTGCCCGTGGCGACGGTCGCCATAGGGCAGGGTAAAAACGCTGGACTACTGGCCGTGCAGATATTGGCGACAAATGATGCGGCTTTGTTGGAAAAAATCCTGCGTTATAAAGCCACAATGGCCGAAGAATCTCGGAATAAAAATAAAGGGTTAAACGATGTCTAAAGTACGTTTTGGAATTTTAAGTACAGCATCCATTGGTGCGAAGCGGGTTATCCCGGCGATACACCGGGCGCATAATGCGGAAGTGGTGGCGGTTGCCAGCCGGAACTATGACCGGGCGGAAGCCTTTGCAAAAGAGAACGACATCCCGACGGCTTACGGGAGCTATATGCAACTGCTGGAAGCGGAAGACATCGACGCGATTTATAACCCATTACCCAACAGTATGCACCTTGAATGGGCGTTGCGGTGTGCCGAAGCAGGCAAGGCGATGTTGTGCGAAAAGCCACTGGCATTAACGGCGGTCGAAGGACAGCGCATGGTGGATGCGTTTGAGTCACGCGGATTGTTGTTTGCAGAGGCGTTTATGTATCGGTTTCATCCGCAGACGGTGCGCGTGCAAGAACTCATCCAGGCAGGGACGATTGGGGATGTGCATAGTATCCGGTCAACGTTCACGTTTAAAATTCAGGACGATGAGAACATCCGGTTAACGTCGGAGCTAGGCGGCGGCTCTTTGCTGGATGTGGGCTATTACTGCGTGGGGGTTATCCGGCATTTAGCAGGGGATGAGCCTGTTTCCGTGAAGGGTGAGGCGTTTATGCAGGAAGATGTAGACGTGAACTTTAGCGGTGTTCTGCGGTTTGATAGCGGCCTGTTGGGACATTTTGACTGTGGCCTGCGGACTTTCCGTGAGAACAGTTACACGGTGTTGGGGTCTAAGGGAAAAATTGAAGTGGCAGACGGATTTGTGCCTGTGCCACTGGAAGAATCCAGCTTTAAGCTATGGCGGGACGGTGAAGAAGACGTGGAAGTTATCACTGTGCCCGCGTCTGACCAATATCAAATTATGGTGGAGGACTTCGGTGAGGCGTTTTTAACGGGGCGTCCGCCGCGCTTTGACGCACAATCCGCCGTGCGGCAGATGCAGGTTCTGGATGCGTTAAAGGCTAACGCCGGGATTGCCAGATTTGGCTAACACGGCGCAGATGAAAGGTATCGAAGCAGAGCAGGATAAACCCTTGAAGCACGATGCCCCATCCGTTACCGCGTAAAAAGGTATTGCCATTTTTGCGGCGGGCAAGACGAAGGCCACCCCACATATAGACCAGATTTAACGGCGCATTGATGGCTAAAATGCGCCGTAAATTTTTGGATTCGCGTTGTTGTACATCAACGGCGTTGGGGTCTGGTAAGGAATCCAGCTTTTTACGTGCCTGTTCGCCACCAATCACGGCAATCCCGATGTTGATGACCGCCCAACCGACGGCCTGTGTGCCGACGCCGCGCAGAAAATCCCCGCGCTGGGCTAACCGACGGCCTAGCCAGAAGTTAATCAGGTTGATGGTGAACAAGCGTCCGGTCATGCGGCGCTGAAAATCCCAGATGTTGTTGTTTAGGTTTTGCTTCGGTTCTGTAGCCATTGTGATTTGAACTTATTATAAGGTTCGCGTAAAAGTGCCGGAAGTCGGCTTTCGCTCTGTTTTGATTGTACCAGTGTTACGCCAAAAGAGAGAAGCACATTGGTCATAAAGAAGAACAGCAATTCCTCAAAGGGTAGGCCGGGAATGACTTCCTGTTCTATGGTTTTGGCCGGTGTAATTGACCATGTGCCGGAGCGAATGGCGATGGAATCCGTTGCGCCGAGATAGGCAGTCGATGACAGGATGCTGGTTAGAATAAGGCGGCGGTTGCGCCATAGAATATCCCCGCCGAAGCCGACCTGTAGCATGACGGGCGGCAGTGCCCAACCGAGAATTAAATCGCGGTAGGTGTTGGAAGGCGTACCGCTTATCATACTACGCATGGAGGCTAACCACATGCTACCGAGTGCGCCTGTAACGATGAGCCGTGCCAGAGGATAAGTCTGTGATGTGGGCGGGTCTGCGGGGATGCGGCGCGAAAGATACTGCAACCATGAGCCAGTGAGGGCGGATTGAAGCACAAAAAATGTATATTCCTCAATGGGAACCCAACCAAGACGTAGCCCCGTTACCAGATTACGGTCGTATGACCAAACGTTGGTGGCGACGAGGTAGTTATCCCAAGGGGTTGTATAGGCGACAGCGACGGCAATATGGCCGAGCAGTACATCTTCTTCCGGCCAGTTTTGCAGTTCTGGCGGGGGCGGATTGTGCGAGCGTTTATCCCACCAGAGTAACAGGCGGATGATAATAAGCGGAATGACGACAAAACGCGCTAAAAACCCAAAATACTTCATAGAGATAAACGGCGAGTCTGACGCCAAAGCGTAGGTAAGCGGCGCATTTTGCCCCATGCACCCAAGCGGGCGCGACGGCTGAAAACGTCATAATCGTGGGCTTCGATATCGGTCAGGATGTCGCGGTAAAGCCCGGCGGCGGCGGCGATGGCAAAGCGCCCGTCTTTGTCCAGCTTGGCGATGCCGTGCCATGATTCCGCGTAGAGTTGACGGTTGCGTTCAATCTGCATTCGCATGAAAGCCCGCCAACGGTCATCGACCACTCCGGCGGCGATGTCGTCCTCCGTGAGGCCGTGCGCGTGGAGTTCATTAAGTGGCAGATAAAGCCGCCCACCACGCCAATCTTCCGCAACATCGCGCAGGGTGTTGGTGACTTGCAGGGCTACGCCTAAACGGATGGCTTCCGGCAGGGCGTCTTCCCCCGTGAAGCCGATAATGTGCATCGCCATCAGGCCGACGGTAGAGGCGACTCCATAAGCATATTCCGCTACTTCGTCAAAGGAATGATAGCGGGCGGGGGTTAGATCGCGGCTGACTCCGTTGATGAGTTGCTCCGCATAGCCGCATGGAATATTAAAATTGGCACGAGCGTCAGCCCATGCCAGCGCGACAAGTTCATCCGCGCTGGGGGGATGGTGAGGGATTACGGCGCGGGGTTGGGCGATGAGTTCGCGCCATTGTTCTAGCTGGATGGCGCTTTGTACAAGGTCGGTGGCGCAGTCTACGATGTCATCGGTGACACGACAGAAAGCATACAGGGCGCGAGTGGCACGTTTTTTATGGTATGGGAGCAGACCAGACGCCAAATAGAACGTCTTGCTGTGGGTCTTGGTGACTGTGTCGCAATGGGCATACGCGGCTTCCAGAACGGCTTGACTGGTCTCTACGGACTGGGCAAGGGAATTCGTCTGGAGCGCTTCTTCCGCCCATGCGATGAGCCTATATTCCCATGGCTGGTGGAGTTGCAGACTCATGTAGCATCTACTTTCTGCGTGTTGGTTGGTTCGTCAAACAAAGAATAGTTAGGTAAATTATTGGCTTTTGTGGCCTAGCATAGAATGAAGTTGTAATGAGAAGGCTATGAGAAGGGGATGCTATGAGGGAAAACGGGCGCGGAGGAACACGCCCGTTGTGGTTGGATGACCCTTAAATGTCAAGTTCTCCGGCTTCGCCACTCTTGTGATAATCGAGCATGGCACGGGCGATGGCCTGCGGTTGGATGGCGTAATCCGGCAGTTTGAACGGCACATTTTCCCAGAAAGGGGTATCTACCGCAGGGGGGCGGACGAGTGTAAAGCGCATTTTGCGGTTTTCGCGGGCTAAAACGTTGACCATCGGCTCCAGGGCGGCTTTAGCGGCGGCGTATGCGCCCATGCGCGGCAGGGTAATCTTGTGGACGTAAGCGCCAATCAGCATCATGTGGGAGTCTTTGGTCATCAAGTTGAGGCTGGCACGGGCGGTCAAAAATGCCCCATTGACGTTGGCATTAAAGATTGCTTGCCAAGCCTCTGGCGATAGTTTGTCCAGTGGGGCGGGCGTCAAGCCGCCGACAGCATAGATCACTAGCTCCAGCCCGTCGGTCTGCTGGGCGCATAGGCTAATGACGGCATCTATAGACGCGGCATCCTCCGCCGTGAAGCTGAAGGTGGCATCCGCTTCTGACGGAATTTTTAGCTCGTCACGGGCGGCGGCGAATACGCGCCAGCCTTCCGCTTTGAGGGTGTGAACGAGTGCGGAGCCAATGCCGCCGGAAGCCCCCCAGATAAGTACATCGGGCATGAGGTATTACTCCTTGATCAGGATGAGGCGAACTAAAGGCTTTGCAGGATGGTCTCGAAAGCGGGATGGTCGCCTGGATATTGAGCATAGTAAGCCCATGTGATGTGCCCGTTTTCGTCGATGATGAATGAGCCGGAAAGCATGAGAGGGTCGCCAATAATCTGCCCCATAGCTTTGCCTTTGCTGAAGGCACGAATGCCTGCTTTGAGGACATTAAAAGATAGAAACTCCTTCGCGCCAGCGCGGATTAAGCCGTAAGCATCGTAGGCATCGCGGCCTTGCTCGTTCCCGGTGAGGCAATCCACATGGGGGGCGAGGTTGCCGCAGTAACGCTTAACATGCTTGGGTTCACCCATCGCTACCGCGACGACCTGCACCCCTGCGGCTTGTAACTGGCTGTGATGCTCTTCTAATTGCGCGAGCCATTCCCGGCAGAAGGGGCAACCAAAATGACGTAAAAAGGATACTAAGGTTTTGCGGCCTGTATATAACTGGCCGAGTTGTATGGGCTGGCCTTCCGCATTGATGAGGGTTAAATCCGGTGCGGGGTCGCCGATATTTAATTGATTCATGCTTATTCTAACTCCGTGTAGACTTCCGATAAAAATAAGAGTAAATCGGCATTAAAGCCGTCAACATTTTCTTCCATTGGCATATGGGCAACGCCGGGATAGACAATCCACCGTGCAGAAGGGATGAGGGTGTTAAGTGCTTGGCCTCTGCTGAGGGGAACCCATGTATCAATCTCGCCCCAGATGATGGCGGTGGGCGTCTGTGCGCCGACGGCGGCGAGCGAGTCAACATCTAGCGGGGGTGGTGCGTCCTGATTAGTAAAGATGGCGATGAAGCCTTCCGGCCAGTTATCCACTTGCAGAACGCGGGTGTAACCCTCGATGATGTCATCGGTCAGGTCAAAATCCGGCGCATAAGCGCCTAAGAGGATTCCCATGAAACGCTCCGGCGTGAGCAGTGAGCCAATTAACTGGGATGCCGCCGGGTTCTCGAAGTCCATATTGGCGGCTAAACTGCCTAACCCACCTAATGGACTGCCGCCGGATGATTGCTCCGAGTCTGAATCAGAAGCGGGAGAAAATCCCGCAGGCAGGGCGACAGCGCCTGCTACAAATACCAGTGCGTCAATGCGTTGCGGATGTTGGACGGCAAAATAGCTGATGACGCCGCCGCCGGCACTATGGCCGACAAGTGTTGCGGATTGTATGTTGAGCGCGTCCATCAGGGCGGCGAGTTGGTCTGCCAAGTCGGAAGGATTCATGGGGACATCGCGGGACTTCTGCGACAGGCCAAAGGGCGGACGGTCATAGGCAATAGCGCGGTAGCCTGCGGCAGTAACAGCAGGGAACGCATCGCGCCAGGTGAAGGTGGAACCGCCGAAGCCATGCAAAAATATGACGGTGGGGGCATCCGGGTTGCCTTCATCCAAATAGTAAATGCTGAAGCCGTCAACGTCGATAAACTGGCCGCCGTCATCCGCGATGTCTTGCGGGGGTACGGTCTGTGAAATCGTCTGGGCGGCACCGGGAAACAGGCCAACGAAAAAAAACAACGATAGTAAAAAAATAACTTTAAACATGGCTTATTTTTCCTTTTGTGTGGATGGTGATGACTCTTTGGTGACCTGAAACGCGGCTAAGGTCGCTTGACGGGCGGCGCTGTGGTCAACGATGGGCGCGGGATAAGCACCGGGCGGACGGGGCGCTTTGTGTGGCTCGTGGATAAACTTATCCGGCACGTCGCGCAATTCTGGAAGCCAAGACCGGATAAATGCACCGTCAGGGTCGAATTTCTTCGACTGGGTGGTGGGGTTAAAAATGCGAAAGTAGGGTTGAGCGTCCGT
>DAIMZF010000060.1:0-17821 GCA_036734085.1 Aggregatilineales bacterium
TAGAAAAAATGTACATAATAGTAAAATGATGAGCTTGGCGGGAGAGAGCATAAACGTAATCTCCTATGAATATGGATGTAGTAGCTACTGCTTTATCATACTGGCAATGTGCCGTATAAGAAAATTAACATAAGGCTTATGTGGCTTTGTTATAGTGTTGGGTAATCCACATCAATCCATGAGGAGTAAAATTTATGACCAAAGCACAAAAACCGTTGGTAGTGATTGTGTCCAACAGGGGGCCGTTCTCTTTTAAACAAGAAGCGGATGGGACATTCAAGTATCAACGCGGGCAAGGGGGATTGGTCACTGCATTGGCCGGCGTCATCGCGGATTATGATGTGCTGTGGGTAGCCGCCGCACTCAGCGCCGATGATGAAAAATGGGCGGAAGCCCACAACCACCAGCCACAAGAAATCGAAGGCACACAACTTCAACTGGTCACACTGCCGAAGAAAGCCTATGACCTGTATTACAACGTCATCGCTAACCCGCTTCTATGGTTTATCCATCATCAAATGTGGAATATCCCGCGCAAACCGGACATTGATAAATCCACCTGGGACGCCTGGCGCAAAGGGTACATGGCCGTTAATGAGCGCATCGCGCAAGCTGTCGCCCCACACATCCAATCCGCAGACCGCCCCGTGATTGTCTTGCCGCAGGACTACCACTTGTATCTGTTTCCGTCGTATCTACGCAATCTGATTGATAAGCCGGATGTGCAGATTCAACCATTCATTCATATTCCCTGGCCCGGCCCGGATTCCTGGCGACTCCTGCCAGACCAGATGCGAACCGCCATCTTCGACAGCCTGTTAGTCTGTGACCGCATCGGCTTTCAGACAGAGCGCGATGCGTTTAACTTCGTCCAGACCTGCCGCTTTCATCTGCCGGAAGCCCACTCACGCGGGAGCCGCGACTCGCTGGAATACCGCGAACGCAAAATCCACGCGATGAGCTACCCGATTTCGATTAATGTAGAACAACTGGAAGCCATGCGCGAAGAAGCCGAAACACGTCTGTTAAAATCTCGGCTGGCAGGCATGGCGGCGGATAACAAGATTATCCTGCGTGTTGATCGCATCGAGCCAAGCAAGAACATCCTGCGCGGTCTGCAAGCCTTCCGGGAATTATTGCAGATTAAGCCAGCCTATCGCGGTAAGGTGCAGATGTTAATGCTACTCGTGCCTAGCCGCATGGATGTGGAAGAATACCAGACGTATCTACAGGCGATTATGGCGGAAGCAGGCATGATTAACGCGGAATTCAGCGATTCCTTCTGGGAACCCGTGCGGATTATTGTCGGAAACAATTACCCGCGTGCCATCGCCGCCTTCCAGATTTATGACGTGTTGCTGGTGAACCCCATCGCAGATGGTATGAATTTAGTCGCTAAAGAGGGCGCGTTGCTGAATGAGCGTAACGGCGTATTGATTTTATCCGAGAATGCCGGTGCGATGTATGAACTGGGCGAGAACGCGCTCATCATCAACCCATTCGACATTCACTCTACCGCGCTGGCGATGGACGACGCTTTATCGATGTCCGCCGGAGAGCGCGAACGCCGCGCCAAAGCATTACAGCGTCAGGTACAAAACGCCAACGTCAAGATGTGGTTTCGCCGCCAGCTTGATGATGCACTCGCCGCTATGAATAAAACATGGGAGACAGAAGTATGAACCATCGTCGTTTAGGCAATTCCGGCTTACTCGTGACCGACATCGCGCTCGGCACGATGCTATTTAATGAACAGGGCGCACGCGGTACACCAGAAGAAGAATCCATCGAGATGGTGCATCGCTATCTCGACTATGGCGGCAACCATATTGATACCGCGAATGTGTATGCCAGTGGCGCAAGTGAGGAAGTCATCGGCAAGGCGTTACAGGGTGGCAAGCGGCAGAACGTCATATTGGCGACGAAAGTCCGCTTTAATGGCGGCTTAGGCCACAACAGCGAAGGCTTATCGCGCCAGAGTATCGCACAAAATGTAGAGGCCAGCCTGCGCCGTCTGCAAACCGATGTCATCGACCTTTATTATGCCCATTGCTGGGATCCCTTCACCCCATTGGATGAAACCCTGCGCGCCTTTGATGACCTCATCAGCGCGGGTAAGGTACGTTACATCGGGGTGTCTAACTTCAAGGCGTGGCAGGTGATGAAAGCCCTCAATCTGAGTGATTCGCACGGGTGGTCGCGCTTTGTAGCCGCACAATATCAATATAGCCTGATTGAACGCCACATTGAGTACGAATTTATGGATTTATTCCAGCAGGAAGGCATCGGCATTGTGCCCTGGGGGCCCTTGGGCGGCGGCTTTTTAAGCGGCAAATATAAGCGCGGGGAGCGCCCCACAGCAGGCAGAATCAGCACAACGCCCGACCACGATGAAGAAGCGTGGGAACGCCGCAACCATGATCGCAACTGGCAGGTGATAGATGCGGTGGGGCAAGTGGCGGAAGCGCGTAGCGTGACTTATACGCAGGTGGCTTTGGCATGGCTGAGGGCGAACCCCTTAGTGAGTTCAGTCATCATTGGCGCACGCACACTGCAGCAATTCGAGGATAACATGGCGGCGGCCAGCGTGAATTTAACGCCAGAGGAAATGGCACTGTTAAGTGCCGCCGCACCACCGCCGGAGATGTATCCCTACCGTATGATTGACCTGTACGGTAGCCGTCAGTTACCGTTCTAGCGTGTGCTTTCCGCCAATGCTTTAAGCTTGTGGAGTGCCTGGCGTGTCCGCTTGGCGACTGCGCCACGTATCAGCGCGGAAAACGGCATATATAAGAACATCACGCGGATGTCGATAAGCTCAATCACGGTCGTCGTCATGCCGGAGCTTTCAAACTCTATGCGACCATTGGACGGAAAGCGCCCTAAAACGCCTTTGTAGGCAATCAGGCGGTTAGGCACATAGTCCACGATGTCCGCGTTTAAATCCATCTTCCAGCCCATCGCGTAACTATTGCGATTCTGGGTGATCATCACGCCGACGCGCAGTTTTTCATCACTATAGTGGGCGCTGGTTACATCCGGTTGCCATGCGTCCAGTTGTTTCGTTTCCGCCACCAGCTTAAAGACGGTGTTCACAGGCCGGTCAATGGTGATGCTCTCTTTAATTTGCGGCATTACATCCTCCGTTTTTGGGGTTTATTCTAACACAGGCCGATGCGGAATCGCTGACGCCGCCCCCCAGCGCATGTGCACTACCGTGCGCTGACGGTTAAAGCGATACCGTGCCAGCACGCCGGATGTTATCACATCATCTTCTGGGTGTTCGCAGGCCACTACACCGCGCCCGTAACGTTTGATGATATTATTCAGCAGAATATCGTCATAAACCCCACGATAGAGCGGGTCAATCAACAGGGTGATGCGCGTGTTAATGCCGAATGCTGTTTCCACCCATGCCGAGCCGCGAATGGTTTCTAAATCTCGCTGGCTGACCGCCACCAGCCGTTCCACCCCACGCAAATTGATAAAGTCGTTGATTTGCTGTAGCCACCCTCGCCGGAAGTACTTCGTATGCAGGGGGCGCAACCAGCCCAACCCACCCGCCAACTGTGGCCGCACCACGCCCGCCAGCGCCATCTCTTGCCGCCATTCGCTGCGGCGGCGGCTACGGATGTACACATCTTCTGCGGGGGCATCCGGCACTTGCCCATAGCTATTGCGCCGCCAGGTGACAAACGTGCGTTCTTCTGTAAAGTTCAGCGAACGGTAAAGATGCCGTGCGGAATGGTTGTCGTGGTCTACCTGTAAGATGGCGCGTGCGCCCTTGCCCTGTATCATCTGCATGGAACGCTCCATCAGATGCCGGGCAATCCCACGCCCTCTAAAATCTGGATGCACGCTGACGTTAGCGATGATGTATGTCGTGCCAAAGCTGGAAGGCCAGGTCGCCGGGTAGACGGAGACATTGCCGACAATGCGCCCGTCTTCTTCCCATACATACCCCAAGCTGACGCCGTGCGTCATCTCGCTCATCTGCGCCATCATATGCACGCCTGGCCCTATGCGGCTGAGGGTTCGCATCTCGCGCAGGGCGGCACGCCCGCTACTATCCATCGTATCTGCAAAGACCAATTCAATGAGGTCAGCTAGGGGCGCTAAATCTGTACGAAGGTTGACCGGGCGTGAGCCGTTGTGTGTGGCGGCTTGTGGGGATGGCATGATGTGTACCATCGGCTTATCATCTCAATTACTCAATAATTTTTTATCGTAGCCTTAATCGTACCGGAAAACCGACAGAAACTAAAGGATGTACCATGTATGACCATTGAAGGGTTATAAACGCATATGTTACAATATCCGTTATGCGAACCGCTATGCGAACCGCCCACAGGAACGCCCTCGAAGGAGCGAATAACGCCCGACAGCGTAATGTGCTTGTTGACTCTCAAATGAAATCAACAAACCGCTATTATGTGCGCGTGCGTGCGTTATGGCGGTTTTTTATCGTCCGATTTTAGTTTTGAGGTACATTTTAGTGAGTTCAGATATTCTTGATAGTGCGTATGACCCCGCGAATGACTTCGCCCTGTTGCTGGAAAGTTACGACTTCGAGCAACCCTATCGCGGGCAAATCCTAGAGGGTGTCATCATCAAAGTGGATGGGGACAATGTGCTGATTGACGTAGGCTTAAAGCGCGATGCCATCGTGCCGCGCCGCGATCTAACCATGCTCAGCGAAGCCATGCGCCAACGCCTTGCGCCTAACGTGCGCGTGATGGCCTATGTGTTACAACCCAGCAACGCCGACGGCGACTTGATTGTTTCCATCAACAAAGCAATGGAACTGGAAGACTGGGAAAACGCCAATACCGCAATGGCGGAAGGCGGCTTAATTTCCGCGACAGTCATTAACGCTAATCGGGGTGGGTTGCTGGTGCAGTATGGCCGCTTAAATGGCTTTGTGCCGCAGTCCCATGTCGTCAGCTTGCCGCGCTTCGCGTCGGATTTTGAGCTAGAGCAATCCAAGCGCGACATCGTAGGCAAAGAGCTTCGCCTTAAGTTCATCGAGATTGACCGCCGCCGCAACCGACTCATCCTTTCCGAACGTGAAGCCCGCGCCGAAGCGGAGCAAAACCGCATGGAATCGCTGGAAGTCGGCCAGAGCATCAAGGGCAAGGTCGTGAGTATCGTCAAGTTTGGCGCGTTTGTGGACTTAGGCGGCGTGGATGGCCTCATTCACATCTCCAAATTAGACCACCAGCACGTCAACCATCCGGGCGAAGTCGTCGCCATTGGTGATGAGGTGGAAGTGCTTATCGAAGAAATTGACCGCGATAAGAACCGCATCAGCCTGAACCGTGTGGCGCTATTGCCCGACCCGTGGCGCGATATTGAGCAAAACTTCAATATCGGTGACCTCATCGAAGGTGTCGTGACCAACGTTGTAGACTTCGGCGTGTTTGTGCAATTGCCCAACAACCTGCAAGGGTTGGTACACGTCAGCAAAATGTCGATGTTCGGTAGCACCAACCCCCACGACTTACTGCGTGAAGGCGATGAGGTGCTGGTACGTATCATCAGCATAGAGCCAGACCGCCAGCGCATCGGCCTGAGCATTGATGATGTGGCTATTGACGAGCAAGAGCAATGGCTACACAATCGCCGCGAAGAAAGCGCCGCCCGCCGTGCGGAAGGAAGCGCTGACGAAGACGAAGCAGACAACGCCGCGCCCATCTACGCCAAACTGAACAACATGGAAAGCGCCGCGCCAGTTGCTGACATAGATTTTGACGATGAGGCCGAAGCTGACGTTGAAGACGAATCTGATGTCGAAGCGCACAGCGAAGCAGTCGAAGTCAAAGACGAACCCACCGAAGTCGTCGTTGATGCAGACCTGCAAACCATCGTCGAAGAAGATGCTCAACTGACAGAGTAAGCATCCTCCAGCTATAACACTTAAAGGGGCACGAGCGAATGATTCGCGCCCCCTTTAACCCCAGCAAGCCTTATCCCTCTAATTCTGCAATCGTATTTTCAATCAGGGACACTGCATCGCCCAGTGTTTGGGCGTCAAACGCGAACTTCACGCCTGCCGCGCCATACAGTTCAGGCAGATTCCGCGTGCCGCCCAACGCCAACGCAGACCGATAATCGCGCACGGCCTGTGCCTGGTCTTGCAGGGCACGCGCCCACACCTGCACCGCGCCCAATTGCGCCAGTCCATACTCCACATAATAAAACGGATAGCGGTAGATGTGTTGTTTACGTTGCCAGCCAGTCATCTGTGTATCTTCCAAGCCGGAATAATCCACCTTGATGAAGCGCCGCCACAGTTCCGCCCATTTTTCATCACAGGCGGCAGGGTCTTGGGCGTCTTTGCCAGTGGTATATGCCCATTGCTGGAAGCCATCCACCACCGCCATATACGGCCAGAAGAAGATAATGCGCTCCAGATGATCGATGCGATCCCGTGCGGCTTCTTCTTCTGTGTAATAGCCGCCGTGTTCGTGCGTCAGGTAAGGTGCGGAAAGTAGCTCCATTGCCATGCTTGCCACTTCCGCAAATTCGATGGGATAGGCTTGTTGCTGGTTGTATGGCAGGTGCTTCATCACCTCAAACCCATGAAAAGCGTGCCCGGCCTCGTGGAGCAACGTCCGCACGTCATCACGGCGGTTGACCGCATTCATGAAGATAAAAGGCCGCGCCGCCGCCTTAAACCCGGTGCAATATGCGCCTGGCCCCTTGTTTTTGCGGTTGGGCAAATCCAGCAGATTCTCATCGCGCATTGTGCGGAAGTAACCGCCTAAATCCGGGTCTACCGCGCCGAAGACGCGCTCCGCTTTCGCCTCAAAATCCGCGATGCTTTCCCAGGGACGCAGGGCGGGCAAGCCGGATGTATCCACCTCTAAATCCCACGGACGCAAGGTATCCAACCCCAAGCGTGCCATGCGCCGGGCATTAGCCCGTTGCGCCGCCGGGACGACGACCTGCTCGATAGCATCATGGAAAGTCTGGCAGTCGTCGGGCGTGTAGTCAAAGCGTTTAAACTGCATCCACCGGAAGTCGCGGTAGTTGTCAAACCCGGCGTTCTGCGCCATCTCGTGCCGCACGTCGAATAATTGCGACCATAAGCCGTTAATCGCCTCGCGGTCTTCCAGCCAACGCGCCGCCCACAGCCGCCACGATTCCTCGCGCACCGTGCGGTCGTCGTCCTGCAAGGATTTTTGAAGCTCAATCAGCGTGACTTCCTCACCCCGCCACATGGCGGATTGATTGCTCACGATTTTGCCATACTCCATGCCCAGCCCTTGTTCGCGCACATATAACGGCACATTTTCCAACCGGAAGATGTCAATGTCGGCCTGCATCTTCTTAAGCGGTAGAGCGAAGTTCTCCGGTTGCAGGCCGCTCTCTACTAATTTCTTCGACAGTTGATTGTTGGCCTGTGCCATCGGCGGGAAGATATCGGCGTAGAGGTGTTTGTAATAGGCTTCGGCCTGTTCATCGGCGGTGTCCTGGTCATTGGCTAGCCGCGCCCGCGCCATATTTTCCGACAGCACATTGGTCAGGCTTGTCCAGTCCGCCATCCATGCCGGGAGTGTGTGCGCGTTCAATTCACGGTTCAGCAGGTCATCCACATAAGGCTGGAAGTCCGACCATGCCCAATCGCGGATCGCATCAACATTTGCGGGTAACGTATCAAACATTTAATGTACTCCTATACAAAAACATCGTTTAAGTTTCAATTTTTAATTCTACCGTGAACGCGGCTACCTCTGCCGGAATTGGTCTTATTTGCGGAATTGGGTGTGTTCCCATTCCGCGAATAAATCCACCAGACGCAGACGTTGATATTTGCCCGTTGTCGTAACCGGGATTTCTTGCCCGAAGATAACCGCCTTCGGGGATTTCTCGAATGTCATCTTTTGGCGGCAATAGTGCAGGATGTCGTCTGCGTTCAATTGTGTCCCGTCTTCCGGCACGATGTACGCCCCGACTTCTTCGCCGTAATAATCGTTTTTGAACGCGACGGCCAACCCGACTTTGACACCCGGTATTTCCAGCAGGGTTTCTTCAATATCAAACGGACTGAACTTGACGCCACCGCGATTAATCAATTCCTTGATGCGCCCCGTGATGAAGAAAAACGGCCTGCCGCGCTCATCCTCCATGTAAAAGCCTTCATCACCACTGCGGAACCACCCGAACTTAAACGTTTCCGCGTTGGCATCCGGGCGCTTAAAATAATGCTTCATCACGTTATGCCCGCGTATGCAGATTTCGCCACGCTCGCCCGCGCCTAGTTGTTGGCCGCTACCATCCGCGCTAAAAATTGCCATTTCATTGGTATGTACCGGGATGCCAATGCTAGGGTAGCCGTGTTCCAGCATCCAGCGTTGATGCGCTTCCCAGCTAATATCAATCGGCAGAAAGCAGGAATAGCAGGTTGTTTCGCTGAGGCCGTAACCGTGCAAAATGGTATAGCCAAAGGTGTCTTCAAATTGCCGCGCTAAGGATACCGACAATGTGCCCGCCCCACAGATGAAGTGCCGGAAGAAAATTAAATCGCGCCGGGTGATGCCTTCCCCAAAGATGTTATTGCCGATTTTTTGTTGTTCCTGCGCGTATTCCAGCAAAAATTGGAGCAGAGTCGGCACGACGCTGACGATGTTCACCCGTTCGCTGACCACCGTATACCAGAAGCGACTAGCGGAAAAAGCGCGGTTTAACACGGTGGATGCCCCCACCAAGAGCGGCGTCACCAGCGTCACCACAATGCCGTTAACATGATGGATGGGCAACACACACATCATGCGTTGGCCGCCCGTGATGGCTTGCGCGGTGGCAATCGCGGACGCATCCGCCAGCAGATTGTATTGCGTCAGCACCACGCCCTTCGGCGCGCCTGTCGTGCCACTGGTATACACGAGCAAGGCTTCATCATCCAGCGTGGCGATGCTTCCGTCCGTCACATCCTTGATCGTGTCATCCATCGATTTTACCGGTGCACCATCCCCCAGATACGTGTGCGGCAGGTTCTTCACACTGTCGTTAAAATGCGGATACTTGTCTGTGGCTGTACCGCCCATCGTTACAATCGTGCGGATGTTGGGTGCGCCCAGCCCGTCTACTTCATCCCCGTAGATGATGCGCTCTGCCCGTTCCAGATAATCGCTCCGCACCAGACACACGATTGATTCGCTGTTACGCAGGATGTAGGCGATGCGCTGGTCATCCTCCGCGACGTTTTGCGGCGCGACGACCGCACCAATCACCCAACACGCAAAATAGATGATGACTGTTTCGCTGTGGTTATAGGCCATCGTCGCAACGCGGTCTCCACGTTCCACACCCAATTTATCATGCAGGAAGTTCGCGGTCTGATGCACGCGCATATTAAAGTCTTCGTAGCTCAATTCTTCGCGCTCGCCCTCCGCGTTGATGTGGATAAGGTAAGGGCGGCGTCCGGCGGTTTTGGCCTGTAACGCCATCGCGTGCCGGATGTTGCGGAAGGGCACAAGGCGTTTGTGTGCGGGCAGGCCGTTGACCATGTGCGCGGCTTTGAGGTTATCTGTTGTTTGAGGGTCTAAATCGGTCATTGTGTAAAAAGTCCTTTTTGTGGGTCACTTTGCGGTTATTTTAACGGAAAAAGTTCAGTATGGCGTGGATTGGCTAATTTTTTGAGTTTTTAGCAATTGCTTGACAAGCCCTGAATGTTACGTTATGCTTTGCGAAATATTGACCAACGAGAGTGTAATTGCTGAAATGACTTTCATGATGTGTTGCAAGCCCTGTCTGTGTATGTGCATGTGTGAGAACACACAAGCCGGGTTATTGCGCGCTTAGGTCAACATCCATTTGTGAAGACCCCGCCCCGGCTCATGCTGGGGCTTTTTGTTGGAAAGCAAAATCCACGAGCCTGCCCCAGTGTGTCTACGCTGAGGCAGGTTTTTTATTACAGACACAAGATATTCTCGGAGGAATGCCACAACAAGAGGAACGATTTTTTTCAGGGAACAAATTGCAGGAAGTCTTTCTAAAAGCAATCCAGAAGGACTTAAAGCAAACAATGCCCTAGCGTTTGAGGGAACGCGACCGGCATAAAGCAACTGAGCCAAACAAAACTTACATTCTGAAAGCGTGCGTCCACAGGCGCACCAAAACTCGAGGAGAGCCAGAACATGAAACGTAATATCTTTTGGGCAAGTATCCTGCTCATCGCCAGCTTAAGCCTGCTTATATCGTCCGCCTTCGCCGCAGAAGTGAACGACGTAACCCCCAATGAATTACCGGAAGATGCGGTCGTCAGTGCGGACTGGCTGGAAGCCCGTCTGGATGACCCCAACGTTCGCGTGATTGAAGTGAGCGTTGTTCCCGGCGTCTACGAGCGCGGCCACATTCCCGGCGCGGTTAATTTTGTATGGCACACAGACTTTGTAGACCCGGTCATCCGCGATATTGTGGACGCCGAACGCTTTGAAGCCCTGGTACAGGCCGCAGGCATCAACGAAGATACCACCATCGTGCTGTATGGCGATAACAACAACTGGTTCGCCGCATGGGGCGCATGGATCTTCAGCATCTACGGCGCGGAAGATGTGCGCTTGCTGGACGGTGGCCGTATTAAGTGGGAAGCCGACGGACGCGCCTTGAGTGTCTCCCCGGCGGAACACGCGCTTGGTAACTTCAGCGCGGGCGAGCCGAATTTTGAACTGCGTGCTTATCTGCCGGACGTGCTGGCTATCGTCGAAGGTGAAGTGGACGCCGCTATCGTGGACATCCGTTCCGTAGCAGAATATGAAGGCCAAATCTTCGCGCCGGAAGGCTTCCAGGAATTAGCCATCCGTGCTGGTCACATCCCGACTGCGGTTAACGTCCCGTGGAGCCGCGCCGTGAACGAAGACGGCACATTTAAATCCGTAGATGAACTCCGCGCTTTATATGCGGAAGTCGGCGTGGATGGCACACGCCCGGTCGTGGTCTATTGCCGCATCGGTGAGCGTTCCAGCCACACATGGTTCGTCCTCAGCCGCATTCTGGGCTACGAGGTCGCACAATATGATGGTAGCTGGACGGAATGGGGTAACACCGTTGGCGTGCCGATTGTGAACCTCGCCGGTACGGTGTGGGGCGCACAATAATCACATGACAGACATTACGGGCGGGGGTGGCGTGCAAGCCGCCCCTTCTTCATTTAAAGACCAGACGACTTTCAACATCACCCGCGCCGACCTGCTCCGCGTGGGTTTGGCTTTTGTGGTCATTATCGGGCTGGCCTTGCTGACGTATACCCTGAGTTATACATCCGGGCGGGGCGCACAGGCGGCGTATTCCTTATTAACGGGCGTGGCGTTGGGCGTGTTGTTCCAGCGTGGGCGCTTCTGCTTCTTCTGCATCATGCGCGATTTTATTGAATTCAAAAACAGCGCCCCGATGTTCTCCGTGCTGACCGCGTTAGCCGTCGGCAGTGTGGGCTATGTCGTCGTCTTTAGCCTGCTGATGCCCAATGCGGGTTCCGGGCGTCTGCCGGCGGGGGCGCACATCGGCCCGGTAAGCTGGGTGTTGGCGCTGGCGGGGTTTGTGTTTGGGCTGGGCATGGCGCTTTCTGGCGCGTGCATCAGTGGCCTGCTGTACCGCTTAGGCGAAGGCTACACCCGCGCCCCGATTGGGTTATTCGGCGCGTTGATTGGCTTCGGCTTGGGCTTCGCCACATGGAATGACCTCTACCTTAGCACAATTTCTAAAGCGCCGGTGGCGTGGCTCCCGCAGACTTTAGGCTATGGCGGCGCGTTGCTGGTCACGTTAGGCGCGCTTGCGCTGGTGGGCGCGGTCTTGTGGCGCTATCTGCCGGAACTTAAGCCAGGCGACGGGGGCAAGCTCACCGCCGGGAAGGTGTATACACAGGTCTTCCGCAAACGCTGGAATCCGTTGCTGACGGGGGCGCTGGTGGGCGTGGTGGGTGTGTTCGCCTATCTGCGTGTAGAGCCATTGGGTGTTACCTCACAGATTGGCAGTTTATCGCGCACGGTACTTAACGATACGGGCTATCTACCGCAACGCCTCATCGGGCTGGATACCTTCGCCGGGTGCGCGACGGCGGTTGTGCAGGCCATCACCAACAACGGCCTGCTGATTGGTGGCTTGGTGGCGGGGTCGTTCGCGGTAGCGCTGTTGGGCGGGCACTTCCGGCTCTCACAACTGACAGTCATCAATAGCATCACGGCCTTACTCGGCGGCGTGCTGATGGGCTGGGGGTCGATGATTGCGCTGGGTTGCACTGTCGGCGTTTTGCTCAGTGGTGTCTCCGCATTGGCGTTATCTGGCTGGGTGTTCTTCGGCACAGTGTTTGCAGGCGTGTTTGTCGGCGTTAAGCTCCGGCTGAACCGTTGGGGATAAAGCCGATGACTGAAGCCACATACTGCCTGCTAGTCATTCAATGCCCCGATGACGAACAACGCAGGCAGGATGAGACAGCACAATACCTGTGCCACGATGCCTAAGCGCCCGAAGAAGTTCCACACCGACATCACCGCAGACCATAACATGCCCAAAAATCCGCCATCATCTTCAACCGGGTCTTGCGTGGTCTGCGGCGCGTCGGAGGATGGCGTCAGTAATTCCTCAAGGGCTGGCTCGTCCGTGCTACCGGACTCTGTAAATAATCCGACAAGGCTAAGGCCACACATCCCCACAAAAATCAGCGCGGAAAGGCCGAGTAAAAAACGCGATAGGGTCTTACGTTGTTGACTGGTCATAGTTTGCTCTGGTTCGCATGGGTTGGTTAAATAAGTTCCACACTATTGTAGCATGAGCACAGGCTTGTAACGGATTATTCCGCTAACGTTCGCAGATGCGGTAACAATGCCTGCGCCGCCCGCCCACGATGACTGAGCGCGTGTTTTACCTCCACGCTAAGGTCAGCGAAGGTCAGGTCGTGCCCCGCCGGGATGAACACCGGGTCATAGCCGAAGCCGTTCGCTCCCGTGCCCTCCACATGGGCAATCACGCCTTCGCACACGCCTTCTACGGTGATTACGCTTCCGTCCTGTGGGTTAGCCAGCGCAATCACGCACACGAACTGCGCCCCACGTTCCGCCGTTGATACGTCGTTTAATGCAGAAAGTAATTTAGCGCGGCGGTCTGCATCGCTAGCGCCCGGCCCGGCATATCGTGCGGAATAAACGCCCGGATCGCCGTCCAGCGCGTCCACACACAACCCGCTATCATCCGCTAGCGTAATTTTGCCACTGGCCTGTGCGTAAGCCTGCGCCTTCAGGATGGCATTATCCGTGAAGTTATCTGCTGTTTCGTCTACGTCCATATCCGCCAACCCAACATCGTGCAGGCTGAGCAGTGTAAGCGGGAGTTCCGCATAGATCTGGCGATATTCCGCCAGCTTGCCCTTATTGCCCGTAGCAATCAAAATCTCTTGCATGTGTCTTTTGTCCTTTTCTGGATACAATGGGCGCTCATCAGGAGGCGCGCATGAGCAACCCCAAACAACTACTCAATCAACTGTCGATAGACCCGAAGAAAAGTCTCGGTCAAAATTTTCTGCATGACCCCAACACCATCGAAAAAATCGTGGATAGCGCGGAGATTCAGCCGGATGACATTGTGCTGGAAATCGGGCCGGGCGCAGGGGCGATTACCGGCCTGCTGGCCGAACGCGCAAAGCATGTCTATAGTGTGGAGATTGACGAGCGTTTTCAGCCGATTTTATCCGCACAGTTAGCCGCTTACGATAATGTCACCGTGTTGTACCAGGACTTTTTAAAGCTGGATGTCCTGAGTCTCATCGCAGAGCGCGATTTTATCGTGGTGGCAAACGTGCCCTACTACATCACCAGCCCCATTATTTTGCACTTATTGGAGCGCCCGCGCCACCCCCGCCGTATTGTGTTGACGATTCAATATGAAGTCGCGGAGCGCATCATCGCGCAACCGCCGGATATGAACCGTCTGGCGGTTATCGTGCAATTTTACGGGCAAGCCAGCATCGTGAGCAAACTTAGCCCGGCGGTGTTCTGGCCGCGCCCAGATGTTGATAGCGCGGTCATCAAGATTGACCCGTATCCCGTGCCGCCCGTAGATGTGCCAGATATAAAAATGTTTATGCGTGTGGTCAAGGCCGGGTTTAGCCAGAAGCGCAAACAATTAAAGAACGCTATCAGTGGCGGGCTGGCACTCAAGGCGTCCCAAGCAGGCGACTTGTTGCAATCCGCCGGGATTGACCCCCAACGCCGTGCGGAGACATTAACGGTAGCGGAATGGGCGGCACTGACACGCGCTTATAAGGGCGATTCCTAAACGCTCTATATTGCGCTCTCATCGGTGTTTCATCTAAAAGCATGACGATAGAGCGTGTCCCGTTTATAGGGTGCATCCATAACGCCTGAAGGACTGGCATACATCCGTACAAGAGGTAGATTGCCCACGCTCATGACAACTTTTACCAGCTTTTATACCAGTATCCCGCCCATGCCCAGCATCAGCGAAATCACCGAGCCGCATCATTACCATGATGTGCCGGATGATTGGTACATCGCCATGACGGATGTACGCGGCTCTACGGTGGCGATTGCCAACGGCAAATATAAAGAAGTGTGCGCGGTGGCGGCGGCCAGTGTCGCGGCACAACTCAACATCATGCAGGAAAAAGACGCGCCGTTTGTCTTTGGCGGGGATGGTGCATCTATCCTGATACCGCCGGAAGCATTGGAGGCCTCGCGGGCGGCACTGGCTGGAACGCGCAAAATGGCGCGGGAGCAATTCAGCCTGGAACTCCGTGCCGCACTTGTGCCCGTGCGCGATGTTATCGCCGCCGGACACCGCATCCGCATTGCCCGCCTGGAGGTGTCCTCCAACTTTCAACAGGCTATCTTCAACGGCGGCGGGATGCGTCATGCGGAAAACCTGATGAAAGACCCGCAATCAGGCGCACAGTACCTGGTGCCGGATAGCGTCCTGCCGAATGCCGATTTTCATGGGGTGGAGTGCCGATGGAATCAAATCCCCAGTGCGCGGGAGGAAAACGTCGCGTTAATGGTGATGGCAACAGGCAACAGCCCGGATGAAGAAAACACGGTCTACCAGGATGTGCTGGCACAGATTGAGGCGATCTATGGTGATACCGTCGCGCGGCATCCTATCGCCGTGCCTAATTTAAAGATGACATTTAAACGGCGGAATTTGAGCGTGGAGGGGCGCATCCGGCATCAGGAGAACTTCAACTTCCGAACACTGCGCCGGATGATGTGGGGAAGCTTGAAGGCCAGAATCGCCATGTGGCTGAACATCGGCCAATGGGGGACGTATAAGACAATGTTTTACGAATCCACCGACCACGAAAAGTTTGATGACACCCTGCGAATGATTATTAGTGGCTCCAAGACCCAACGCCAGGCGCTTACCGTATACCTGGACGGGCAGTATCAACAGGGGCGGCTGGTGTATGGCCTGCATACCAGCCGGGCGGCACTGGTGACGTGCATTGTGTACGATTACTTCGGGCATCAGATGCACCTGGTAGACGGTGCAAGCGGAGGGTATACGCTGGCGGCCAAAGCCATGAAAGAGCAACTGACCGCGCAGGAAAAACCAAAAATCTAATGCCGGGCTCTCCTTCATACTTAAATGCCAGACTGTGCGCTATAATGAGGGCAGGGCTTTTGTTAGGAGGGCGTTAGAATATGAAAATGGTCTTGTACATCGAAGACAACCCCCAGAATATGCGCTTGGTGCGTAAAATCCTTAAACATGCGGGCTATGAAGTCTTGGAAGCCGAAGACGGCCTAAGCGGGCTGAAGGTCGCGCAGGAAAACCACCCCGACCTCATCCTGATGGATATTAACTTGCCGGATATGGACGGCTTGCAAGTGACCGCCGAGTTAAAGAAAAACCCTGCCGTCGCCAGCATCCCGGTCATCGCCCTGACTGCAAATGCGATGGTGGGCGACCGTGAAAAAGCCCTGGAAGCCGGATGTGACGGCTATCTGCCTAAGCCTATCAACCGTCAGGAGTTGCTGACGACGATTAGCGAGTTCATCGGCGAAAGCACATAGCGTAGCCTAATCGCCGCTTTTCAGACGCCGGGCTTAAAGCTAACATGGGGGTAGCTCAAAATGGTTTGAGGATGTGTTAGCATGAGTCGGCTTCTATTGTTGTTTGCTACCCTGTTTGTTGCCTTACAGCCTGCTACCCCAACGCAGGCACAATTCCCCCCCATTGATTTTGACAGCCTGCCGGACTGCGGTTTGCAGACAAATGGCATCTTCGGGCTAGAAATTGGCGCAGTAATCTACAATTTTGAGACGGGCGCGGGATGCACCCAAAATCTGGATGTCTCCTTTAACACCGCCAGCGTGCCCAAAATCTTCGTGAGTGGTGCATACTATCACGCAGTCGCACAAAACGCGCTGTCTCCCGCTCAGACCATCCGCTATGACGAAAACTATCACATGGGCGGCAACAACGCCTGCCTCAATGCGGAAGACATCGGGCGGGATGTCCCCCTGCGGGAACTGGCCGACATTATGATTACGTGTAGCGACAATGCCGCCACATGGATGCTGATGGACGCTATCGGCTGGGATGCGGTGCAGGCTTACATCAACAGTCTGGGCATCCCGGATATTGGGCCGGTGTTACCGTATGCGTTCGTAGACCGCTTAAAACTGATTGCTATTGATAACAATTGGGAGCGTGTGCCGCCCGCGATGGCCGCCCGCTTCTGGCGTGGGCGCGATACAGACGGCTTGAACGATTACTTTCGCCCGTTGCCCCGTGTAGAACGCGCCCAAGTGCAAAGCGCCAACCGCTATTACTTCCAGAATTACAGCTTCAACACCCTGACTCCGCGTGCCATTGCGGATTACTTCGTGCAATTGCGCGATGACTACCGCACAACATCCGATAGACGGTGGGAAGTTGCGAACGGCGTGCTAGGCGAAATGCTGAACACGCAACGCCAATACAGTGCACAGGCGTTCCCGGGTACGGTGTACGTGGGGGCAAAAAATGGCTTTGACAACGGCCTTGTAGCGGAGGTTAACTTCACGCTATCTCAGGTCACACGCTACAATCGGGAGCCGAACGCCATTGCTATTTTGTTCACTTATCACCCCAGCGGCAACGCCGGACGAAGCGCCTTAAATCAACTGTTATGGGATATGTCCCCGCAGATTTCAAACTTCCTCTACCCGGATTATCAACCGCCCACGCTGGCGACGAACTGGACGATTAACACGGTGCGCTTTGGCACACCCAACGCCATAGACAACTGCTGGTATCCCTACCGTGATTCTGGTTTTAACCCGGTGTTTGTCGCGGATTTTGAATTATGTCTGGGGCGCATCCCGCAGGCCGTCAGCTTCGGCAATGGGCAGGAGATGGGGCTAGGGCTGGTGATGCGTGGGCTGAACTATCAGGATACGCGGCTGACGTTCGTCTATACCGCGCCAGATGGCACACAACGCTCGTACCAAACCCGCGCACCGATGCAAAATGACGCCGGTGTGAACTGGTTCCATCCGGTGGACATGCGCGGCACATGGACGCTGGAAATTTATGTCAATCTGGAATTGGCTTATTCTGGCTCTTTTGAGGTCGGCATTTGACGCAGATAAGCCAACACCTGCGGGATGGCGTCCGCCGCGCTGATGCCGTCCCGCGCCCAATCCCAGCTATCCACATCCGCAGAAGCAACCCCGCCCGGCTGTAAATCAGTCGGCTTCCACAATGCCAGCGCATCTGGCACAAAAGGCGCGTAACGCGCCGGGTCGGAAGGGCCAAGAATCATTACAGTACGCGCTCCGGCGGCGGCGGCAAGGTGCGTCAGGCCGGTATCGTTGCCGATGTA
>DAIMZF010000061.1:0-5197 GCA_036734085.1 Aggregatilineales bacterium
TCCGGTGGTGGTGGCTCCTCTGGCGGTGGTGGAAGCGGCAGTGGTGACGGCGTAGCCAGTATGGGCGGGCTAGGGGATAGCCAATTTACGTTTGTCGCACACTCGGACGCCCCCGCGAGTTCCTCATTATTAGGCGCTGGGTTTAATACACAAATCGCCGGAATGGATATTGCGGCGGAAGCCGGAATAGGTGGTGGGTTAGACAGTAGCGGCAATGTGGCGTTCAGCCCACAAAACGGCGCGATTGGCGGCAACACAGGCTTAGGTGGCCTTGCCGGGATGCAAGCAGGCACATCCGGTGGCGCGCCGGGCGGCCTGACGAACAACATCGCGCCAAATGCCGGGCCGCCTGTCGGCGCGGATAGCGCGGGCAGTAGCCTTGCCAGTGCAGGCGCACAATCAACCAACATCGGCGGCACATTCGGCACCGGGTTACTGGGCAATACCTTCTAAAAATAGGCTGTAGGGGCGTGGGTAAAACCCATGCCCTTATACAAAATTTTGCTGGTGCGTGCATCGCCTTGAATTTGTGTATAATATGCTTACTATCAAAAACCTTGAGGGGCGGACACAATTTATGGAAACAAAAGAGTTTCGTGGCCCGGGCTTTGCCCTGATGATACCCACTGAATGGCTTATCTCCTCATCATTGGACTTTCAGGCTATTTTTTTGGCTCCTCGCCATGCCGACAGCACACAAGCCAACCTGACAATTTCCATGCGTCAGCTAGAAGCAGGCGCGACATTAGATGCCGTCCTGCGGGCATTGCGGGATACCCAAACGCGGGCTTATCCGCAATTCCGGTTGATTGGTGAATATGACTTCTCCCAAGAGGGCGGGAGTGGCTTTATGCAACGCTACCGTTGGCAGAACACCAACCAGAACGCCGCCTTTGTGCAAACACAGGCGTTGTTTTTAGTGGAGCGTATTCTGTTCACGTTGACAGGAACCGCGCCCGAACAACACGCGGATAGCTACGATGGTTTATTTGAGAAAATGGTAGAATCCTTCCGGGTGATTGCGTAAACTCTGACTAAAAATTAGTGTGTAAAACCCTAAAATAGTCCCCGCAAGCCGGATTTTGAATTTGTGCTACAATCGAAACCATTCACCGCACGTAGACACAGGGGGAGATTTATGTCTCGACAATTGGCTCGCTTACGTCATACTTTTTTGCTGGTTGTGCTGTTGGTTGCACTTGTCGCCGTGACCAGCGCACAGGGCGGCGGGCGCATTGTAATTAGCTACGTGGAGCTTGACGAGCGCGGGGAAGAAACCCTGCCGCAAACGCTCAGCCTGACGTTTACTGTCTTCAACGAAGACAACACCATCGACACCCAACAACCTACCGGCGGCACATTGACCATCCTGGAGACCGGGCAACGGGTAAATGTGGAGATTGAACGAGCATCTGTCCCGCTCAATATTGTGCTGATGATGGATGCAAGCGGCAGTATGTTCAACGCCGCCGACGCCCTGCGCGAGGCCGCCGTCATCGCCGTCAACAACACACCGGAAGATACCTCATTCTCAATCAATCAATTTAACGTCCCGACGACGCAGTTACAGGGCTTCACCCGCGACCGTAGCCTGCTCTTGTTGGCCGTGCAGAACTACGCCGTAACATCTTTGCCCAACCCCAACGCCTTTACATGCCTGTATGATGGCTTGCTGGAAAGTGTGCGGGCGACGGAACTCGGCGCGGTGCAGAGCCGCCGCGCGGTTATCTTCTTTACGGATGGTGTGAACACCCCGCCACCCAACCGCCCCGACGCTTGCTCGCAGGACAGCCCACAAGAAGCACTTACGCTGGCACGCGAACGCGGCATCCCGATTTATACCATCGGCTTGCGTGGGGATGGCATCAACGAAGGTGAACTGAACTCTATCGCTGTCCAGACAGGCGGCGTCTTTGTAGTCGCCAACAATCCCAGCGAACTGACCGACGTATTCCGCACCATTGCGAATGCGCTTCGTAGTCAATGGACGGCAGAGGCGGAATTATGTTTGCCAACGGGTAATTTCACGGGGGCGCTTTCCATTGAAAAAGAACGTAGCGCGCTCATTCCATCCAACGTGCAGTTCCCCATTACACGGCAGTGCATCCCGCCCGAAGAGGCAACGGTGACCCCTACGGGCATCCCTTTAACGCTCTCTGTGGAAGGCTTCCAGTTCCGGCCTGATGAAGAAATTGCCGCATTTTCCGTGCGGCGTTCCGGCGGGACGGGCAACCTATCGGACTATCTGGTGCAGATAAACGCCCTGCCTAGCCGCGAAGAACTGACGAGTTTTACACAGGCCGCATCCGCACAGAATGTGCAACGGCTGGAATTCTCTACGGAAGGTTTCGCGCCCGGCGAGATTGAGATTATCGTCACGGGGTTAACCCGTGCGGAAGAAGTGTTATTCCGCACGGATGGCAACCGCTTCGGTGTACAACGACCTAGTACACCCACGCCGTCGCCCACCGCGACGACGCCGCCCGTCGGTGTGAATGTCAACAGCCTTAGTTATTCTCAGGATGAAGATACTATCACGCTTCGGCTGACCACATTCCAGACGGAGCGCATCGCTAACTTGCAGATTGATATTGTGGATGACAACACCAATATCAATGTACGCCCGGCGGAAGTGCTGGATGTTAGCAACGAGATTTTGTTAGACGTGAGCGACCTTGTGCCTAACCAGCGTTATCTCGTCCGCCTGACGATTATTTCCAATGATGGCGAGCAAGTGCCGCCGCAGGAAGTCCAGTTTACGTACCAACCGTTGCAAACACCCACGCCGACCCCCAGCGCAACGCCGGTTCCGGTCAGCGCGACGATTGACAGCATCACGTATGATCCATCAACGGACTTGATTAACCTGTCAGTGACGTTTATCGCGGCTGACCGTGTGAACGACTTCCGCGTGGATGTGGCGCAACGCTCTACAAACTTAGTGGTCGCGACCTATACACCGGATTTACAGCGCGACATCGTGATTAGTACCGACAGGCTAGAGCCGGGCGAGACATATGTTATCCGTCTGGTGTTGCAATCACCGGAAGGCCGTGTGCAAATCTCGGAGGAAATCACATATTCGCCCCCGTTGACGCCTACGGCCACACCGACCCCCGCGCCAACCGCCACGCCAACCCCCGCCGCGATTATTGGCGCTATCCGCCTGAGTGATGATATTGTGACGGTAGAGCTTGACGTGAATAATCCCGGTGAGATTGCCTCCTACCGGGTGCGCGTGGTGAATGCTGGTGGCGTGCAGGTCGGCGCGAACATTACCATTAATACCCCGCCGTTCGACAGCGTGACGTTCTCGCTGGACGACATCGGCGCGGGTGCGGGTGAATATCAGGTAGAGATTGTCGGCCTGAATGCCGCCGGAGCCTCTATCACGCCGCTTACCGTGCGTGAGTTCACGTATAATCCGCCGCCACCGCCCACAGCGACCGCCGCGCCCGGTCTTTTTGGCCGTGTGACAGAGGCGGCGCGGTCTAACCCGTTAATCGCGGTGATGATTTTTGTGGCATTCCTGCTGTTACTGTTCCTGCTAGGCTGGCTGGTGCGGCAAGGCCGCCAGGATCGCTACCGCCCGATTGTAGCTAATCCGGGCGCGACAGAGGTCTTTGACGCGGCGGAAGTTCGGCGGCAACTGGCAAGCGGGGGCACATCACAAGGCCAAGCCAAACCCGGCGCACAGCAGATTATCACACCACCTGCCGCGCAAAGTGGCGGCGACGCGACCATCATTGAGGAGCGCGGCAACCCCGACGCCACCTTAGTTGATGCGGTAGTGACGCCCCAGTTACCGCGTAATGTCAGCGCGACGCTATACATCAAGAGTTCGGAAGACGCCACGATGGTGAATCAGCGCATCCCGTTAACGATGGCGATGTTCACAATCGGGCGGCGCAATGCCAACTTGGAGATTAACGACCCGCGTGTGTCGCGTAACCATGCCATGATTACCTACGACCCACAACAAGCGGCCTTTTACCTTCAGGATTTGCAGAGTGGCGGCGGTACGTACTTAAACGGCGTCAAGCTGAACCCGAACGAACCCGTGCCGTTACCCAACGACAGCGTGATTCAACTGGGCGCTAACACGGAAATCAAGTTTGTTTCCGAAGAGCAAACGTATTTAGGCATGGATAAATAACGGCGCACATCACAACACAGAAGGGCGGCATCATATGGTAGGGGTACTGCAAAACATTGATTTCGCGCAACTGACCGACATCGGCAGAGTGCGTAAATATAATGAAGACTATGTCGCGTATCACATACCATTGGCTAACAGCCCGGAGCGCAGGTTCGGCGCGTTGTTCATCGTCGCGGACGGAATCGGCAGTTTGGGCGGGGGAGAAGTCGCCAGCCAGAGTGCATCGGATTCGTTTGTGGAAGCCTATTACGCGCCGGATTTACCGGACGAAGACATCTTCGACCGCATCCGCTATGCCATCGGCAAAGCCAATGATACCGTCCGCTCCCGTTCCGAAGGGTTGAACCTGCCCAAAATCGGCACAACGATCGCGGGCATGGTGGTGATGGATTCCGGCGAATGTTATATCTTCAACGTGGGTGATAGCCGCGTGTACCTGTTGTTCGATAATACCATCGAGCAATTGACGCAGGACACCGCTATTCCGGGTATGAAGAACGCCCCCCTCACGGCTTACATCGGGCAGGCGGGCTATCCGCAACCTGTGTTATTCAAGCTGGATAATCTGTCGCTTGGGCATACGTTACTCATCTGCTCTGATGGCTTGTTTAAGACGATGGACGAAGCGGAGATGTTTAACTTCATCCGCAAGCGGAGCGCCGGGCAAGCCGTACAGAAGATGATGCAAACTGCGCTGGAACGCGGCGCACCGGATAATGTATCTATTACGGTAGTGCGGCATGGCGCACCGCCCAGAGCCGTTTCACCTTTGTTGATTGTGGCCGCGCTGGTGGTGCTGATTGCGGTCATCGTTGGCGGTGTGTTGTTCTTCGCCAATAGTCAAGCCGATAGCGGCGTGAGCATCGCGGAAACCACGCTGGACGCGGAAACCAACGTCGCCGTCGCGTTAGCCGCGCAAGCACAAGCGGAGACAGCAACGGCGGAAGCGGCGGCGGCATTTGCCCTCATAGAGACACCCCTCCTCAGTGAAACAATCGAATCAGGTGAATCACCCACTGAAGAAGCAATCGAGACAGC
>DAIMZF010000061.1:5297-17793 GCA_036734085.1 Aggregatilineales bacterium
CGAGACAGCTACCGCCACCGATGAACCCACAGCGACCAGCACGGTGACTGCTTCCGCAACCAGCACAAACACCGCGACGGCTACTGCCACCGCGACCGATGAACCCACAGCGACCAGCACGGTGACTGCTTCCGCAACCAATACAAACACCGCAACAGCGACTGTGACGAGTAGCGCCACAGCAACGGCCACACCGACAAGCACAGCCACAGCAACGGCCACCATCACCCAAACACCGACCAGCACCGCGACCATCCTCACGGAGCGCGAAGCCATCATCCAAACGCGGAACGCCGCACAGACCGAAACCGCAGAGGCCGATTCTGCGGCGGCAGAGGTAACGGTATTAGAAGATGATGCCCAAACCCAAACGCCCACACCACAACCGACTGCTACGCCCATTGTTGCCTTCACGGATGAGGACATTCTGCTGTTCGCGCAGGATGGCGGCGTGTACTTCCCGGAGGATGAAATCCGCGTTTTGCTGGAACTTGTCGCAGGCAATAGCAACCGCACGCCCTACACATTGACGACCAGCATCAGCAACCGCATCAAACTATTGAGCTTGCAGACGGCCACCATCGACGGTCAGACGTATTATGATGATGCGTGGTGTTACCTCTCCCTACGTGACCAGAACCCGCCGCGCTGTGTCGTGCCGGAATCCGCGCTGGTGGCGGCGGTTGCTGTGCCTGCGCCGCCTTATGGGGAGGCTGTGAACAATGCGATGATGTGTCCTTCGCCGCAGGATTGCGGGCAGGGCGGGATTGAGCTACGCGAAGGCGAATATTTAGAGGTGTTCGCGTATGTAGAATTCGAGCTTTTGGTGACGACCACGCCTACCCCGCGTCCCACGCGACCACCGGCAACGGTCACGCCGACGCCACCGCGTGCCCAACCTCAGCCGCAACAACAACAGCAACAGCAACCCCAACAACCGCCGCCAAGCGGTGGGGGCGACCCTGCACCGCCCCCTGCGGCGACTAACACACCGGACATTCCGCCGACAGATGTTGTGCCACCTGTTGACCCACCGGAAGACCCGCCACCACCACCGGAAGACCCGCCACCGCCCCCGGAAGACCCACCCGAAGACCCGCCGGATGGTGGCAATACATGGGGGAATGTCTTCGCTAAGTTGGTGAATTCCGCACAGGCGGCCACGCGCACCCCTGCACCTACGCGCACGCCGACCATAACGCCGTCGCCGACGCCCACCGCTACCGCGACAGCGACTGCCACCGCGACTTTTACGCCGACGGTCAACCCGCGCCTGATGACATTGCGTGTGCGCTGGTATGCGGTACGCTCGTCCACATCGAATCAGGTGGGCTGGGTGATTGACTATCAGCTTGATGTCTTCAACGAGCCGCTTGTCCCGTTGGCGCTGGATGTAAATACTGTTTTTGACAATGTGCCGGATTGATGTATCCGGCATCAAAACCTTTGCGGGAGGATGATCTAACGATGCGAAAGTTATTTTACCTACTGTGTTTTTTAGCGACTTTGACATTGATTAGCCTGGTCACTGCCCAAGAAACCCCCGACGAACCCGACTTTGAACCCCCACCCCAAAACTATGCCTTTATCTTCGACGCTTCCGGCAGTATGCGTGCCGGGTTAGCAGGCCGCACACGTTTGGCCGTCGCACATGATGCGATTGTACAACTCAGCCAGGAGCTAGAAGCGAACATCAATGCCAGCCTGTGGGTGTACGGCCACCGCTTGCCGCAGGATGACGTGGCCGCATCATGCCGCGATATTGAGCAGGTCATCCCATTAAGCCCGGTTGACCCGGCGGAATTTGAGCGCATCGTCCGCAACATTCAGGCGATTGGCTATACGCCCATCAGCGACTCAATCAGTCAGGCGGCGGCGTCTTTGCCTGTGGGCGGCAATAATACCATTATTCTTATCTCCGATGGGGAAGAGACCTGCGCGGGCGACCCATGCGCGGTGGCGCGGCAGTTAGCAGAAAATGATGTTAATTTAGTGGTCAATACCATCGGCTTTGCTGTGAACGACTTCACACGCCAACAGCTAGAGTGCATCGCGGAAGTAACCGGCGGCGTGTATCTGGATGCGCCCGGCCCGGAAGAACTGACAAACGCGCTGAACCTCGTTACAAAATTGCCCGGTAGCATCCGCATTGTTGACCAAAACGGCGACGCATTACCGCAAGTGCCGTTCAGCATCACGCGGGCGGGTGGTGGCAAGCTGGGAAACTTCAACGGGAGCGCCAGTATCCCCGCCGGAGATTATACAGTGGATGTGCAATCCGATCCCGCCATCAGCCAGCAAGTGACGATCATCAGCGCGGAAGTGACCGAGATTGTGGTGCAAGTGGTCAGTTTAGGCGCGATTGTACTGGTCGATGGTGACGGCGCACGCCTCAACGATGTGGCCTATAGCGTGACCAACGCCGCGACAGGCGAATTTTTAGGCCAGCGCACAGGGGAATTTACCCTGTCTGCGGGGGAATATGATGTTGAAGTGCGCGTGCGTGTCGGCGTAGAGCAGACCGAAGCCGCCATCAACGAGCGCGTGACGGTCAAAGAAGATGAAGTAACCCCTGTGCTGGTGGATTTCCCATCCGGCATGATTCGGATGGTGAATAGTGACGGCGAGCTTGTCTCCGGCTTTGTGACCACGATTTCTCGGCAGGACACAGGCGAATTTTTGTATTCCAGCCGCGACGCGGAGTTCACCGTGCCGCCCGGCGATTATCGGGTGCTGGTGTATGACCTTACAACGTTTGAAGTCGATGTAACGATTGAACGTGATGAAGTGGTCGATATTGTGATTGAAACCCGGCGCGGGGTCATCGTGCCAGTCGATGAGGACGGCAACCCGACCGAAGCCACGTTCCAAATCACCCGGATAGAGACACAAGACCTGGTGTACTTCCAGCGATTGAACGCCTTTGATGTGCCGCCGGGCACATATCGCGTCATCATCCGCGAGTTTGGCGGGTACGAAACGGAAGTGACTGTGGAGGCGAACGAAACGGTAGAAATCCCGGTGGTGACGGCACGCGGTTTCATCGTGCCAGTGGATGAGGACGGCAACCCGACAGAGGCCACATTCCAGATTAACAACGTGTCCACCAATGAATTGCTATATGTACAACAACAGAACGCCTTTGAAGTACCACCGGGTACATACCGGGTGATTGTCCGCGAGTTTGGCGGGTACGAAACCGAAGTCACTGTTGAAAGCGGCGAAACGGTAGAAGTCCCGGTGGTGACGGCGCGGGGGTTCATCGTGCCAGTGGATGAAGACGGCAACCCCACGCCAGCGACATTCCAGGTGAACAACGCGACCACCAATGAATTGCTATACTACTTCCGCGCTCTGGAGTTTGAAGTGCCGCCGGGCCGGTATCGTGTCGTCGTCCGTGAATTTGGCGGCTACGAAACGGAAGTGACAGTCAGAGGCGGGGAAACGGTGGAAGTCCCGGTGGTGACGGCGCGGGGGTTCATCGTGCCAGTGGATGAAGACGGCAACCCCACGCCAGCCACACTCCAGATTAACGACGTGACCACGAATGAATTGCTGTACTTTGTGCGGGATAATTCATTTGAGGTGCCGCCGGGCACGTATCGCGTAATTGTGCAAGAAATCGTACCATACGAGATGCAAGTCACTGTTGAAGGTGAGGAAACGGTAGAAATCGCGATTGTGACGGCACGCGGCGTCATCGTCCCGGTAGACCGTAACGGTAACCCGGTACAGGCCACGCTCCAAATCACGGATTCCGCGACCGGGCGTAATGTGTACTTCGTGCGGGATGATTCATTCGAGGTGCCACCGGGCAGATACGAAGTCACGACACACGACGGCGAACGTTACACGACGCAGGTCACAATCGCTGAGGATGAGACCGTCAACATCGAGATACGCTAGATACCCACAACAAGCAAGCCACTGGCCCACCCCCGTGAGCTTTCGCGGGGGTGTTTGTTTTATGACTTAAATCGCACTTGTGGTTGAGCTTTGTCTGTAGAGTCCAGATTGGCCTCAATGATATCAGGATAATCTTTTATCATGGCTTCAATCACTTTTCTTAGCTTGCTGTTCCGTAAGCCGCGATAAGTTAGTGGGTCATAATTAGGGTACAATTTTCTCACCGTGCTACCAATTGGAGATAAATCTAACCAACCATTTTCGCTTTTTAGGTTATACACTTTTCTTGCGTGCCAATAGGCGCGTTGAAATTTATCAATCTCGCGCTCAATACGCACATAATGAGTCACTTCTTCACCATCAGAATATTCATTGACTTCAACAAGATTTGAATGCTTCTGCTCTATTTTTCTGATTGTTTTTAAAATTTTACTGGGGTTACTTTTACTATACTGTGGATATAGTTCATTTAGAGCGTAGCGCATAGCATACAGTGTTATCCAACCATCTTCATCTTTGAATTTATACATTTCATCAGCGTGTTTATATGCTTTCCAAAATTTAAACATCTCGGATTCAATGTTAATATAATGAATTATTGGTTTGTTATCTAATGGTTCATCAATCTCAATCACACCAGGATAAAATTCTGCCAATACTTTAACTTGCTCTGCAAATAGCCGCATATTTTGATAATTTACTAATTGAGACTCAAAGCCTAAATGTTTTATATAATCTCTTATATCGCGCAATTGAATTTTGACATCACTGTTTTTAACTGTGTTTGACGATATATGATCGTAGGCTTGAACTAACAAGACTTCAAATGGTGTGTCATCAAGTTGTGGTTTTGCAGAACCATTGATAGATTTTGGACTTTGTAAACTTTCGGTTGAAATAAAAGGGGTACACACGTCTTGAAAAGAAATTGGTGTGCTTGCTCGGCCAAAACCGATTACCTGTAAACCTTGCTTACGGATACGTGTTGCTAGATGGGTAAAATCACTATCACTTGACACGATGCAAAACCCATCTATTTTATCCTCATATTGCCAGAGGATATCCATCGCATCAATGACAAGCGCAATATCTGTTGCATTTTTACCTTTGCTCACATTGAATCGGTGGTGAGGCTCGATAATGTGCCGATTAGTGATTTCTTGCCAGTCTTTTGACATGCTTTGCGACCAATCACCATAAACCCGTTTAATCACACATTCACCATATTCATCGAGTTTTTCCAGAATGCGAGGAATAAGCGCCGGTTGTGCATTATCACCATCAATGAGTAGAGTAAATAATTTTTTATCGTGTGACATGCTGACCGTTTTTCTTTCTCTATGTTTGATGCAAAGCTGGTGGAATGGCTTATTCTAAATCATCTTATTAAGAAGAACAATTCTTTAACGCCTATGAACTAGATTGATTAAACATCGGCAGGGTGGGGGGATTGGCGGCAGAGGTATAATAAATATCAGGTCTGCCAACAACAGAAAGTAACACACCATGCCTTTTCAGCCACGTCCCAAACAAAAAGAAGTCCTCAGTTATACGTCCGGCAGGATGGGCGTTTCCGCCGTGCCGGGTAGCGGCAAAACGCGCACACTCTCTTATCTGGCCGCTTCATTGGTGGCAGAAGGCCGCATAGCGGATGGGCAGGAAGTCCTCATCGTGACACTGGTCAACGCCGCCGCCGATCACTTCTCGCGGCAGGTGGGGGAATACATGGTGGAGCGCGGCTTGCTGGCTGGCGTCGGCTACCGTGTGCGGACTCTGCATGGCGTGGCAAATGACATCGTGCGTGAACGTCCCGGCCTGGTCGGGTTGGATAGAGAGTTCAAGATTATTGACGAGCGCGAAGCGGACGACATCCTGCAAGATGCGGTTGATGCTTGGGTGAAGACGAATCCACACGTTGCCGGGATGTACCTTGACCCCGATACCGCCGAAGACCGCGCCCGGAGCATCACCCGTGACCAGTGGCCGCGTGAGGTGAAGAGCATCGCCAGCGCGTTCATCCGGCAGGCGAAAGATGAAGAACTGGAACCCGCAGAACTGCGCCGTCTGTTGGATGCCCGGCGCGACCAGTTTTTACCATTGGCGCAGATGGGCACAGAAGTTTATGCCAGCTATCAGCGTGCTTTGGGCTATCGCGGCGGCGTGGACTTCGATGACCTCATCCGGCTAGCGGTGAAAGCCTTACGTGCAGACCCGGATTACCTCAAGCGATTACAGGCCAAGTGGCCGTATATCCTGGAAGACGAAGCGCAGGACAGCAGTCAGCTACAGGAAACTATTTTAACCATGCTGACGGGCAAACGCGGTAATTGGGTGCGCGTTGGCGACCCGAACCAGGCGATTTATGAGACATTCACCACCGCTAGGCCGGAGCGACTGCGCGATTTTATCGCCCGTACCGATGTAAAAGCGCGGGAATTACCCAATAGCGGGCGCAGTACACAAAGCATCATCCGCCTTGCCAATCATCTCATCCAATGGACGCTGGACAAACATCCCGTGCTGGAAGTCCGGGCACGGCGACCTTTAAATCCGCCGGAGATTTTGCCCACGCCGCCCGGCGACCCACAACCCAACCCGCCGGACGACCCGGCCAGAGTGGTGCTGTATCCCGAAGACTTCAGCGCCGGGCAGGAATTAAACTCTATTGTAGAGTCACTCAAGCGCTGGATGCCACAAAACCCGGAATCGACTGTGGCTGTGCTGGTGCCGCGTAACGACAGAGGGGCGCAAGTCGCGCAAGGGCTAAAGGCCGCCGGGCTGGACGTGTTGGAGCTTCTGCGGAGTAGCACCACCACACGCGAAACAGCCGGTGGGCTGACCTTCGCGCTGGATGCGCTTTCCAACCCCAACGCGCCGGAAGCACTCGCACGGGCGTTTAGGGTATGGCGGCGTGATGACCGTGACGACCCGGCGTTGAATGACCGCCTGGAGCAAATCGCCAAAGCCCTGCGCGATTGCAAGCAGGTGGAGGACTACCTGTACCCTGTGGCCGGGCGGGATTGGCTGGATAGCCCGCGTGTGTCTGCATTGATGGCGGAATTTGACGACGACCACGCGCCTATTGTCCGTGATATGCTGGTCGCGTTTCGCACGTTGATGCGTCGCTGGCAGGCCGGGGTTATGCTCCCTATTGACCAATTGGTACTGACTATCGCCGGGGATTTATTCAACACGGCGGCAGACATCGCCATCGCGCACGGTTTAGCGGTGTATCTGCGGCGTGCGGCGGATACATCCCCGCATTGGCGCTTGCCGGAGTTCGTCACGGAGTTGCGGCTGGTCGCGCAGAACAAGCGCCGCGTGCTTGACCTCACTGCGGATTCCAGCCAACACGACCCGGAACACCACAAGGGCAAAGTCACCGTTGCCACCATGCACGCCGCTAAAGGGCTGGAATGGGATAGGGTGTATCTTATCAGCGTGAATAACTACGATTTTCCATCCGGCGAGCCGCAAGACCGCTTCATCGGTGAGGCGTGGTGGGCGCGGGATAAGCTGAACCTCCAGGCGGAAGCCATCGCGCAATTGCTGAGTTTAAAATCCGCACAGATGTACAACGAAGGCGGCGCAACGCAGGATGCACGCATCAGCTACGCGGCGGAGCGCCTGCGCTTGTTGTATGTGGGCATCACACGGGCACGGCGGGAATTAATCATCACATGGAATACCGGGCGCGATAATTCCCCCGCGTTTGAAGCGACACCGTTAGTCGCCCTGCGCCTATGGTGGGAACGCGAACGCGCCCAACAACCTTAAAGCAATCCGGCACAAATCATCGCCGTAAATTGCTCCGCCAAATCTTCCGGCGTGCGCCCGCCGCGCATATCCTGCGGGAATTTATCCGCTAGTAAGATGGCGCTCAAGCCGTGCATGGTCATCCAGAGTACCAGCGCGGCATCGTGTGGTTTGTTTACCGGGTGTCCGTCGGTGTTTCGGGCTTCCGCGATAATCTGGATGAACACGCCGAGCGTCTCTCGTGATTGTGCCAGCAGAGTCGGGTATTCATTACTAGGGAAGGCGCTGAACATCACGCCTAAGTACCCGCGATGCGTCAGCGCAAAATTTACATAGGTGCGCCCCAGTGCCGCGATGCGGTCTTGTAGCGGCGCGGATTCATACGCCGTGAAAGTGTTGTGCATCGCTTGCCCCAACAGCTTAAAGCCTTCTTCCGCAATAGCCGCGATGAGCGCGTCTTTATCCGTAAAATGTTGATACGGCGCATTATGGCTGACGCCTGCGCGTTGTGCCAGCTTGCGTAAGCTAAGCGCGGCCTCACCGGATTCTATCAGCATCTCCGTGCCTAATTGCACCAATGTATTGCGTAAATCACCATGATGATACGTACTCATTCTTCTCACACTCCTTTAATGTGTACACTGTCAATATCGTGTTATTCTAATGTTGTCAATGTCAACATAGTATATCACAATTTAGGAGCATAGTACGATGTCTAACAAACAATTGCGTCAAATTTTGCGGATAGGGCACATTGTCACAGGTGTGTTAATCATCATGTTTGTCTACAGCACAAGCCTGCGAGAAAGCGACGTGTACACGCTGTTATTGCAATTCGTCGCTATCCCGGCGGTCAGCTTAAGCGGCATAGCGATGTGGCAACAAGCCCGCCTTAGCCAATGGCGGCGCAACCGTCAGCAAGCAAATAAGGAGTAGACAAAATCATGGTAGCTTATGCGAATGAATGGTCAGCATTATTTATCGGTGTGCATGGGGTAGTGGTGGTGGTGCTGGGCGGGTTGCTTTTCCGCCATGCGGAAGGCCGGGCGCGGTATGGTGGGGTAGGGCTGGCCGTGTGGCTGGCCGCCACCGTGTTGATTGTCTCTACGGGCATCACGGAAGACTTTACCAGCGTGATTTCGCCATTAGGCTTCATTATGACGACGGTCATTATGCTGGGCTTGGCGATGATTTTAGGGTGGCAACCGTTACAGCGTGCGCTGGCGGCTTTGCCCCTGCACTGGCTGATGGCAATACAGCTTTACCGCGTGGTGGGCATTGTGTTTCTGTTTGGCTGGCTGGCGGGTGAACTGCCGACGGCCTTAGGCCCGGTGACGGCGCTGTATGATGTTTTCATCGGCCTGACCGCGCCCCTCATCGCCTTCGCCTATGTGCGTTATGGCGCTGTACGGCTGGCGCAACTGTGGAACATCATCGGCATTCTGGATTTTGTGTATGCCATTACTATAGGGGTTCTGGCCGCGCCCCATGCTTTGAGGTTGCTCACGCTCACGCCGGATACTTCCGCATTGGGGCTGTTGCCGTTAGCCCTGATTACCTTATGGGCAGTGCCGCTATCGGTCTTCCTGCATGTGGCGTGTCTGGTGCGTTTAAGCGCAACTGCCCAAAATAAGGTATCCTTAGAACAAATAAGCGGGAACTACGTCCCCAAATTATAAGGAGGTTGTGATGGCTGAGCTAAAGACCCAGCAAAATGACCAGAGCGTAGATGCTTTTTTAGACAATGTGGAAGATGAGCAAAAACGCCACGATTGCTTCACATTAAAGGAAATCTTCCAGCAAGTAACGGGCGAGCCGCCGCGCATGTGGGGAGACTCTATCGTCGGGTTTGGTCGCTATCACTATCAGTATGAAAGCGGACGCAAAGGGGAATTTCTGCTAGCTGGGTTTTCCCCCCGCAAGCAAAACCTGTCGCTTTACATTATGTCTGGCTTTGACGAGTACGAAGACTTGATGAGCAAAATCGGCAAACACAAGACAGGCAAAGCCTGTTTGTACATCAAGAAATTAGCGGATATTGATGTCGATGTGCTGAAGGAATTGATAAAATTATCGGTGGAACATATGAAGGCGACAAACAAAACGGGCTGACATCAACTGCCAGCCCATAAAATCTACAATTTTTGAAGAAAATACCGCTTAATTAACCTCAGCAACTGCCGCGCCCGCACTGGGATAACAAGCGTAGATAGACGCTGTGTTCCCGGTGCGCTCCTGATAAACGCCCTGCACATGCTCCGTAAACGCCTCAAGTGCATCTGTGTGGATGAGCGCACACGCACACCCGCCGAAGCCCGCGCCCGTCATGCGTGCGCCATAACATGCGGGATGCTCCTGCGCCGCCTCTACGATGGCATTCAGCGCATCGGTGGAAACTTCAAAGTCATCGCGCAGGCTGATGTGACTCTCGTTCATCAAGTGGCCGACATGCCCGGCATCGCCTGTGCTCATGGCGCGTTGTGCCTCTACCGTGCGCGAATTTTCCGTGATGACATGGCGGGCACGTTTGCGTGTGAGTTCGTCCAGGTCGTGGGCGCGGGCGTTGAAGTCTTCCAGCGATACATCGCGCAATTTGGGCACACCGAAGAACTCGGCGGCACGTTCGCATTGTTCCCGCCGTTCGTTATATTTAGAATCCACCAGCCCGCGCCGGGTGTTTGTATCCAGCACCATCACAACGGTATCGGGCGGCAGTGGGGCGGGTGTGCGTTCCAACGTGCGGCAGTCAATTAAGACCGCGTGCCCGGCTTGCCCGGTCGCGGAGATGAGTTGATCCATAATGCCGCAGTTCATCCCCACCCACTCATTTTCTGCCTTCTGGCTGAGGAGCGCCATTTGTTGGGCGTCCCACCGAAAGCCGGACACCGCGCTGAACGTCCGCGCTGTGGCGAGTTCCAGCGCCGCCGACGATGACAACCCCGCGCCGATGGGCACGTTGCCCTTCATCACGCCCTGCCAGCCGGTGAGTTCGTAGCCTGCTTCCTGCAATGCCCAGGCGACGCCCTTCATATACTCACCGGGCGACGCGCCCAAGTGCGAAAAACCGTCAATATCAAATGAAATCGGCTCATCAAAATCCAGTGAAGTGACCTGCACATGCCCATCATCACGGGCAGAGATTGCGATGCACACCGCGCGGTCAATAGCCATCGGCAACACAAAGCCGTCGTTATAGTCGGTATGGTCGCCGATGAGGTTAACGCGACCCGGCGCACAAACGACCAACGCGGGGTCTGCGCGGTAGTGTTTGCGGTAGGCGTCGATGACGTGTTGAACTAGCATGTTTTTTACCTTTCATTACAGACTTTGCCGCAACCTTTCGGCGGCCTGTTCCGGCGTGAGGTCACGCTGACCTTCCGCCATGAGTTCGTAACCCACCATGAACTTCTTCACCGTTGCGGAACGTAATAACGGCGGGTAAAAGTGCGCGTGTAGTTGCCAATGGTTGTTATCGGCTTCGTTATAAGGTGCGCCGTGCCACCCCATAGAATACGGGAACGACACGCCAAAGAGATTATCATAGCATGTTAATAGCCGCTTGAGGATGTCCGCTAGGGCGTCGCGCTGTGTATCGTCGCAATCCGGCAAGCGTTGGACATGGGCACGGGGCAACAGCATAGTCTCGAACGGCCACAGCGCCCAGTAAGGCACAATCGCCAGCCAATGCGCGTTCTCCACGATGACACGCTCCGTTTGTTTCGCTTCCAGCGTGGCGTAATCCACCAACAGCGGGGACTTATGCGCGGCATAATAATCACGCTGATGCAGGTCTTCGGCGGCGGGTTCATTGGGCAGGGCGTCCAACGCCCAGATTTGCCCGTGCGGGTGCGGATTACTGCACCCCATAATTTCGCCCTTGTTCTCGAAGACCTGCACCCACTGGTAAGTCTGGCCGAGTTCCGCCGTTTGTGCCGCCCACACATCCACCACCGCGCGGATGTCCGGCAGGGACATCTGCGGCAATGTTAAATCGTGGCGCGGGGAAAAACAAATCACGCGGCACGTCCCGCGCACTGGCTCCGCACGGAAGAAAGGGTGAACGTCCCCTTCGGCGGCGGGGACATCCGGCAACAGTGCGGCGAAGTCATTGTCAAACACATACGTTGACTCATACTGCGGGTTTTGCATCCCATTGGCGCGGGTATTGCCCGGACACAGATAACAGGTCGGGTCATGTTGGGGGCGTGTTTCCGCCATGACGGATTCCTGCTGGCCTTGCCATGGACGCTTCATGCGGTGCGGCGAAACCTGGACATACGTGCCATTAAGGGGGTTATAACGGCGGTGAGGGTGGTCGGTGGGGTTAAACATGGTGTGATTCTCCCGAATTTTAGAGATATGAGCAGGGTTAGGGTGTCGCTTTAGGTCGCTGTTAGCTTTAGCAGGCGGCTTTCAAAATTGCCCAATACAACCGTCAAGCCGTCCGCCATCCATGCCGCGCCGGAACGTACCACTGCATGGTCTTCCACACGGTACAGTCTATCCGGCTGTAGCCCGCGCAGGCGCACCCGCATCGGCGCGGTAGGCTCCGGCGCATAAGTACGGAAGACGAACAGCACGCCGTTTTCCGCAGTCGCATCAAGATATTGCATCGCGTAATAGGGGTCAGTTTGCACCAGACGGAATACGTCACCAAACTGAATCACATCACGCACGGCTTTATAGGCTTCCGTTAATTGGCGTGCCTGGTCGCGTTGCTTGTCCGACCAGCGCGTGATGTCCGCGCCGACGCCCAACACTCCGCACATGCTAACATGATAGCGAAACGCCAATGGCAGATAGTCCGCCCCCATATCCGTGACCCAGCTTTCCA
>DAIMZF010000062.1:0-17694 GCA_036734085.1 Aggregatilineales bacterium
CTGGCATCCTGCCCGTTGATTGCCTCACCGTAATCACCCACACTGAGAAATAAATGTCCGTCTGCATCAAAGCGGATGTTGCCGCCATTGTGGATGAGTTGCCCGTTTTCAATGGGTAGTTGCAACATCACTTCAAGGTCAGTGCCGATGCCGTCTTGTTCCGTAAAGCGGGCGATGGTGTTCGCAGGCCAATCACGGGTCGTCCCGGCGGCGGTATAGACAATCCAGATATGGCTGTTTTGCTCATAATCCGGGTCAAGCGTAATGCCCAGCAATCCGCGCTCTACAAGGCCATCCACCGCTACAGTAATCACGGGTTCGCGCTGTAGTTCCCCATCAGCAGAGACAACGCGCACTGCGCCACTGTTTTTTTCATTGTAGAATAAGCGGCCATCCGGCGCGAAGGCCAACCCGGTTGGGAAGTTCGCGCTGACGTAGGGCGCGACAGTATAACGCACGCCGGAAGCCTCATCAATAAGCGTCAACGGCGTAATATTCTGTGCGGATGCAGGCGCAAGCAGTAAACAGCTTAAAGCAATACCCAACAAGTAACGGCGCATCATACATTAAATCCCTTAATCATGGTGATGAATACACTATGGTAGAGGTTACAAGCAGGTAGGGAAAGAATCAAGCCGTGCTAAGCAAGTCTCACAACTTAGCACGGCTAAAAGATTCAAATAGGATGAGCAACACATGGTCAGCTTATCAGGCGAAAACCTCCGCAGGAAGCCAACATGATAAACAAACCATCCGCATCATTCATCACTTCATGCTAGCGTACATCCAGTAAAACCAGATTGCCCGCCCCATCACCTACTGCTAAGGTGCGGTTATCCCGTGCAAAGGCGAAGCTGGATACGCCGTTCACAAAGCCTGTGAATGTTTCAATCTCTTTGTTGTCGACAACATCCCACAGGATAGTGCTATCGTCAGCAGTGCCAAGTGCCAGGAACGCCCCATTCGGGCTAAAGGCAAAACTGGTTATTGTGCCTGCCACGCCGATTTCTGCTTGCGGTGCGCCGGTCTGGGCATCCAGCAGAGTAACCACCGCGTCGCTATCTGGCGTGGTTTGGGCGATTAACGCGATGCGGCCATCCGGTGCAAAAACGATGTCCACCACCGCGATTAGCTCTAGCTGTAGTAGAGATGTCATCAGCACGGTGTCATACACCACCACTTCGCCTTCAATACCAGCGACAGCCAGCAGACGCCCATCCGCATCAAAGGCGATGTTCCTCACAGAACTCTCTGACGCGAAAGTTTCCAGCAAGTCGCCAGTCTGCAAACTAAAGAAGTTCACCCCATAGGACAAGCACCCGGCATCACCCGCCTGCAAGCATCCACCCACCGCCACAACATCCCACAGGGGGCTAACGGCGACATCAGCGATATAGGGCGCAACCATGCCGCTTTCAAAGCGTGCCAGAATTGCGTTTTCGCTCCATAAGGTGATGGCATAATCCGTGCCCGCCGTGACCGTTAATCGACTATCCGGCTGATAGTCCACAAACGTCAGTTGTACATCTGGGCGTTGTACGAAGACCTCATTAACATCTTCACCAGTCGCTGTATCCCATGTACGGATGAAGCTATCTGAACCATTCGCAACGGCTACGGCGGTGTTATCGGGCGTAAAGCTGATGTGCGCGACTCTGTCACCGGTCTGTACACGGCCAATTTCCGCGCTAACATCCAATAACGGCGGGGCAAAGCGCACGCCCGGTGGTTGGACACGCGGCTCCGTATAATAGCCAACCTCTGCATCACTTTCCGCCATCCAGCCGATGACGTTATTCAGGACAATCTGCCACCATATGCGCCTGCCTTCACATACTGGCCCGGCTAAGACGATAACATTTGTTCCCGCAGGCATCTCAAAAATCAGCGAAGATTGATTGATGTCTGGCGAACTACGGACGCGCAAGCCATCAAACGTCACAGAGGCTTGACCACCAGCCACCAGACGCGGCGGTAAAAAGTCAGCATAACCCACCGGGCATCCGGTCGCACTGGGCGCAACGCTGATGTTAAACTGCTGTCCTTGTGCATCTGTTGTGACGTTTGTATCCGTCACAGGCAGGCCGCTACAGTTCGTACCAGCAATAGATGATACAGATGCGGATACCCAACCGCTACCTTCGGGCACAATGCTCACCTGATACCACAGGTCATTTGCGTTAGATGTACGGCCTATTGCTAACACAGATTGCCCGGTGGTAATCTCTCGTAGAATTGCCCCATTTAAAGATGGCGCTGTGCGTACCCGTGCGCGGATAGCAGTCAGCATACACTGAGCGCCCGTCTGTGTTGTGCCTTCAACGACATTAGAGGTCACCGGGATATTGTTGCACCCTGCACCGCTTAAGTTTACTTCGGCCAGGCTCACCCAGCCGTTTTGGTTACCCACCTGCACTTGATAATGGCTGGTGTTTGCCGTGCGCCCGATAACCTGCACGTTGCTCAGGTTACGTAAATAGGCTAAGGGGTTGTTTCCGCTTTGCACAGGTTGCGGATAGATTGCGCCGTCGCGTCCCGGTAGGCTGGACGCGCTACAAGCGGGCACAATCTCGATTTGTGGCGGTGACGTTGGGCCACCAATGCCACCCACAACACCCAAGCGAGAGTCGCATGGCAAGGAGATACTAAGCGTCCCCCCCGTTGAATACCCTAAATGCACGATGAATGTGCCCAGATTTTGGTAGGTGATTTCCACCCGGTACGGTTGCAGGTAATAGCCTAAATTGTAACTGGCAACCAATGGACACCCCAAAGAGCCGTCATTGGTAGACAGCGAATAGGTATACTGCCAGCTACGAGGTTGGCCGGATGTAGGATAAAACTGTTTGACAACAGCATCCGCACCTCTGACTATATCAGCATCTGTTTGATAGCTGGGGCTTGCCTGGTTGTTACCAGATGCGACAGATGCCCCCAATACAAATAAAATGAGCGAGAAAATTAAAACAAATTTGTTCACGGTGTATTGCCTTTTGTTAGATAGCTAAGTCGTTCCTTTAAGTATAAAGAAGTTAAAGGATATAAGGTGATAAAAAGCTATAAAAACTTTGTCATCAAAAGTAACGCTTTGAGAAATGGCCGGAATCAGTCATAATGTGACCATCATTCATCACAATAATGTAAGGAGGTGCCACCGTGGCAGTGAGTGGACTTAAGGCGCTCACTCTGCGGCTGATTGCCCTACGAATACCCGCGCTGTTAGGTGATTCATAACCCGTTGCCCGTATTCGTTAAAACAAACTATCAGGAGAGCGTATGTTTAAGGCAGTCAGCCCCAAAGTTGACATCAATGATTTAGAAAAAGATGTGCTAGACCTGTGGAGGCGTAAGCGCGTCTTCCAGCGCACAACCGAAGAGCGTGCCGGTAGCCCCAACTTCGTTTTTTACGAAGGGCCGCCCACCGCCAATGGTAAACCCGGTAGCCACCATGTGCTGGCACGGGCATTTAAAGATATGTTCCCGCGCTATAAGACCATGCGCGGTTATCATGTGTTGCGTAAAGGCGGCTGGGACACACACGGCTTACCTGTAGAAATTGCCGTGCAGAAAGAACTCGGCATTGAGCATAAGAGTGAAATCGAAGCCTATGGCGTCGCGGAATTCAACAAAAAATGCCGTGATAGCGTCTTTCGTAACATCACTGACTGGGAAAAACTGACGGAGCGTATCGCGTTCTGGGTGAACCTTGATGAGGCTTACGTCACGTTTACCAACGATTACATCGAGTCGGTATGGTGGATCCTCCAGCAATTGTGGAAGAAAGATTTATTGTATCGCGGGTATAAAATTGTGCCGTATTCCACCCATGCCGGGACGGTATTGAGCAGTCACGAAGTCGCGCTTGGCTACAAAGAAGTAGACGACCCAAGCGTGTTTGTACGCTTCCCGTTACGCGATAAGCCCGGTGTGTATCTGCTGGCATGGACGACCACCCCTTGGACGCTACCCGGCAACGTGGCATTGGCTGTCGGCGCGGATATTGAGTATGTGCAGGTCGAAGGCCCGGCGCAGGACGGCGACGGTACAGAGCAACTCATCCTGGCAAAAAGCCTGTTTGAGCGCGTGCTGAACGAGCCGGAAAATTACAAAGTCGTCAAGACGATGAAGGGTAAAGATTTAGTCGGCACGCACTACAGCCCGCTTTATACCTTCCTGCCTGTTGAAGATGGCAAGGATTATGCTTATGTGGTCGCCGGGGATTTTGTCAGCACGGAAGACGGCACAGGTATCGTACACATCGCGCCCGCCTTCGGTGAGGACGATATGGCGCTGGGCCAGGCCAATGACCTGCCCTTGCTGATGACGGTCAACAACGAGGGTAAATTCATCGACGCTGTGACCAAGTTTCGCGGATTGTGGTTTAAAGATGCAGACCCGGAAATTGTGCGCGATTTAAAAGAACGCGGCCTGATGTACAAGGTCATGCGTTATTCACACAACTATCCGCACAGTTGGCGCACAGGCGAACCCTTGATGTATGTCGCTCGTGAAACATGGTACATCCGCGCATCGCAGTTTAAAGAGCGCATGATGGCCGCCAATGACAAAATCAACTGGGTGCCGGGTCACATTCAATCCGGGCGCTTTGGCAACTGGCTGGAAAACCTTAAGGATTGGGCGCTGGGGCGTGAGCGTTTCTGGGGTACGCCGCTTCCGATTTGGGTGGATGACCAGAACGGAGATATGCTGTGCGTGGGAAGCGTGGCCGAGCTTGAGCAGTTAACCGGGCAAGACCACACCGAGCTAGACTTGCACCGTCCTTATGTGGACGACATCACCTTCCCGAACCCCAACGGCACAGGCGGCACAATGCGCCGTGTGCCGGAAGTCATTGACGTGTGGTTTGACAGTGGCGCGATGCCGGTTGCTCAGTGGGGTTATCCGCATCGCAATCAGGAGATGTTCGCGCAACAATACCCTGCGGATTACATCTGCGAAGCCATCGACCAAACACGCGGCTGGTTTTATACGCTTCATGCTATCAGCGTGATGTTGTTCGACCAACCAGCGTTTAAAAATGTCATCTGTCTGGGTCACATCATGCACGAAGATGGCAAGAAGATGTCCAAAAGTCTGGGGAACATCGTAGACCCCTGGGATGTGCTGGACGTGTACGGCGCGGATGCCTTCCGGTGGTATATGTACACCGCCAGCCCGCCCGGTGAAAGCCGCCGCTTTAGCGTGAGTCTGGTAGGTGAAGTCGTCAAGAAGTTCTGGTCTACGCTGTGGAATACCTATAGCTTCTTTGTGACCTATGCCAACATCGATGGTTGGACTCCGGCCAGTGATGCGCCCCCTGTGGAGGAACGTGACCTGCTAGATCGTTGGGTGCTAGCGGAACTGCATACGCTGACAAAGCGTGTCACGGAGGCTTACGAGACCTTCGACGCGACCAACGCCACTCGCCCGGTACAGGAATTTGTGGACGGACTGAGCAATTGGTATCTGCGTTTAGGCCGTCGGCGCTTCTGGAAGTCCGAGAGCGACAACGATAAGATGGCCGCTTATGCGACATTATACGAATGTCTGGTCACGGTGAGTAAGCTCATCGCACCGGCCATGCCCTTCTTAAGTGAAGCGCTGTATCAAAATCTTGTCATGGAGTCAGACTCGACACAGACCGACAGTGTGCATCTGGCGGCGTGGCCGGAATACAACGTGAATTTAATCAATGTGCCTCTGCTGGACGAGATGGATTTAGTCCGGCGTTTGGTCAGTTTGGGTTTAGCCGGGCGCAATAATCATCTGGGTGAAGATGGCCGCCCTGCTCCCATTGGTGTGCGTCAGCCTTTAGCGGAAGTCAGATTCTACATCAGCGAAGCGGAAGCAACCGTCCTGAATGACTACGCGGAACTCATCAAAGGGGAGTTGAATGTGAAGGCGGTCAGCCGTTTGGCGGATGCGTCAGAAGCGGCTACCTATGCTCTGAACCCCTTACCAGCAAAATTAGGGCGCAAGCTCGGCGGGGACTTCCCGAAGGTGCAGAAGATGTTCCGCGAAGGCGACGCCGAGAGCGTGACCGCATGGGCGCAAACACTGGAATCCGGCCAGAATATCGTGCTAGAGTTAGACGGCAAATCATACGAAATCACGCCGGAGGAATGTGAAGTCAAGTTCAACGCGGCGGAAGGCTTCGCGGTGGCGCAGGAACGCGGGTACGTGGCGGCTGTTGATGTCCGCCTGACGCCCGACCTCGTCCGCGAAGGGTTAGCGCGGGAGTTGGTGCGCCGTGTGCAGACGCTCCGCAAAGATGCGGATTTTGACATCTCGGATAATATCGAGCTTGTTTACAGCGCAACGGGTGAATTAGCACAGGCCGCCGAACAATTCGCGGACTACATCAAAGCAGAAACGCTTGCAGTCAGCATGGCTCCGATGAATGGTACAGAGGGCTATATGATTGCAGATTTTAAGGGTGAGCGTGACGTGAAAAATCTCGGCGGAGAACTTACCATCGGCGTAAAGCGTATCGCCAAGTAACACCTCATCCTGCACGGATTTTTTCATCAAACAGGGATGATGCATGTCTCCCTGTTTTTGATTCGCATGTTTGAGCAGTACAGTTTTCGGGACGGTTCTGTCACAGTTCCGGCACGGCAGAAGGTTATAGTGGCAATAAGCGTTCTGTGCACGTCGCTGGACGCAGTGTAGACTAACCCTCTACATGCATTAATCGCATGGGTAAGGGGTTATCGCTCTTTATCCTAACGATTCCCCTCTGTTTGTGGGACGAGTGAAACACCTGCTCGTCCCATCTTTAATGGCAACAACCTATACTTCCGACGGGTATCACTGCACCTTATGATGTGCCTGCAAGCTCCGCACTTTTAGTGGCTTCTCCCGGAGTGCTTTAATCCCCTGTACGGATGCCATCGCCGCGCTCATGGTAGTGATAATGGGAATGCCCAGCAGATGTGACGTTCCCCGAATTAGTGCGCCGTCATCGTGCGCTTGCCCGCCTAAGGGCGTATTGATGATGAGGTTAATCTCTCCGGCCATCATCCTATCAATAACATGCGGAGAGCCTTCCGCAACCTTGTTAACATGCGTCACAGGCAGTCCAATCATCTCCAGCCAGCGTGCCGTGCCGACTGTCGCCACCAGGTTAAAGCCGATGTTGTGCAAATCACGCGCAATCTTAGCGACCGCGCCTTTGTCAAAGTCATTCACACTGATGAACACCGTGCCGGATGTGGGTAAGGTCATATTGGCGGCAATCTGCGCCTTGATGAACGCATGACCGAAGTTCGCCGCATGGCCCATCACTTCCCCTGTAGACCGCATCTCCGGGCCTAGCCTTGCATCCACACCAGGAAACTTGATGAACGGCAGAACCGCCTCTTTGACGAAGAAGCCATCAACACGCGGCTCGTGGGTAAAGCTCAGTTCCTCTAAAGTGCGGCCTGCGGCAATCTGCGCGGCGTAGCTGGCTAAAGGCCGCCCCACCGCTTTGCTGACAAACGGCACAGTACGGCTAGCACGCGGATTAACTTCTAAAACATACACGACATCATCTTTAATGGCATATTGAATGTTGAACAATCCACGCACACCCAATGCCAGGCCGATGCGCTGTGTCTGCTCGCGGATAATCTCCACATGATAGGCGCTGATTTTATAGGGTGGCAATACACAGGCGGAATCACCGGAGTGAACACCCGCTTCTTCAATGTGTTGCATAATACCGCCGATGACGACTTGCTCACCATCACACAGCGCGTCCACATCCACTTCAAACGCATCATCTAAAAATTTGTCAATCAACACCGGATGCCCTGCCCATTTCACATGACCATCCACCCATGCCGTAAGCTGATTCTCATCAAACACAATCGCCATACCCCGCCCGCCCAGCACGTAGCTAGGCCGTATCAATACCGGATAACCGATTTTCTGTGCGGCGGCGATGGCCTGTTCCCGGCTGGTAGCGGTAGAACCTGCCGGTTGGCTAATGTCAATCTGCTCCATCAGCGCGTTAAAACGTTCGCGGTCTTCGGCTAGATCGATGGTATCAACCGGTGTTCCCCAGATGGGCGCACCCGCCTTTTGCAATGCCGCCGCAATATTAAGTGGGGTTTGCCCACCAAACTGCACAAGCACGCCTGCTGGTTGTTCTTTGTCGATGATGTTCAGTACATCCTCTACGGTAAGCGGCTCAAAGTACAGTCTATCGGCAGTGTCATAATCCGTGCTGACTGTCTCCGGGTTGCAATTGACCATAATCGTTTCGTATCCAAGTTGCTTCAGCGCGAAGCAAGCATGAACACAGCAATAGTCAAACTCGATTCCCTGCCCAATGCGGTTGGGGCCACCGCCCAGCACAATCACCTTTTTTGCTGTTGTTGGCTGTGTCTCGTCGTCGTCTTCGTATGTGGAATAGAGATAGGGTGTGAAGGCTTCAAACTCTGCCGCGCAGGTATCCACACGGTAATAGTTCGCCACCACACCGACGAACTTCCGGCGTGTTCGTACCTCAAACTCATCGACATTCAGCAGTTGAGCGATGTAGGCATCCGCGAAGCCGTATCGCTTTAGCTTGATGAAGTCGTCATAGTCAAGCGATTCTAATGCGGATGCCCCCGCATGTGCCGCAACATCTAACACGGATTTATGAATTGTCATAATTTCCGCCATTTGTTGCACGAACCAGGGGTCAAAGCGTGTGTTTTCCACGACTTCTTCAACGGAAATGCCGTTATACAAATTCGCCGCCACCTGGAACAAACGCCGGGCTGTAGGAATTTTTAGCGCGTGGGGGGGCACGTCTTCTAAATCCGTACCGAAGCCCATAATGCCAATATCTAATGAACGTATCGCCTTTTGGAGCGACTCCGGGAAGGTACGGCCTATCGCCATGACTTCACCGACTGCTTTCATCTGAGGGCCAAGCACCGGGTCGGCGGTGATGAACTTCTCAAAATCCCAACGCGGAATCTTCACCACCACATAATCCAGCGATGGCTCGAAGCTGGCCGGAGTCACACGGGTGATGTCATTGGCGATTTCATCCAACGTAAAGCCGACAGCTACCAATGCGGCGATTTTCGCAATCGGGAAGCCCGTCGCTTTGCTGGCTAAAGCCGAAGACCGCGACACACGCGGGTTCATCTCAATCACGTAAACTTCGCCATCATCCGGGTTGATGGCATATTGCACATTCGCACCACCCGTCGCCAGACCAACCTTATCAAAAATCTTGCGCGCCATATCACGCAAACGCTGAAGTTCTTTATCGGTCAGGGTTTGTGCCGGCGCAACGGTAATGCTATCTCCGGTATGCACGCCCATAGGGTCAAGGTTTTCAATCGTGCAGACGACAACGAAGTTCCCGACGCCATCGCGCATAATCTCTAACTCGTATTCCTTCCAACCCAGCAAGCTGTAATCCACTAAAATCTGGTTCACAGGGCTTTGCTTAATGCCATTGCGTGCGATTTGGCGTAAGTCATCCGGTGTATAAGCGATTCCGCCGCCACTCCCGCCTAAGGTGAAGGAAGGCCGCACCAGGACAGGATACCCCATACGCTCTGCGGCTTGCATTGCCGCCTCTACGGAAGTCACCACTTCACTTTCCGGCGATTTTAAGCCGATTTCAGTCATGGCATCTTTAAATTGCTGGCGGTCTTCGGCAAGTTGGATGCTGGACATGGAAGCGCCTATGAGTTCAACATCGTATTTTTCCAACGTGCCGCGCTCTTGCAAGGCAAGTGCAAGATTCAAGGCGGTTTGTCCTCCCACTGTTGGCAGAAGTGCATCCGGCTTTTCCTGTGCGATGATTTGCTCGCATATCTCCGGTGTTAAAGGTTCAACATAGGTTGCATCGGCAAATTCGGGGTCAGTCATGATGGTGGCCGGGTTGCTGTTGACCAGCACAATGCGATAGCCCTGTGCACGGAGTGCTTTGCAGGCTTGCACACCGCTATAGTCAAATTCGCTGGCCTGACCAATCACAATTGGCCCGGAGCCGATGACCATAATCGTTTGGATGTCGGTTCTTTTTGGCATGGTTAACCTATGGTTGTCTTAAAGTCTCTGTGAATAAAGATAGCAACATCGCGTAAAAATGATATACAAAAATGCCGTCAAAACTGCACGACATCCGTTATTCCGTCAGGATTATGACTTCACTGGACTCTAAATCATAGTAGGCGGGCACAATCTTCAACGTCCCGGCATGTAAAGCATCGCGCAGGATGCCGCTATGCTCTTGTAGTTGCTCTGTAACCATTTCCGCATTTTTGCAGATGGCGTTCTTCAGTAAGTTGCCGGATTCAGCCTGTGTTCTCACCTGCTCCACCGCAGGCTGAATCCGCCGCGCTAATTCCGCCATATGACCGGGCAATTCCTGCCCTTTTATCGTCGCGGCTACCGCACCACATTGGGAATGCCCCACCACCATAATTAACGAGACATCCAAAACAGATACAGCAAATTCCAGACTTGCTAACACAACTTCATCCATCACATTGCCCGCCACCCGCACAACGAACAAATCCCCAAAGCCTTGATCAAATATCATCTCTGCTGGCACACGGGAATCCGAACAGCCTAAAATGGCGGCAAATGGGTTCTGGCGTTTTATCAACGTGCGGCGGTAGGCTACTTCCTGGTGGCGATGTGTAGGATTTGTCGCCACAAAACGTTTGTTCCCTGCGACGAGTTCTGCCAGGGCATCTTCTGCATTCATTTTGACCTCGAATATTTGATGAAATACAAGTCAACGCGGGGCGATGAATCGCCATCCCGCACGGCCTTCTTAATTATGTAAATGTCGATTAAAACCCATTATACACACGCTTTATCGCGTTACAGGCGGCCACTTAAACCTTTATGGGGTCTTAATTCGTTCTTATGTAACAAGACCCTAACAACCCCCTAGACAAAACCCTATCAATTTCTTGACGGTTGCTTTAGGTTGCATCATACGGGCTATGGTATCATTCTTTTTAAGGTACTTAATGTTCATGATTGAAGGTCAGCCTTATGCAAAGACTCATCAGGCGTATCGTACAGGTTCTCGATGGTACACCACAAGCCTATGGCAAGGAAGTGACCAAAGGCCAAAGCATCGTGGAGATTACGCTCGTACTCCCACTTTTGTTGATTCTCTTGTTCGGATTAGTTGAAGTTGGCTGGTTCGGACGTAACTATCTGCTCTTGCTGGAAGTTACCCGCGTGGGTGCGCGGCGTGGCGCTACTTTGCAAGAGGAATTCAGCCCATTACAGTGGGAAAACGTCGAGCGTGATTTGGGCTATTCACTCGCCCTTGCCCCTATCCCGGATGTTGACGCAAACTTCTGTAGCAGTGGCCCCAATTGCATCACAGATAATGCCGAACGAAATGCTATTATTACCGCACGCCGTGATGTAAGGACATGCTCTGCGATAGCATCAGGCGCCGCCTATGCGGGTTTTTACAACCTCATCCTGTGCCAAATGCTAGACTCCATCCGCCCGCTAGAAATCCGTGACAACGAATTTGACGACATCGTTATATCGGTCTTCTCCGTGCTGATGATCAACAATAGCCCGCTTGACCAAGGTGGTTATATTGATTTGGCCGCTACGGATACTGTCCTGGATGATGAATTTGAGCGACTTGGCTTTATCCCGGTGGTTGTGGGGCGTTGGCCGACACAAGCCAACGAATGCAACGTCTGGCAAAACCCAGATAACGGTGACCTGTTTATGTACACACAGGGCGGCCCACAAAATCTGATTTACGAGCGTGACCCATTCGACTACTACGCCCAACCTGAGCAAGGTGATCGTAATTCAGTCAGTCTGGTGGAACTTACCGATAATGGCGTACCTACTGGTGAGCTTTACCCGATTGAATTAGGCGAAATAAACCCGGAATTCGCTAACGTAGCACTTAATGATCCCCGTAGATGGCGAAGCATCGGGTTTGATGCCTACAACCAACCCGAACTACAACGCGGCTTTGTCTATCTCGGCCAACGTAAGGTTGACCCGCCCACAACCCGCACCATAGCGGGGGCTGAGACTCAACTACGTTGTTGGGGTTCTGATAAAGACGTGTATTGGGTACAAGAGCAGTTGCTAGGTGGCGGCTTTGTGATGAGTGAGGCGGAAATTAACGCGGTGCGCGGGGCAAACCCGGGCTTCTGTGGTGATGGTAGTGACTTCTGTGACCAACGCGAATTTGTCCCGAACACCGGCATTGTACTGGTCGAGATCTTCTGGAGACACCAATTGTTGTTCGACCTACCGGCCTTCTCACCCGTTTACCAGGCACTCGATGACAATCAGACAACCATTCATGTTTGGTCGGCATTCTCGACGCCTTCCGTTATCCCGCGTGTCAGTTACACGTTTGAGGATGGCCGGGGCTTTATCGATCCGAATCCTTAAAGAGGTCACTGTTCATGAAACGTTTTTATAAACACCTCGTAAAACGTGGACAAGTCGGTCAGTCGATTGTGATTTTGGCACTCGGCATGATTGCGCTGTTGGGCTTTGTCGGCCTGACCGTTGATGTCTCGTTGCTGTTCATCCGCTACAATAACCTGCGCCGGGCGGTCGACAGTGCCGCAATCGCCGCCGCCGGGCAAGTACGCCAGACTGGTGAAGGCGCGACAAGTGATGTTGTCACTCGTGCCAGCCTGGCCGCTCGCCAGTTCATTGAATTTCATGGGTTGAACCCGCGTGATGTGTGGGTGGAAATGTGTGAAAATCAACCGCGTGAAGACTTCGACCCTGCTACACCTGGCATCCAGCTAGAGCCACCAGCTATCACACAGGCACGAGAAGCCTACGATGTCCAACGTAGTATTCTCGCGGCAACAATCAGCGACCCCGCAGACCCGAATTATAACGACGCGGCACTTGCCACCGTCCGGCGGGATGTACAGGTCACACGTGCCGCTTACATTAGTGCAATGGATTCATTCGTTACTAACCGAAGCCTGGAACGTCCGCCAGAGTTAAGCGATTTACGCACGGACTATGAAACGGCGCTAGCAGGTTGGAATGATGCTAACCCCAATATCAATTGGAGTCCTCTGCATACTGCTGGCACGCCCTACGTAAACCTATTGCGTAGCACGACGCGCCTGGTGGGGGACGATAACATCGTCTGCTCGCCGGATGTGCGGAAGCTCGTCCGTGTGACAGCGCAGGTCGACTCCCCTACTGTGTTCCTGCGATTACTAAGCCCGCAATGGATAAACATTACGCTACAAGCCAGCGCCATCTCCGAAACAGCTGTGTTGGACGTGGTGATTGTGCTGGATGTATCAGAGTCCATGTTGTTCGAGACCAACTACGAAGACTGGGCGGGCGTTAACCTTGGACGCGCCTATGTGCCACCTTACCTGACCGTGCATGATGATAACCGCGACCTGCGTACTATCACCGGGCGATTGCTGGATGTCTCACAAGGGCGGGCAATTGTCCCCAGCATCGGCATCACAACGCAAGCAGGCACACCGGGATCAGTTATCCATCCCTTCATTGCAGACGCGCCTTCTTATCAAATTTTACCCACCGATGGCGGCAGACGCCCCAGCAATGCAGGTACGGTGTGGAGTGAATTCGAGATTATGTATCCTGGCGGCAACCCGACGCAGATAGGCCCATTATCGGCCTCGTGGCGCGACTGGTTCTGGATGGAATACATCTTCGGCCAATGGCAAATCTACATTAATGAACGCCTGCATTTTGGCGGCGTACCCGGTTCACTTCCTGCAATGGATGATCCGCGTGAGCAGTTCGAGCAATACGGACAACCCAATTTCAATGACGGACCAGGCCCTAGACCGAGCGCCCAATATCCGGTGACCTCGTTTATACCCAGTACCGTGCCGAATAACCGGGCAGAGCACCCACGCCCGGAGTGCCGTGTGCGCTTCTACCCCTACTCTATCCAACTCAACCTGACACAGGACTGGCCGCGCATTGAGCGCAATGGCACATCCTATAACATGGCCGACTACTACGCCAGCGAGCCAGGATCCGGGGTGAGTAACACGACATGGCCGAACTTCGACAATCGAACAGATCCTAATTTACCGCAACCGCGCTGGGGCGGCTTTGTGCCAACTTATAACTTCTACGGGTGCTGTAACGACCCCACGACGGGTATTTTCACAAGTGATGGCACAGCCACCTTCACGGATGTGAATACCAACAATATTATCCCGAATGGTGACTATGTTGTGCCGATTGTTACCTCAAATCCTGATGGCACGACGACCACAACCTTCCGTGCGCTGTTGCCCGGTGAACCCATCAATACAAACCCGGACTGGGATTTTTCCGACCTGGTGTGCCAACCGTTTAAGCAAGCCAAAGACGCGACACGTCAGTTCTTGCGCCGGATCGACTTCCTACGCGGTGACCGTGTTGCTTTTGTTACGTTTGACCGTTCCGCGTTTTTGATTGACACGGATGTCAATGATACCGGCCAGGCCCACATGATTGAATCCTATGATTTGGCCGTGGACACCCTGAACCGTGCCATCGGGGTGCGTGCTGAACCCAACTTCTACCAATGGGATGGTGAACGGTGGACCGGCTTCGCGGCGGGCATTGACCCCACTACAGGCGAATCAATCCCGTTAGATTATGGCTTTCGTACACTCGAACCCAACGCGGATGTAGATGATAGTGACCCGTCTGCACTGACACCAGAAGAAGAAGCCTTTTTGCAGTCAGGCTCTGCCGCCGCAGTGAACTATCCGGTTATCTATAACTGCAATATCCAAAATTCACTGATGCAATATCCCTACAGCCTGTATGCCACCCGTAACGTTGGCAACCGTCAAGTGACGGGCATCAACGATGTGAGCGGCGGCACATGGCAATGGGGGCCGCCTGCCATGTTGGACAAAATCAACCCGGATTACAATTCGGCGGAATGGCGTAACATCATCAACACCAATGGCCTGCAAAACTTCAACTACGAGTCCGAAGATGACTGGGGGCTTATCCTGCAACGCAGTTACGAGCGCCATGGCCTGTGTCGTGGGGCGAACATCGGCGCGGCCTTGCGTGAAGCCGGTGGCGCGTTGAACGACCCGCGTACCAGCCGCCGCGAAGGTTCTGTGTGGATTATCATTCTGCTGAGCGATGGCGCGGCAGGCGCGACCGACCCCATACGCCGCAATGGTGAAAAACTGCGCGCGATTGACCCTTACTATGAAATCGAGCGTTTTGACTTCGCCAATCGACTTGGCACACCGGAACGCATGTCTGGTGCAGAACCGCCAACTTCTACGTTGGACATCTTCGACGATAATGACACCAACCGCTACGGCGGCCCATCACAAGCGGAGTATGGCGTTTATGGCCTGTGCCCCTTTGGTGTGACAGAGTTTGACGGCAATTCACGCATCGGCAACCTTGTTCTGGGCGACCCGAAGATCTTCCCATGGTGCGCGACACCTGACCCGTATGCACGCAACTTCTGCTTACCTACGCCAGGACGTGCTGTAGGGTATAGCACAACTGACCTGCGTGCTTATGCCAGCGAAGCGGCGGGGACTGCCCCAACTGCGGCACGCTTCCCGCAAAGTTTTGGACCGGGCTTCCAGCCCAATGCGCTTGACCTGGACTATCGCCCGTTCGTCGCATCTAACCAAGCGGCTTACGATAGCGAACTCGCCGCCGCCGAAGCAGGTAATCGCCCACCCCGCTTTGTTGCGCCTGTACCGGATGATTATGTCTTTGGTGAGAGCTTGTGGATTACTGACCAAAATGTGCGGCTCGGTAACATCTTTGATGTGGACATTGGCGACTACGACGACCCAGATAACCTGTGCGATCCGCTTTACGATGCCTTCGACTATGCCCGCGATTGGGCAGATTATATCGCCGGTGTCAATGAGGATGAGAACAGTACCGCGCAATTGCCTATTATCTTTACCATCGGCTTTGGCTTGAACTTTGGCAGTGGTAATGGCTCTTGCGAGGCAAACATCAAGGATTGCATGGGTGAGCAACTGCTCCGTTACATTGCAGATGCGGGGGATAACTTCCGCATTGATAATGACGTGTACCAAGACATGCTTCATGACAGTGAAAACTGGCGCGATAACTTAAGCGTCAACCCGAACCTGCGCTACCCCACCCTCAACGGCTCTGTGCCGGATGAAGATTGGGGAGCGAAAGACCCATGTGAGCCGGACTTCTACGGCAACGGGGAATCAACCTGGCGGCCTGCGGAGGGTTCTAATCCTAACCATCTGATTGTCCGTACACCCGGCGAAAGCTGTGGTAACTACTTCAACGCGCCAACGCTCACCGAGCTAGGCCGCGTGTTCGACGAGATTGCATCGCGCATGTTTACCCGTCTTTCGGGCTGATGTGCAGGTTTATTTAAAGAAAAAGGGGAAAAAAGCCTATGACATACGACGATCCACAAAAGCGTAGGCAAAAGCGGTCAGGTCAAACACTAGTAGAGTTCGCGCTCACGCTCCCACTCCTACTTCTACTGGTGTTCGGTATCATCGAATTCGGGCGGGCGTTCCAGGCATGGGTAACGCTGGAAAACTCCGCCCGCGAAGCCGCCCGGTACACAACAACCGGGCAGTACGATACCGAAAAATACAACCTGCTCAGTCTTTTGCCTTGTACGCAGGAAGATTTTGCACAGGGGCCAGGCCAACGGACGCAATTCCCGTTGAATCCAGATGCCACCATCCATATCAACACATCGACGGGCGGTATGACCGCCCAGACGTTATTTGCTACCTATTACGACGGGCAAAATTGCGATCCCGGTAACGCGGAGCATCTGGAGCGTCGGCGCGACATCGTGCGCCTGGCCTCTATCTACGATACCGCCCGCCGTGCTTCTGCGGGGCTTGCGCTAGAACCAAGCGTGCAGGATGGCACGGTGAATGCCCTTTTCAATCAGCTTTCGCACCAATGGCAACTTCCGCGTCCGCGTAGTAACGAACCCGGTTACTTTGATGTTGTGGTGTGTAGTACCCGCAGTAAGTTGGATAATTTCTCGTCATCGTTTAGCGAACTTTCCAACGCACGTTTTGCGATGGTTTTCGACGAAACTGACCTGCCAACAGGCTTCAACACACCGTTTAGCTTTCCCTTCTGTATGCTTAACGAAGTCCCGCCGTTAGGTGAAGGTGAAACCCAGACCAGCAACAATCGGTTATCCAACTACACTTTGCCGTGGATTGACGCAGGCGGGCCAGGCGACCGTATTACAGTTGTCGTGACGTTTAATCACCCGTTGATTACGCCGTTGTTCGACTTCAGCTATATCACGATGCAAGCGCAACGTTCCGGTGTTAACGAAACGTTCCGTACATCACGCGCGCTGAACGCAGTGCAGGGTAGCACGGGTCAAACCGCATTAGGCGACCCGCCTCCGGGTCAATTACCGCCTCCGGGTGAAACTCCAGAAACCCCACCAGTCGATCCAAACGATCCAGGTGGTGAAGACGACCCTGATAACCAGGACAACCCGCCAGCACCAATACCAGAATTTAGCTGTGATGGCCTCAACATCAGCAATATTGTCTTCAATAGCAACGCCGTTGAGTTCGTCATCACCAATGACAATATGGTGACAACCACACTACAGTCTGTCCGGTTACAATGGGTTAAACCCTCTTATGCGCCGGATATGGAACTGAGTCGTTCATCCTTGAACGGTTCGCCACACTGGATTGGCTTACGTGCCTC
>DAIMZF010000063.1:0-17638 GCA_036734085.1 Aggregatilineales bacterium
GGCTAGCCTACCTTACCGCCGCGCCCCACGCCCAGCCAGCCGCGCTCTACACCGCGTGCTTCTTCCACCGCGATAAAAGCCTGGTCGTTCACATCCTGTACAATTTTACTGAATGTCTTCACATCACGTTTATCAATCACACTACGGAGCATCAGCACATCGCCATCGCGCCCTTGACTAATCGTGGTCGTCACGCCATAGCCCGCAGAACGAAGCGCCTCTGTGATTTGTACCCCCGCTTGGCTAGCAAACACGTTCACAATCGTATAACTTCGCACGAGCCGCGCTTCTAAATCCATGCCCACCCAACTCCCTGCACCCGCACCCAGGCAGTATGCTAAAAGATTAGGGAAATTTTGCAGGTCGCTCACAACACCCGCAATCACCACCGCAAAAACCAACGCCTCTAGCATCGCCAGCCCTGCCGCGATCACCCGTCGCCCGCGTGTGATGGACACCAGACGCAGTGTGCCGACGGCGTAGTTCATGACACGTAACACAAAGATGAGTACTACATTGACAAGCACTTCCATGCGATTTCCTTTTTTCTGGTGCAACAAAACGGGCTGATGATAGCACATCGACACGTTATAAAGTAATCGTCTATCCTTTACAGGAGGCTAAACGTAGCCCTTTAACAGCATCACAAATGGCCTTATTGCAGGGTGACACATCGGTGATACATCAACCAAAACAGCAGACGCCATGCTAGACAACGCGGAATTTTTGCACTAACTTAACAGGCGATTTTATATTCTGGGAAGTGCGGACGAATGACAGTTATCATCAGCGCAGGCAGTACAACCTCAAATACCCTGACAGCCGCTTTAACTGAGATCGGCTATCGTCTTGAGACCATCACTGCACGCGAAGGATATATCGCCGCACTGATAGCGCATCAGGCCGCGCTGATTTTAGTGGATGGGGATCACATAGATTGGGCGTATTGGGTGACGACGGCCAAAAGTAGCCCGGCCACCCGCCGTATCCCGGTTTTTGTCTACGCGGTGCAAGCGGATGACATCCGCACACAGGCGCATCAATCCGGCGCGGATGTTGTCCTCACTCCGGCGCAACTGACCGCACGCGCACACGCCCTCATCACAGAACATGCGCGGGTACAATCCGCAGAAGAACGCGCACAGTTGGATTGTGATTGCGCGGATGCCCTGCCACCCCTCGCCCAGCAGGGAGTCGCGCAGTTCAACGCAGGCGAATACTACCAACAACATGATTCTTTTGAGGCATTATGGATGCAAACAGCCGAGCCGGTGCGTGATTTATACCGGGCGATCTTACAGGTCGGCGTAGCCTATTATCAAATTCAGCGTGGCAACGTGCGCGGCGCAAAGAAGATGCTATTACGCAGTCGTCAATGGCTGAATGCCTTGCCGGATGTGTGTCAGGGCGTGGATGTCGCCGCCCTGCGTGCGGATGCGAACACGGTCTATACCGCACTCAACGCTTTGCCGGATGATGACCTCAGCACTTTTGATTTATCGCTCCTGCGCCCGTTACAAATGATTCAACCGCGCTCATAGTCCCACCCCGCCCCCAAGCCGAGCGCATCCAGCCCTGCCCGGACTCGTGCGACATCCGCGCTGTCGTCCGCATCAATTGTGCGGATGGCTAAAGTCCGCATTTCCGGCGTGCCTGTGCGCGAAATCGTGGCTAATTTGGATTTATAGCCCAGTTCACCGCGTGCTGTGGCGTCCTTCACGGCCTGCCACACGCTATCGGCCTGCTGTGCGGGAATGTCAATCACCCATTGCCCGGCGCGTGAGGTCGGCGGCGGCGCGGACTCGTGTTTGAATTCCAGCCAATAGACCGCGCTCATCTCGCTTGGCCTGGCCTGGCTATCGTGTTGCATCCGCGCCCGTTGCACCATCTGGATTAAATCCATATTCGGCTGGTCGTTCTGGTCGTCTGGCATAGTTAAACCTCTCCCTTTTCCATCGCTTTAAGGATGACCTGATAGGCGATATTAATTTCCTGCATTTTCTGGTGGGCGTCGGCGTCCGTCGTGTTGATGTCCGGGTGATATTTACGCGCCATCTCGCGGAACGCGGCCTTGATTGTGGCTTTATCCGCATCCGACGACACGCCCAACAAGCGGAAGTACGGCGCTAGTTGGTGTGTGGCCTCAATCGTCAGTTGCTCCGCCCGTTGCCGATGATAGGCGTCAGGGTCGCCATCGAACGAGGCGGCATAAAAGCCCCCGTTCAGCCCGTTAATGTCAACTTCCGCATAAAAACAGCGTAACGCGCCTACGTCGATGGGGTCGCCGTATTGGATGCGCCGAAACGCTGAATAAGGGATGGAGTCAAAATGCACCGGGAAGACGTACAAGCGCCGCATATAGATTTTATAGGCGTAGATTTTGCCCTCATACAGCGCCAGCAATCCTTCATGCCAGTCCTCTAGCTCCACAATGCGCCCGTGATCCGGCAGGAGCATATCCGCCCATAAGATGAACAACGTATAATGACCGTCTGCGGTGTTTTTGGTGGCGGTGTTTTTAATCTCATAAAGTGGGATTGAGCTATCAATCAAATGAATCATCAGTGATTCACCTGTGACCAGCCGTAAGTGGATGATGTCGCGCCCATCATGCAGGATTTTATCCACAGCACCCGCGATGTCTAGCTCATTCACCAGATGAGCGCCCACACTATACGTAAAATAACGCATCGTCTTTTCCTATAGGTTCCTGTTGACCCCTTTGATTATAGGCGTATTTGATGAGCATTATTTAAGCTGGAGGGATAAAAAACGACCGCAAAGACGGCGTGTACCGCCCTTACGGTCATTTTAAAAAAGCGAGGGGTTAATTATCCACCAAACGAGAGCGCAGTGTTCGCCACGCAGGACACGTCCGGGTTCGCCGGGTCATTGAGGAAACTCGCCATGACCTCTATACCACAGGGCGTCGTGAATGCGCCATGACCGCCGCCGCCAAACGTCAGGTTAAAGCTGTTCGGCAACGTTTCCGCCACGATGTCCGCAAAGCTCAACGGCGTGATGGGGTCAAATTCGCCAGACATCAGCAATACGGGCAAATCGCTCACGATGGGTTCAAAGACGCTGTCATCCAGCCGTTCCACATCCCAGAAGGCACAGGTTTCACCAATTGAGTCGTAAGTGGCGAAGGCTTCGTTGATGAAGCTATTAAGGCCGTCATCAATGATGCCTTCGTACAGGCTATCTTCCGCACAGACGACGCTCAGGTACATGCCGAGTGATAATGAGAAGTCGAAGTCGAAGAAGGACGAGAGTAGAGCCAACAGGCTATAGTCCCCATCCGCAACCTGACCGATGATAACGGGCAACAACGGGATAAGTTCCGTCACATATAACGTTTGGAACAAATACCCCACAAGGCTGTTACCGTTAAAGCGCACATTATAGAAGTTCTGTGGGTTTTCAAAGTCATCACCTGTGAGGAAGCTGGACGGCGCTTCGTTCAGTTGGCTGACGGTGTTATAGAATACTTCTTCCAGGTCGGGGTAGGCGCTACTGCACAGCGCATCACTGGCACACGCGGCAAAGAAGGCATCAAAGGAGCGTTGCGCGTTGGTCGCCTGGTAGGATACGAACGAGATAGAAATGGGCACAACGGCGTCCAAAATCACCGAGTCCAGCGTTTCTGAGAAGTCGCGCATGTAAAATTGCGCCAGAAGCGAGCCATAGCTCACGCCATACAGGTTGATCGTGTCGTAGCCCAACGCGGCGCGGACGGCGTTCAGGTCGGCGGCATTTTCCACACTATTAAACGCGGATAGGTCAAACTCTGCGTTCAGGCGGTCGTAGCAGTCACGGTAAGCGTCCAGCACCAGCGCGTAAGCCTCATCTTCGCTGATGTCGCTCTCGATGTATTCGCGCACGAAAGCCTCATATTCATCACAAATCAGGTTCGGCTGGGAATAAAGTGTGCCGCGTTGCTCCACCATTACAACATCGCGTTCAGCCAAAATCGCCGCGCCAAGCGGTAAATCAGTTATCAGGCTGGGGAAGTCGTTTAAAATTGTGCCGCCCGGGCCACCCTGCGCCATAAACAAGGGTGCGCCGGGGGTGTCGGTCTGTGCGGGGAACACAGCCACAGCCACGCGGATTGTCTCACCATCCGGTTGGGCATGGCGTAGCGGGACGGTCACATAGCCACAGATGATGCTTTCGCCTTCAACCAATGCGGCAGGGAATTCCATCGGGCATTCTGCTTCCTCAAAAGCATCTGTCGTCTGGGCTTGTACACTTGCGCCTACCAGCATCAATAGGCTTGCAACCAGCAAAATCATGCGTTTCATAGGTCTTTACACTCCTTATGTAAGTTAGGACACGTTCATTGTCGTCCAAAACGCCGTCCACGCAATCCCCCAAAAAGGGGAACTTAACGAGCGTAGCTTAAAGGGCGGTTTGCATATCCGCCATGAACCATTAAAATGGTTTGTATGCAGACAGGGAGAAAGCTAACAAATTATGTCAACATCGCTCATTGGACGCACGCTTGGCAACTACAAAATTATTGATTCACTCGGTCAGGGCGGCATGGCGACAGTTTATGTCGGCTACCAGGAAGCCGTAGACCGTAAAGTGGCTATTAAAGTGCTTCCTCCTCATCCCGGCCTGAATGCAGGCTTCGTGGAGCGTTTTCAACTAGAGGCAAAGACGATTGCGAACTTACAACATCCGCACATCCTGCCACTTTATGATTATGGCAATGTGGATGACATCCTCTACCTGGCGATGGCCTATGTGGATGGCGGTAGCGTGGAAGACCGACTGAAGCAAGGCGAGTTGACAATACGCGAAGCGGAGAAAATCATCCGCGAGATTGCCGGAGCGCTGGATTATGCCCATCGGCGCGGGGTCATTCATCGGGATATTAAGCCTGCCAACATCCTGCTTTCCAGTGAAGGCTACGCCCTGTTAGCGGATTTTGGCATCGCAAAATTGACAGAAGGCACACAGAACCTCACCGGGACGGGCGTCATCGGCACGCCTGCTTATATGGCGCCAGAAGCCGCACAAGGGCTACCGCTAGACCACCGTGCGGATATTTATTCGCTGGGTGTGCTGGCGTATCAGATGCTCACAGGCGAGCAACCCATCACTGCACCGTCGATGATGCAATTGATGCTGAAGGTCATCCAGGAAACCCCGCGTGATATTCTGGAAGTCAACCCTGACTTACCGGAAGAAATAAAGCCCGTGTTCGACACAGTATTAGCGAAGGCGGCCAATGAACGCTATCAAACCGCCGTTGAATTCGCGGAAGCCCTGAGCGCGGCACTGCACAACACCACCGAGCTTAAAGCAATACGGGCGGCTGTGCCCCTCAGCAACCAGACGCCAGAGCCGCCGACGATCCAGTTTTCACAGACGAACATCCCCAAAAAAGCCAGCGCCTCCCATACCCAACCGGCCAGCACCATGCAGACCAAACCGGATACGGTCATCATCCGGCAGGGGCTAAACCCTAATGTGCTCATCGGCGCGGCGGTGATTATTATCATCGCGGTCTTAGGTCTGGTCGCGGTGCTTTCCGGTGCGGGTGATAACGACCCCGCCCCATCAACGGACGAGCCGGGTGTCATCAGCTTGCCCACTGCATCCGGGGCGCCCACACTGGACGGCAGTATCGCCGCGCAACAAGGGCCGCCCGCGCTGGGCCGTGTGAACTATAACAGCGTCAACGGGATTGGTGATGCGGTTGCCGTGCGGGTGGACGATTTACGCCGCCCGGAAGCACGCCAGGGTTATACGGCATGGCTCGTCAACACGGACACAGGCGATGTGCTTAAAATTGGTAATCTGAACGTAGACGCCTTCGGCAGTGGCGCGTTGGTCTTCACGGATGCTGAAGGGCGCACGCTCCCGGCTTATTACAATGCGCTCTACCTGACGCTGGAAGCGGATGACGACGCCACCACCCCCAACACGGACATTATTTACAGCAGTGCCGTCCCCTTCGCGCTGACAGAAGTTCTGCATGAACTCTTTGTCGCATCACCGGATGGCGTTAACGGGGGAAGCCTGTTCGACGCGATGCGGCAAGAGGCGGATTTCGCCACACAGCACGCCGGTTTTGCCAGCAATTCCACTAACGCGCCGGAGATGCACTCCCACGCGGAGCATACGATTAACATTTTGCGCGGTACAGAAGAAGACCACGACGGGAACGGCAGAGGGGAAAATCCCGGACGGGGGATAGGCATTTATGATGTGGCGGACATCATCGACTCGCGTTTAGCCGATGCCATCGCGGATGCGCCCGTCCGTGTCCAGTCGGAAGCCGGACTCATCCGCACATGCTTACAAAATACGCGCCTGCGGGCTGATCGTGTCATCGAGCTAGAGTTCATCATGCTGGCATCGGATTCAATCGAGGCTGTGCAGAGTGACGCGCAGGAAGCGGAGCAAATCGCCGCGCAAATTATCAATGGGTTTGACCTGAACGATAACGGCGTGATTGAGCCGTTTGAGGGCGAATGTGGACTCGCCCAAATCGAGATTTACGGCCTGTTAAGCGCGACAATGGACATCAGAGAGGGTGCGCCGGAATGATGTTTAAGCGATGGGCAGTGGGGCTGGCAATCACATTTATCATCGCGGGATGCAGTGGCACAGCGTCCAGCACGCCCATACCCCCGACGCCGACGAACATCGGCGTCATTGAAGACCTGGGCGGGGGCGGCGCACGGCCTACACCGCGTCCTGCCAGCGAAGCCATCGCATGGACGGAAGCAGGCGCATTCCTGACTGCGGATAACGCCGCGCAACTGTCTAACATCGGGGTTATCCGCCCCCCTAGCCCGCTTAGTACGGTATTTCATCATAGCTTTAGTACGGATGGCACGCGCGTTGTGATGATTAACGATAACTATTTGCTCGGTTATGACCTCATCACGGGCGATTTATTATTCCAGACCACACGACAAGGCGCGATTTTTGCGTATTATTCACCGGATAAAAGCGAAGTCTATACTGTGACTGAAACCGGGTTCGGCGTGGTCTTTGATGCCGACGCGGGGCGCGTGCGGGCGGACTTCCGCGCACATCCAGCCTCCGCAGATGTGGCCGCCTTCTCCCCGTTGGATGGTTGGCTGGCCGTCGGCGGCAGGGATGGCACAGTCAAGGTGTGGGACGCACTACAGCGTGAATCGCTGGTGACGTTTAACGCCCACATCGGGCAGGTGACGCATCTGCATTTTAGTGAAGACGGTCATATTCTGGTGACAGGCGGAGAAGACCAGCGCACCATCGTATGGGATTGGCGGGCGCGTGAGCCGATATTTGTGATTGAAAACGGCGGACGTGTGACCAATATCGCCATCAGCCCGGATAACCGCTTTATCGCCAGTGGCGCAACGGAGTTTGTGACGGTGTGGCAGGTCAGCGACGTGGGTGGTGTGTTCCAGTACACTTTAAACTCGGAAGAAGGCGGGCAGGGTGCGCTTAGCTTCAGCCCGGATGGGCGCTATCTGCTGACGGGCGGCCTGACGACCGAAATCAGCGTGTGGGATGCGGCCAATGGGGATTTGCTGGCGCTGTTACCGCGCATGATGGGCCAGCGCACATCGGCGGCGTTTAACCCCAATGCGGATTTATTAGCTGTCTCTATGCTCAGCCCGCTTGTGAACTTGTTCGACATCCCCTCTATCAGTTCGGCCACTGTCCGCGCCGCCCAGATTAACGCTGATGACCGTGTGTTGAGCTTGGCGTTTTCTCCAGACGGCTTTACCTTGTTGATGTTCGAGACCGGCGGCGATGTTTCTGTATGGGGTGTAGGGGTGGATGATAACTAATATGGCTATTTTAAACTCGCCTTTTCGCTATCCTGGAGGAAAATTCTATGCGCGCAAGTTAATTCTTCAGCATATTCCTCCCCATAATCAGTATATAGAACCGTTTGCGGGGGGTGCTTCAATTTTTTTTGCTAAAGAGAAAGCATTAAAAAACTGGCTGAATGATGCCGATGAAGAATTAATTAATACTTTTCTCCATATACGTGATCATCCCAAAGCACTAATTAGTTTTTTGGATGGTTTGCCAGCATCTAAAGAACTACATCATTATTACAAAAATGATTTTCAACCTAACAACCTGCTTGAACGCGCTGGTAGATGGTATTATCTCAACCGAACATCATATTCCGGTATTATGAATATGCAAAATTGCTATTGGGGCTATGGAGATAAATATAGCATGAGGCCCGAAAATTGGCCTCGTAACATTCTACGTACATCTGAAAAATTACAAGATGTAACTATTTCTTGCAAAGATTTTGAAGCTGTCATTACAGACACACCAGATGGAGCATTTTTATTCGTCGATCCACCCTACTTTAACGCTGACCAAGACAAATTTTATACCTGCGGTTTTCTACCAGACGATCATATTCGACTAATGGAGATATTAAGAGCGCATCGGGATCGGATTAAGTTTCTTATCACTTATGACAATAGTCCAGAAATCCGGGATTTATACAATTGGACTTACGCCATGTACGATCGAGAATGGAACTACACTATCAGCCGAACCGACGATCAGCGTAAGGATGGTGATAAAGGATCAAAAGGCGCTCGTTATAAAGGTAAAGAGGTTTTTATAGTTAATTATAAATTTGATGTTGTTGAACAACCCCTACTACTGTAATTTGTGCTGAACAACAACATCCATAAATTCTTTGCAATCATCTATTGAATACCAAGGATAGCTTGGTTTGGCAGTATCCTCATCAAAGGCAATTAGCGGATAATTAGGGATAAATCCGCAGTTTTGTTTATCGGAGCATTTTTTTCGCGTGCAGGTTATTTTGTTTTTTTCATGGATAGCTAGATCAAGACTACGTGCCAAGTAGATTCTATTAAATGCAAATTCTTTCAGATCTATGTTATCACCTTTTAATTCACGTAAAAATTTTACTGCATCTGCTGACGGTGACCAAATAAACTTGCCACTTTGCTCGTCTGTCTCGTAAAAAGCATTACCAAGTGATGTAAGAACAATATCAAAATTACTTGGTAAATATTGATCATTATGAATAGCGAGTTGTTCTTCAGAAATACCCCAAAGTGGTGCAAGTTGACCAACACGTCCTTCCCCCAATGTACGGCTTCGCATACATTTTACACCAATTTGATACCCAGTCTTTGTGTGCTTGAACCGACCTTTAGCAGATAATTTACATTCTATAGTAATGCGTGTTTGCGTAGGCTTATGGAAGACAACAACATCCTCATCATGAAACCCTGATTGTGCATTCATTGGTGTTTTTACTACATCGAATTCATCAGAGGGTAAAGTGCGACGAAGGGCTAAAAGAGCCGTAAATTCGAAGGCTTTACCACGAATCATGGGGACAACTTTTGGCTCAGACAAAACATCGGCGAGATATTCGATAGGTATTTGATATTCTTCGCAGTAGCTTTTTATCTCTTCAACCCAATTATTCATAAACGCCCTCTGCAAAGAATTCAGAAAGCGAAACTTCAAATACTTTGGAGAATTTACATAAATTGAGAAAAGAGATGTTACGTTCACCTCGTTCGATAGAACCAACATAGGTTCTATGCAAACTTACTTGCTCTGCAAGTTCTTCTTGCGACCAACCTCGTTTAAGACGCAGCGCACGTATTTTTCGACCTAGTTGGTAGAGTTTTTGAGGACAATCTGTATCGTTCATACAAAAATGCTACTCATAATCTACAAAAGATGCGACAGACTATAAGTAGCATTGTGATTTTTACGTCGGGCAGGTTAACCGTGCCCTGCCCCATACAGCGTAAAGCTAAACTGACTCCCGTTGCCAACGCTACTCTCTACACCGACTTCACCGCCTAGCTTGTCCACAATGCGATTCACAATGGATAAGCCTAAACCGTGCCCCTCTACTTTGACTGTGCCCAGCCGCGTAAAGGGTTTGAATAACCGCGACTGCTCATCAGTGGTGAGGCCGCGTCCGTTGTCCCGCACCCAGAAGCGCACCCGGCCATCGTCGAGTGTGTCGGAGCCGAGTTCAATCACGGGGGGCGTGCCGCCATATTTGATCGCATTGCTGATGTAGTTCATCCAGACTTGCTCAATCCAGGGGGCATAGCCGAGCGCGTTCGGCCAGCTTTCCGGCATTTTAATCACCGCAGACCGTTGAATAATCTGTAGCTTCATGCGGTCTGTCACATCTTCGATGACACACATCATGTTCACCTGCGCGATTTTGGGCATGTCGGACTGCCGCACCCGCGCCAGCAATAACAGCGAATCCACAATTTCCCGTACCTGGTAGCCACCTTCCAAGATTTCTTGTGTGTAATACAGCAGTGTCTCTTTATCCATGCGGTCATAGTAGGAGCGCATCAGGCTGGCAAAGCCCATCATGCTTGCAATCGGGTTTTTTACGTCATGCGCCACACTATAAGCAAAAGTATCCAGTTCTTCATTGCGGGCGCGCAGTTCCAACTCGGTTAATTTGAGATGACTAATGTCGCGGGCGATGGCGTAAGTCTTGCCATTTCTCGTGGGGGAAATACTCCATGCCAACCACAGGAATGTCCCATTTGCACAGCGATAGCGATTCTCGAAGGTATCCACCAATTCACCGGCAACATGGCGTTCCATCGCCTGAAGAGTCGTCGCGCGGTCTTCCGGGTGGATGAATTCCAGCAAGTGCCGCCCGATGAGTTCATCCATCGTATAGCCCAGCGTCCGGGCGAAGGCTTCGTTTAGACGCAAAATATAGCCATCGCTACTGGCAACACACAGCATATCAATCGACAGGTTAAAGAACTGTCGCAAGTCGTCTACATCGGCATCCAACCACTGGAGTAATAATTCGTTCGTCGTCTGACCTGCTTTGTCCGCATGGGCTTTGAGCGCCTGCACCACGTCATCGCTTAATGTGAGGGTGTCCATGTCATACCCCTTTCATAAGATAAGCTCAATATATTATAAACTCAGTTTAACATTACCCCAACTAACAACAGAATCAGCAAACACGAGACATAAGCCAGCACCGGCTGGATGCGTCGTTCCAGGGGGTTAATGTCATCAATCGCCAGCGCGTCCGCTTGTTCCGGGTGGCGCTTAGGGATGAGGATAGGCCCGATGTACCACGCCAGCCCAAAGCCGCCCAGCATCCCGCCCACATGCCCCCAGTTGTCTATATTGACCCCAGACCCGGTATCCAGCGCCGTTAAAAAGCCGATGCCTAAGTTCAACACGGCAATAATGACCGCCTGCCGCAGTTGCACCTGTGCCATCTCACCGAAGAGCTTACGGTGATTGTATAAAAACACAATCTGCGCGGCGAATACCGCGAACACCGCCCCCGACGCCCCCACAGAGAATGTATTGGGTGTGTTCAGCAGGACGCTTAAGATACTCCCGCCCAAACCACCCAGAAAGTAGATGATGATAAAGCGGGTATGCCCGTAAAAACGTTCCACATTCACGCCGATGATGTACAGCGCATACATATTAAACACAATATGAAATGGTAGGCTGTAGCTGTGTAAAAACATAGATGTCAGCAGGCGGTGGTATTCACTATTGACCAAAACCTGCACGCTGTTGTTGGATAGAGACTGATACACATTAAGCACCTGCTGGTCATCCATCAAAAAGCGCACGACAACATAAATCAGGCTATTGACGGCAATCAGTACCCAGACGACATACGGCGGCACGACTGGCATACGGAGCATAACACGCTGGCCGCGATAGTCTTCCGGGTTGATGGTTTTGGGCGCTGGTGGCGCTTCCAGCGGGTGCGGTTTACGAATTTTTTTGTCGGGAGGGGGTGGCTGGTTTGTCATGACCTACACAATTCTAATCAACTTCCGGTAATATCAACAACGATAGCACAGAATAGAGAGTTCACAAGATGCCAAGCTACGATTATAAATGCCAGTCCTGCGACCAACGCTTTAGCCTATTCTACAAGACTTATGCCGCTTACGATGCCGCCACCAAGACATGCCCCCGCTGCCACAGCGCAACCATCGCGCGGGTCATCAGCAAAATAGCCGTCAGCGCCCCTAGCCGGGATTATGGCCGCTTGTCATCCAATGAGATGCTGAACGTTTTAGAGAGTGGTGATTCCCGGCAAGTTGGCGAGATGTTCCAGCAAATCGGCGGGGCAGACCCACGACTGGGGGCATCTTACCATGAGGCGACCAAAAAATTATTGGATGGAGAATCCAAAGATAGCGTAGAAAAATCGCTCAAAACGAACCAAGACGGCAAAAACCCGACGAAGTAGCTAGGCACAAGCGGCGGTTTCGGGTTACGATGGTGGGAATAACCCTGAACGCAAGCAATCTGCAAGGTCACGACGAACCATGAGCACCGCAAAATCAAGAGTCCTTCTGGTGGATGATGAAGCCGCGATTACCGATAGCCTGGAGCCTTTTCTGGAACGCTCCGGCTTTGATGTCGCCGTCGGGCAAGACGGCGCGGACGGGCTGGCACTGGTCAAGGATTTCACACCGGATTTAATCGTGTTGGATGTCCTCATGCCGCGCATGGACGGACGCGAGATGTTGCGCCAATTACGCCGCGACGGAGATTGGACGCCGGTCATCCTGCTGACACAGGTCGGCGAATCCACCGAGCGCGCGATGGCGATAGAAGAAGGCGCGGACGACTACCTCAACAAGCCCTTCGACCCGCATGAACTGGTGGCACGCATCCGCAGTGTGTTGCGCCGTGCCAAAACAGAAGGGCCATCACTGGCGGCGGCGCATCTGCTCATCAGCGAAGACATCGCGCTGGACAGGTCTGCACGGCGCTTGCGCTACAACGGGCGCGACCTGCCCCTGACCCCCAAAGCGGTCACGTTGTTAGAATACCTGATGACCCACCCTAATGAACTCATCAGCCGGGAACGCCTGCTGGATGTGGTGTGGGGTTGGGACTATCCGGCAGGCATCCGGGCGGTAGACACCCGCATCTCCGAGATTCGTAAGGCGCTCAATGATGATCGTTCCGACCCGCGTTACATCGAGACTGTCCCTAGTAGCGGTTATCGCTTTATTGCAGTTGTGAAATCACAAAAATGAACAAATTCCCGGCCATGCGTAAGTTTGTACTGACGTTCGTTGTGCTTGTCGGCGCGGGGCTGGGCTTCCGCCGTTGGCTGGAACGTCTGCGGGAGCAGTTAGAAGCCGAAACCAATGAACAACTCGCACAGGAATGGCGACGCTTTATCTACCGGCTTGACCATGAGCTAAAAAACCCGCTCACCGCTATCCGCGTGGAACTCGCCAACCTGGAAATGACAGACGACCCGGAACAGCGCGAAGTTGTGCGGGCTAACATCCGCGAGCAGGTGATGCGCCTGAGCAACCTTGTTAGCGGCCTGCGTAAACTGTCTAAGATTGAAACCGTGCAATTAGAGCAGTTGCCCATCCCCATGACCACCCTGCTAGACCCGCTCATCGAAGCCCTGCGCGACCACCCCAACGCCCCCAACCGACGGCTGATATTGCCGGATGCGCTGGAAAAACTGCCGCCAGTACTCGGTGACGAAGACCTGTTGAGCCTTGCCATCTATAACCTGATAGAAAATGCGATGAAGTTCACCGGAGATGGGGATTTAGTCGCCTTGCGGCTATATACCGAAGATAACGAGCTTATCATCGAAGTTGAGGACACCGGGCAGGGCATCCCGCCGGAGGATTTGCCCTATGTATGGGAAGAACTATACCGCAGTAAGGACGCGCACGGCATCGTAGGGAGTGGGTTAGGGCTGGCGATGGTGTGGACAATCGCCGACAGGCACGGTGGCGAAGTCGATATTCGCAGTCAGCTAGGGGTAGGGACAACCGTGCTGATGCGCCTGCCTACGCACGACCCCGACGACGAGTGACACATAAATATAAAAATTCCATCAGAGATTTTACGCATCCTATGTATTGTTGATACGCTTAGAGTATGATAAAAAGTAATGGTTGATTGGTTATCAGATGAGTTTATGAGGGTTCACACAATGCCTGTCTACACCTACCGCCGCGAAGATGGCTCTACATTTGAATTGCGCCAATCATTTAGTGATGCCCCACTGACAGCCGACCCGGAAACCGGGCAAAAGGTTGTCCGACTGGTGCAGGGCACGGGCGTTATATTCAAAGGGTCTGGCTTTTACGTCAACGATAGCAAAGGCTCTAAGCAGAGCTTAAGCGGCACAAGCAAGAGTGACAACGGCAACGCCAACGGCGATTCCGGCAAACCTGCGGATGCTAAAAGTGACACGAGCAAAGCCGAAGCACCCAGCAAAGCAGAGGCCAAGCCCGCCGCCACGAACGATTAGCCTTCCCCCAATACTTCCCGGACGGCCAGCATCAGGCTGTCTTTCCCGACAGGTTTACTAAGATAAGCGTTAAAGCCCGCCTCCAGCACATCCCGGCGGACTTTGGCGCTATGGTAAGCCGTGCAAGCAATCGTCGGCAGGGCTTCCCCGCCGGGCAATTGCCGGATGAGTTGAATCATCGCCAGGCCGTCCATGCCCGGCAGAAACAGGTCAATCAAAGCCGCGTCATAATGTTGATGCCGCAGTAACTCTAATCCGGCTTCCGCACTGGTGGCGACATCCGCAGTGATGCCATGAAAAGACAGTATCTCCGCGATGACTTCGCCGCCGTCGGCCTGGTCTTCTACGATGAGCATTCGTTTTTCGTCTGTCATACAAGTTCCTCCTCATCCCCTGCCTGACCCAACACAGGCAAGACCAGCGTAAAAACCGCACCCTGCCCGGATTCACTCTGTAAGCGGACGGTTCCACCCATCGCCGCGCATAGCTGATGCACCAACGCCAGCCCTAAGCCCGTGCCGCCAAACTCGCGGGTTGCGCTTTCATCCACCATACGGAAGCGCTCAAAAATGACCTCTTGCATATATGACGGAATACCGATGCCTGTATCCTGCACAGTGATGAGCAGGTTTTCCGCTTCACGGCCAAAGCTCAGACGTATAGCGCCTGCCTCCGTGAATTTAAGCGCGTTGCTCACCAGATGATAGATGAGCTTACGCAGGGCGTCCGGGTCAATCCATGCGGCACGCGGCAGGTCTGGCTCCGGGAAGACGTGCAGAGCAAGTCCTTTTTCCACCGCTTGAGGCGTATACACGCTCTCTGCTTCGTCCAGCACCGCCCGCAGGTTGACTTCTTCCGGCACAAGTTCCAGGCGTCCGGCTTCGGCGCGGGTTAAATCCAGCACGGCGTTAATCATCTCTAATAAATGGGTACTGTTGGCACTGATGCGCCCGGCGGCGTGCAAATCTTTGTCGCTCAGTTCACCCCGCATCAGCATCAGGTTCACAAAGCCGATAATGCCGTTTAGCGGCGTGCGGAGTTCGTGGCTGATGTTGGCAAGGAAGGCGGTCTTGGTGGCATTCGCCGCCTCTGCTTCTTCCTTCGCCTGGGTTAGCTCGGCCTCTTTCTTCAGGCGCTCGGCCTGCTCCGCTTTTAGCGCGTCGAAGGTCGCACGCACGACAAAGCCCAGCGTAATCACCTCATCCTGTGGGTTGACTTCTAGCGGGATAGGCCGGGTATTCAGCGCCACCACATCCGCACTCAGGCGGGTAATAGGCCGGATAACTAAGGACTCAATCGTTAGCACGCCCAGCAACGCCACGCCGATAGTCACGCCGACAAATACGGCAAACAGGGTATTAAACGTACTCACCCCCTGCTGATAAATCTCACGGGGGGTCGTGACCTTGAGCATAAATAGCGGGCTTCCCGTCAGGCTGTCAATCTCCTGATAGGCGATGATCGTATCATCCACGATGCGCGTTAACACGCCATCCGCCGAGATTTGGATTTGACTCAGGATTTCGGCCACATCCGCCGGTAGATCACCCCGAAGCATGATGAGTTCTAAATTCGTCTGGGTGTTGGTGCTGATGGCGTCTAACTGTTCTGGGGTGACGCGGCGCGTCCAGATGAGCGTGCCCGCGACTGGGCCGGTCGCCTCATCAGTGACGATGGGCATAGAGGCGATGAGGGCTAACCCGATTGGCGTTTGGTCAAAGCCAATCATACGGCTGGTCTCATCCGCATGGGTAAACATGGGATGGTTAGGCACATCGGCCAACATCTGCGCGGTGATGGCTGTGGAGCGCAGTTCTTCATCTTCCGCACGGTACGCGGCCTCAAAGATAATCCGGCGGCTAGCATTGAGGATGAGAATTTCATCCACAACAAAGTCTTCAAACACGATGTTATTCAAGTTCGCATCCGTAAAAGCTGGGTCGGGGGCTTGTGCGTAGTTATACATCTCCGTCCACCGGGCATAGTCGAAGGTATTCAGCGCAAATTGGTTCGACTCTACTTCCAGCGCGGCAACGACGCGGTTCAGGCTTTGGCGGATGGCTTCGTCTTCCAAATCCACATAATCACTCAGCAAAATCTGGCGAGATGTGAAGAACGCAAACGTAATCACCAATATGCCAAAAGATAAAATGATGAGGCCAATTTTTACACGGATGCTCATGGGCAGTTCTCTAGGTTTGATTGTAATAGCAATATCATATCATGTTAGTTCAGTTTACAAGTCAATCAATTTTTGCGCCCGTCATTCCCATCAACGAATGCGAACAAGTGGTCTATTCTGCCCGGTGGGGATTGTGGTAGAATGATAGGCGGACTAGAAGCTGGAAAGGTAAACGACATTGGATATTACATGGTACGGTTTAAATTGCTTCCGCCTGGCGGAACGCGGACAACTCACAGTAGTGACAGACCCGTTCGGTGAGGATTTAGGGCTGGAAGTGCCGAAGCTCAAAGGCGATGTCGTCACAGTCTGCAACGATGCGCCACTCTTTAACAATGTCAACGCGGTGAAGGGACAACACTATGTTGTACACGGGCCGGGTGAATATGAAATCGGCGGGGTGTTTATCTATGGCACAGCCATGCACACCACCGATGAAACCACCGGCGAAGCGGTGTATAACGTCGCGCACAGCGTGCAATATGGCATGTTGACCGTCGCGCACTTAGGGCGCTTAAACCATGTGCCGGAGCAATCCACCATAGAGCAACTCGGCGATGTTAACGTGGTTATCGTGCCTGTGGGCGGGGGGCTGGGGTTAAACGCTAACCAGGCCGCCGAAGTCGTCGCCCTCATCGAGCCGAGCTACATCATCCCGATGTATTACGAAATTCCCGGCCTGACAATACCGCTTGAATCCGTCGAGCGTTTTTTGAAGGTTATGGGCGTGAGCAAAATTCAGCAAGAAGACACCTTGCGCGTTAGCGCGGGGAACTTGCCGGAGCAACCACAGGTTATCATCTTAAACCCGCAAGTCAGCTAGAGCGAGAGGTACGCGAGATGAGCGTTAAACTATTGATGAATTGGGACATTAAACCCGGACGTGACCAGGACTACTTCGAGTTTATGGTGCGTGAATGGCTACCCGGTGTTAATAAGCTCGGTATTCAAAATATGTGGGCGTGGTATACCGTGTATTGTCGAGAAGAAAACGCGCCTCAAATCATGGCGGAAGCTGTGGTCGATAACCTCAAGATCATGCAGGGGATTCTCGCCAGCAATGACTGGGAAGCCCTGCATGTGCAATTGTTAGAGTACGTCAGCAATTACACCCACAAAGTCGTGCGGATTACGGGCGGCTTCCAGGT
>DAIMZF010000064.1:0-17534 GCA_036734085.1 Aggregatilineales bacterium
ACCGCCCGCGAACTGGCAAATATGAATGCCCATGTGATTGCAGTCGGGCGCAACGAAGCCAAAGCGCGGGAAACTGTGCAGAACATCAAGCAACAGAACGCAGATGCCAACATTGAATACATGATTGCGGATTTAGCCGTCATGCAGGGCGTGCGTGATTTAGCACAGGCGTTTAAAGCCAAGTATGACCGCCTGCATGTGCTGGTGAACAATGCCGGGATGATCTTTACTTCACGTGGCCTGACGGCGGACGGCTACGAACAGACCTTCGCGCTGAACCACCTTAATTACTTCCTGCTTACAAATCTGCTGATGGACGAACTAAAGACCGCCGGAACACCGGAGCATAAAGCGCGGGTGGTCAACGTGTCGTCTAATGCCCATCAGTGGGGCAATCTGGATTTTACCAACCTCAACGGCGAGAAGAGCTACAGCCCGATGGCGGCTTATGGGGTGTCTAAGTTCTGTAACGTCTTGTTTACGTATGAACTCGCCCACCGCCTGGAGGAAGAAAGCGCCAATGTGACCGCTAACTGCCTGCATCCTGGTCTGGTGCGGACGGGCTTCGGCAAGAATAATGAGGGCTTCATCGGTCAGGTGACCAGGCTCGGCACATCTGTTTTGCAATTGTTCGCTCTATCACCGGAAAAAGGTGCGGAAACACAGGTGTTTTTAGCCTCCGCCCCGCAAGTTGAAGGCGTAAGCGGCCAGTACTTCGAGAAAAAACAGCCCAGAGAAAGCCGCCGGGAAAGCTACAACCGTGATATTCAGCGTCGCTTGTGGGAAATCAGTGCAGAGATGACCGGAATCAGCACGACGGAATCGACTACCGCGTAACAGTTCCTTGTATCGGTTTTTGTCGGGGATGGCTAGTAACCCGTGTTGATTGTACTCGGTTGGACTGTTGCCCGGCTTAACGCTTGGGTAGGGGATGCAAAGCGAAAGTCAGCGCGTAGCTCGGGATTTCTTCGCTGACCATCCCCTGTTGTTCAAAACTATTCAGCAATTCCAGTAATTGCTGGTAAAAGGCGCTGGCTTGCTCCGGCGGTAGCTGGCGCATACGCTTCTCAATCAGGATAGAATCCGGGTGGGGCGGGGATAAATCCAATGAGAGCGCGCCGTTATTCAGGCCGTCGCGGATGTCACTTCGGGTAGCATCAAAGGCATTTTCCATCTGCAATTCTAACGGCTCGTATTGGCTGTCTTGCATAAACGTGCGAAGCTGGCGCTGAATGCGGTAGACCTTCGCGCTGATGTGATAATATTTTTCCGCAACTGCGCCGGAAATAGGGCGCATCCCGGCTACGTAGATAAGGCCGTGCTTTTCCAGGATGTTGATGTGGTAGTATAAACTGGAAAAAGTCCGGTTAATTTTATCCGCAACCTCACGAATAGTCAGGGGGCGCTCCGACAGGACACGCATCATCTGGTGACGAAGTGGGTCACAGAATGCTTTAAGTGCATCCAAATCAGCGATTGTATGCTCCGCCTTGACGCGGATTTGGAGGTTGTTATCAGTTTCGTCACTGCTCATTGGTTCATTGCCTTGTCTGGTTAAGGAGAAACATTCTCATACATTAGCTAACAGCATCTATATCTTAAAGCATACGTAGTTTATTTGCACTATTTTTTATGTTAATTCATGAAAAATTGATAACCGAAATAAATAAATTTAATTCACAATCAATTATTATCTTACACATGGAGTAAGCATTATGACCCTTAACGATAGTGTAGCAATTGTAACGGGCGGCGGCTCTGGCATTGGCCGCGCCAGTGCGCGTCAATTAGCGGCGCAAGGCGTGCGCGTGTGTGTGGCGGATGTGAACCTGGAAGGTGGCGCGGAGACGGTGGCGCAGATTGAAGCGGAGGGCGGCACGGCGTTTTTCATCGCGTGTGATGTGACGCAATCCGCACAGGTGGCCGCGATGGTGCAAGCGACGCTCGGCCAGTATGGTGCGTTGCATATTGCGCTCAATAACGCGGGTGTGGGCGGCACATTAGCCAATGCAGACCAGCTAGAAGAAGATGTTTGGGACTTCGTGCTGAACGTCAACCTGAAGGGCGTCTGGCTGTGCATGAAGTATCAAATCCCGGCGATGTTAGCCAGTGGCGGCGGCTCGATTATTAACGTGGCATCGCTGGCAGGTTTGGTGGGATTTCGGGGCAATTCGGCGTATTCCGCCAGCAAGCATGGCGTCATCGGCCTGACAAAATCCGTCGCGCTGGAATATGCGCGTAAAGGCGTGCGGGTGAACGCCATTTGTCCGGGCTTTACAGAAACGCCGATGGTCACAGATATGGTGGACGCCGTGCCGGTAATGGGTGAACGGATTCAACAATCCGCCCCGATGCGGCGTTTAGGCCGTGTGGATGAAATCGCGGATGCGGTGGTGTTTTTGGCAGGCGATACCGCATCGTTCATCACCGGGCAGGCGATTGCATTGGATGGCGGTGCATCCGCACAGTAATTTTACGGCAGGATGAAGTCACCCACGAAGATGAAGCGACATTCGGCGTCATCGGTGCAGTCGTCCGTTAGCGCGTTTTGCGTTTGTGTGAACGTGCCATCCGTAAACGAATACACCTGCACGGCAACACGGTACACGCCCGGCGCGAACGTGTCGGCATCAATCTGATGGCTGTCAAAATAGAGTTCGCCCGCGTCCCATGTGGAGGTGGGCGACTCGCCGTTTAGCGGCCTGCTATCCTGATTGCGGATTCCATCCGGGCCGAATAACAGAATCGACACGGTGTACTCCTGCGTGGGGGCGGTTTGCGCTTGCCATAGCATATTGACGGTGATGACATCGCGGTTTAGCGCCACGTTCGCACGATGCAGGGCTAGTTCCGCGCCATAGGTGACGCGGGGCTGTCCCTGTGGCGCACGGTCAAAGCGCCAGAGCAATAGCGGTGTATCGCGGTCTTGCAGGTCTTCCGGCATGGTCTCCACAAAGCCGAGCGCGGTCAACGTTGGGCGGATGTCATACGTCAAGCCCGGCCAGCCGGATTTTGACACCCACACCCCATCGACATCATTTAACGCATCCGCTAAATAAGCGTCATAATCCTGCGCGTAAAATGTGCGGATGTGTTCCGTATAGGCGTAGGCTGTGCCGCGTTCGGCCTCATCCAGATAGTAGGAAAGCGTATGTGCGCCGAGATAGTTTTCCAGCAACAGCACATCACGCAGTGTACTGCGTGTGCTGATGCTATGGGCTAATCCCGGCCAATCCAGCCGAAAAATCGCTCCGGCGGCGGTGTTCGTCAGGCTGAAGAACACGATAAAGGCCATCATCACGCTGAGTTCCGGCGTGCGGAAGCGCGACAGCCCATAGGCGGCCAATAGCACGGCAGGCGGTACGATCACCGCGAGCGCCCGGAAGGATAAAATGGGGTAAAAAGCGTTCATGGCTAACGTCAAAGCGGGGGGCACGATGACGGCCAGTAGCAATAGCCCACTGGCGGAACTCGGCCACCATCGGCGCGGGATGAACGCCCAAGCGCCCACCGTGCCCGCCGCCATCAGCACCAGCCACAGGGCTTCCGGTGTGCCCAGTAGTTGATACATCAGCACCCGATACACATAATTTGTATTTTCCAGCGCGTGCGGTAGCCCCTGCGGGCGCTCCAGCGTAATCTGCCGGATGAGCGCCGGAAGCCATAACGCGAATACAGCCCCCATCGCCACGCCTGCGGCCATCACCCGGTAGAGTATGCGGCGTTGCCGGAAGTGGACGATTAACGCATGAAGGCCGCACGCCAGCAGGATGAACGCCGTCCAGTAATGCACATAGAGCGCGGCCACGCCGCCGACCACGAACCATAAGCCGCGCCGGGCGGATGGCTTCTGCTGGAAGCGCCAATACAGCCATAGCACAAGCACGGTCATGGTCAATTGGCCGGGATAATGCCGGACTTCCTGCGTGAGGACTTTTACCTGGTCATGCAGGGCATAAAGCACCGCCGCGACGAATCCCGCCCGATGGTTGAACATCTGCGTGCCTATGCGGTAGACGAGCGCCACGCCGAGCAACGTCACCAGCACAGAAAAATAGCGCAGTTCAAACACGCTATCCCCTGTAAACAGCCGCCACACACTGAGCGCCATAAAATAAAGCGGTGGGTGTACATCCTGCACTGTCCATTCCGTGATGGTGATGGGGTTGGCGCTGGCAGTAGCGGCCACCGTCCAGCCTTCGTCCGCCCATAGCGCGGTCTGGGTGAGGCTGGTAACGAAGATAAAAAACGCGGCCATCACAGGCAGGATTGCCACCATCCAGAGGCGGGATTGACTGTAGGACATGCGCTATGCCTTATATCGTCTGAAGTCGTGCAAAGCGCCATTATAACAGAAGCACATCAACGCCGGAACGAAAAATCTGCGTGCTATCGGGTAGAGAATCGCGGATGTGAGGCGTCTATGATAATGTACAGAGACAACGAAAGGCGGACAACCCATGACGGCTTCATCATGGATGTGGGCAACAACAGACGGAGACACAAACGGCGCGACCATCGATGATGGCCGCATTTTGTGGTTTGATAGCGGCATCGGCTGTGCCTGTGGGGATAGCAATAACGTGCAAACCCTACAGACGTTTTTGCAACGGGGTGCGCCGATTAATGTGCCGCCGGATGTATTAGAAGAAATTGAGGCGGCGGTTAACTCGGCACATCGCCCGGCTTGATGGGTGGCTTACTGTTCGTTGGCTTAGTGGGTGGTTTGGGTACATCGGTTCGGATGTAGGGGTTTAACTTGCCTTTGTGACGCACGACATATTCAATCCCTTGACGCATGGCTTGTGTTTGGGTGACGTGTGCCGAGCCGAAGTGCCGCAGGCTGAGTCCTTGCCGCGCCAGCACCACCGCGCCCACGACCGTAATCGGCACGAACATCAGCATGTGGGCGATGATGGCAAAGGCTAAAGCCACATCACGTTCTATCTCTAATGTGGTCAGCACCAGCACAATGGCAAAGTGCGTGACGCCGATTTGACCCGGTGAAGCAGAGATGGCCCCCGCCAGGCTGACCACACACACCACCAAGACCGCCATCCAGTAACCGCCGATGATGCCAAATGATGAAAGTACCAGCCAGTAAGCGCCTGCTTCCACCAGCCGCAAGAATACCGTCAGGCCGATGACGCCAAACATCACCTGCGGGTCACGCAGGACGTTGAGCGACTGAATCACCTGTTCTTCGATGTGGATAAGGGGCGCATGGAAGCGTTCCGGGAGGACTTGGCACAGCCGCCCCACCAACCGCCGCAGGAGACTGGGCTTGAGTGTAAAGGTGATGAACCCCCCCAGCGCAATCAGGAATAACGGCGCGGCTAACAACGTAATATCGACAAAGCGCTGGGTGGGTGCGTTGCCCATCGTCAGCGCCAGCAACAACAGCGCCAGCACGGTCAAGCCATCCACCAGGCGGATGATCAACACGTTGGTTGTCGCGGTCGGGATGGGGACTCCGTGCCGACTGCGAAGCAGATAAACGCGCAGGGCTTCCCCGCCGCTAAACGGATAAACGTTATTGCCCATAGCGCCCATGATTTGAATATCGCGCAGGCTCTTGAGTGAGACATCCCCGAAGGGACGTAGAATCACGCGCTCCCGCCAGGCTTGCAGGGCAATCACGATAAAGTGGATAACCACCACAGCCGGTAAAAACAGGAGGTTAACGTGTACCAGGCTATCAAAAAATGCTTGCCAATCCAGGTCCTTAAACGCCAGAGCTAAAAAGATGAAACTGACTAAAAACCCTAATGCGATGAGTAACCGCCGCTTGACCATAAACCGATTCTAAATCCTTCTCTATTCCCTACATTATATGCAACACTACACGTGCTAAACCTTCACGTTATGCAAGCACTCATCTTGCCAAGATGCCAGGATTGCCGCTTAATGCTACAATGGACGAAACGATTTACAATCAACAATCGGGAGAAACGGTAACGATGGCAGAACTCACACGTAAAGAATTGATTATGCTTCTTAACGGCTCGGAACGTCCGCGTTTGGCGGGTGTAGACTTGAGTACGGACAACTTCCGCCGATTAGACTTTGAGAACGCTAACATGCGTGGCGCGGTGTTGCAAGGCTCTAATGTGGAAGAGGCTATTCTACGCAACTGCAACATGACCGGAATCAATATGACACGGACTCGTGCCGCCCATGCGGATTTTGCGAACAGTAACCTGACCTCCGGCAACCTCACCCTGGCGGATTTACGCGGCGCACGCCTGACCGACACCACCCTGACCAACGCCATCCTGAACGGGGCAAACCTGGAAGGGGCAAACCTGAAGGGTGCAAAAGTAGACGGCGTGAAGTTCGACAACGGCACAACCTGGCCGGACGGCAAAAAAGGCGCGGCGGGCAACCCGCAGAGCTACGTCTAAAGCGCGGCCTATCCCACCCAATCACGAAAGAATTGTATGAGTGAACTCAATTTGGTTGATGCTCTAGCCACTGCCCGCGAGATTGCCGAAGAAGCCGGGCGCGAAGTGATGCGCTTCTGGCACAATGGCTTTTCGCAGTCCACAAAATCCAGCGCGGTTGATGTCGTCACAGAAGCTGACCAGGCCGTTGAAGTGCTCATCGTCAAGCGGTTGCTGGCCGCCTTCCCGCAACATCATATCATCGGGGAGGAAGGCGGCGGCGCAGGTGTGCCGATAGAAAAGGCGGAGTATCACTGGTATGTAGACCCTATCGACGGCACGACCAATTTTGCTAACCATATCCCGGTTTTCGCCATCAGCCTTGCGCTGACAGATGCGGACATGAACCCGCTTGTCGGGGTGGTGTACAACCCGGTCAACGGGGAACTGTTCTGCGCGGTGAAGGGCGGTGGCGCGACACTGAACGATGTGCAGATTTGCGTGTCATCCGATGAAACGCTGATAACGTGTGTGCTGGGCAGTGGCTTCCCGTATGATAAATACACATCACCGGAAAATAACCTGAATGAGTGGAGTCGCTTTCTCGTCCGCACGCGCGGCTTGCGGCGGATGGGTTCCGCCGCGCTGGATTGCTGTTATGTCGCGTGTGGGCGCTTTGATGGTTACTGGGAGCAAAAGGTCAAGCCGTATGATGTGCTGGCTGGCCTGTTATGCGTCACGGAAGCGGGCGGCACCGTCAGCGACTATCACGGCAACGACACGCCCGGATTCCTCAACGGGGGGCGCGTCGTTGTCAGTAATGGGCGCATCCATGCGGAAATGGTGCGCGTCCTGCAGGGGGATTGATGCTTAAACGCGCCGTCGTGTGAAGTAGCCTGCAATGGCCGCTACCAGCGCGAACAATCCACCAAAGATAAGCAGGACAAGCGCCGCCGCTTGTTGCCTGCTGGTAGCATCGGCGGACGCAGGGAGAACATCAGCTTCTTCTAAAACAGCGCCCGGTTCCTGGCTAAATATTTCGTCGGCGAGTTCGCCTAGCGGCTCGGATTCTTGCTGGGGCACATCCGACTGGGCGATGCCCGTCTGTGCTTCTGCCATAGGTGGCACGGGCGGCACAGGCGCCATCTCTAGTGCGGTGGCAGGTTCTCCTTCAAACATCCGCGCCGCACCGATGCCTGTTTCGCCTGCTTCGGGGTCATTATCCATAGCAAAATCCTCTATGCCCCCACCGAAAGTCTCCATCACCGCATCATCAGACTCTTCGGGCAGGCTGAATAACATCATGCCTTCTTCGGTTTGTTCTTCAAGGATTTCTTCGATTTCGGCGTCAATTCCTGCGTCGTCAAGTGCTGGTTCAATGGTCTGCATCGCGCGGATTTCCGGCTCAACTGTCGGCGTGGAGAGCGCGGCGATGATGGGCGCTTCTGACGTGATGGTGGATGTGCCACCCTCTGACAGTAACAAGACTGCCCCCAGCACAACAAAAATAAACGACGCGGCGGCGCTTAAAAGCGTCATCGCCGGGAAGTTGACCATCCGTTTTGTTTGTGGCGACGGCATGGGCGCTGGCATCTGCTGTGGGATTTCCACGCTGACCATCTCCGCCGTCAGGGTGAAGTTACGCGGCGCACGGAGTATGGGCAAGGCACGTACCAGTGCAATCGTCTGCCGGAGCGCGTCCAGTTCTGCGCGGAGCGTATCATCCTGTGCCAGTTGATTCTCCAGCGCGGCGCGTTGCGGCTCATCAAGCATCCCATCCAGATAGGCCGATAATTTTTCTAAATCTTGCTCGGTGAAGTCGGTCATCGTGAATACAATCCAAATTTCGTTAAGATAGGCGGTTCGCTTTACGCCTTTAGCCCACGTATTACAGACGATAAACCGTCGGTAAAAGTTCCTTAAACCCCTGTAAACATCCGCGCAGGGCAGACCGTGCGCGGCTGAGGCGCGATTTGACCGTGCCCAGTTGCACCCCGACCGCATCCGCAATTTCCTGGTAACTAAAGCCTTCTACATCACTCATCACTAGGGTAATGCGTTGGTCGTCCTGCAACCCTTGTATGCAGTCCTGAATAGCGCGGCTCAGTTCCGCAGATTGGGCGGCTTCTTCCGGCGTGGGGGTGTCGTCTGCGATGGGCGGGCCGTCGTCAAATTCTTCACTGACTAAATCCTCAAGCCCGGTAGCGGGGCGGCGCTTCTCGTAGCGCAGATGGTCATAGCAAGTGTTGGTCGCAATCCGCATCAGCCATGCGCGGAAGTTCCCGCCGTTGTAGGTTTCCAGGCGGCGGAAGGCGGTAATAAAGGCCTCCTGGGTGGCATCGGCGGCACGGGCTGGTTCGCCCATAATGCGGTAGGCCAGCGTGTAAATCATGTTCTGATAAGTTAGCACCAGCGCGTTAAAGGAGTCTAAATCTCCGGCTTGGGCGTTGGTGATGAGCGTGTTTTCGTCCATTGACATTTACGCTTTGTGTGGATAAGATAATCAGCACAACATCATACCATATTCTTTGATTAATGCGTAAAGAAATTTTGTTATGATGCACCATCGCCGGAGTGATGGAACGGCAGACATGGCCGCCTCAAAAGCGGTTGCTCGAGAGGGCGTGTGGGTTCAAATCCCACCTCCGGCACAAAAGGACAGTGTTAACACTGTCCTTTTTTGTTGTGTGCGTGTCGTGCGTTAGAATAATGCTTAAGTGATTGGCATTACAAAAGATTATTCTGAATGCGTACTGAAGAAGAATACCGCCGAATTTTAAAGCTATCCGCCACAATCAAAAGTCACCTTGCCATTGAGCGATTAACAGGTATTCCGCGCTCTACCGTGCGCGATTGCGTTAAACGTTTTGGTGATGTTGCTGGGTTTGAGATGTATCTCAAAAATGGCGGCTTAAAAAGCCTGCAAAATGGGCAGTATTTTGTAGACCAAATTATTGCCTGTGATGTAAAACGCAAAGCATACGCTTATTTGCTCGGTATGTATTTAGGGGATGGGCACATCAGCAAAGCCGATGCACACCGCGTTTATCTCCTGCGGATTACGTGTGATAAAAAATATCCGGGCATTATCGACCAATGTATACAGGCCATACAGACAATTTTGCCGGAAAATAAAGTGAATACTGTGCCGAAGATAGGGTGCTTTGATGTTACGTGCTATCACGGTAACTGGAACACGATTATCCCGCAATACGGCAAAGGCGCAAAGCATACCCGCAAAATTTCCCTGCAAGCATGGCAACAAGCTATCGTAGACGAGCATCCGCTAGAGTTCTTCAGAGGGTTGTATCACTCGGATGGCTCGCGGGCGCGGAACATCGTGAAGGGTAAAGATTATCCGCGTTATATGTTCACCAATACCTCCGAAGATATTTTGCAGATGTTCCGCAACACATGCGATCAACTGCGCCTGCACTGGACGGACAAGAGTGATAAGCGCAAACATGCCGTCAATCTTATTTTTATCTCCCGGCGTGCAGATGTGGATTATTTAGATCGCGTGGTTGGCGCAAAGTGTTAGGTGCTTTAGCCATCATTCAGCGCGATATCTTCCGTAAAGCGTGCCATCAGATTTGTCAGGTCAAATTCCACACCAGCGCGGACGACGGTCTCCATCGCGCTGATGACAAACGCCGCCTGGTTTTCGTCCATGCTACCCTGTAACACCAAGCCCGCCACAGCATCACTCATCACGGCGGTAATGCCCACCACTACGCGCTCTAAATCCCCGTCTGTTTCGCGCACGATGGCCGCTACCGACGCATCGCCGCTATCCAAACGTGCGGAGATTGTCGCGGAATTGTAGCCTGTTTCCGCCGCGATGACTTCTAACACACGGCGGTAAACATCGGCGGCGGCCTGCTGGGTGGTCTGGGGTGATTCGGACGTGTCAATATTGCTCAACTGGGCGGGGAGCGCGACCCGCACAGCAATCACAGGGATAGCGACAGTCAACACAATCAGGATAAGCCCTGCGCCTATCCCCCAGACAGCACGGGATTTATGCGGGCGGCCTTCCTGCCAGAAGATAACCCCACAGCCGATAACCAGCACAAGTGCCGCCGCAAACGTGATATATTCTGTAAAGCTAAAGCTACCACCCGCGCTATTTTCAATAAGCAGGGCGGCGAGTGCCAGGCCAAACACACCTGCGACGGGCGCTAATTCCAGCCGGGTTTGCCGTGCTTGTGCCCGCCACCGATACGCAAAGATTAAAAATCCGCCTGCGCTGATGAGCGCGATTAACGCTAAGATAGGGGGCATTTCATCATGACCTGTCCGGGCATGATCCCCATGCCCATACTATTTCATACCGGTTGTCGCAATTCCGCTTGTAATATAACGTTGCAGGAACGCAAAAACAATTGTGATTGGTAATAATGTGAGGACGGTCATCGCTAAGATGAGGTGGAACTGTGTTTGTAAGTCCCCACGAAAGGCGTTAAGCCCGACCTGCAAGGTGAACTTGCTGTCATCCACCAGAACAATCAACGGCCACAGGAAGTCATTCCAGCGCCACATCACGCTGAAGATGGCTAACACCGCTAATGCTGGCGCAGAAAGCGGTAAAATCACCTGTGCGTAGATGCGCCACTCGCTTGCGCCGTCAATCCGCGCCGCGTCGATGAGTTCATCGGGCAAGGTCAGCATGTATTGCCGCAGGAGGAAAACGCCTGTAGGTGTGGCCGCGCCGGGAATAATGACCCCCCACAAGCTATTAAACCAGCCGATGGAGTTAATCACCAAAAAGGCGGGCACCAGTACCACCGATAGCGGCACCATTAGCGTACTAATCATAATGAGGAAGAACATATCCCGCCCGGCATAACGATATTTGCTGAGCGAAAACGCCGCCATACTATTGACCAGCAATGTGATGAGTGTGGAAACCACCGTGACGATGACGCTGTTTAGGAGATACGTGGAGAACCTAAAACTTCGTATGCCCTGTGTGTAATTATCCAGCGAAAAATGAACCTCTTCCACACGCGAAAGCTCATTCAGCCGGAAGGTCTCCGGCTCCATCGTGGGGTTAAACGGGTCAATCAGGTTATATTGCACACTAAAACGGCTGACTTCCGCCATGATGCGCGTTGTGCCGTCTTCCTGTGCGACTTCCCACAAGGCTAGCGGGCTGTCGTAACCTTCCAGCGTGACAGTAGATTGCCGGTAGGGGAAGAAGCGCGGCGGGAAGCGGTTTAGCTCCGTGACGGGCTTAAAGGACGACATCACCAGCCAGACCACCGGCCCAAACATCACAAATGTGCCGATGATAAGGTAGATATAGGTCAGGATGTCGGCGTTCGACAGGCGTTTTTTGCCTTTAGTCTGTGTGAGGAAATCAAGCACTTGTCCCATGATGAGAGGCTCCTTATAGCTCACCCTGACGCGAACGCAGGCGAATTTGAATTAATGTGAAGACGATGAGCGCACTGGCCATCACCAGCGAAGCCGCCGCCGCGATGCCCGGCCTGCGATTGCCGACAAAGCCGTTTTCGTAGATGTATTGCACGATAAACAGCGTTGATGTGCCCGGCCCGCCATCTGTGAAGGCAAATACAAGGTCAAACACCTGCACCGCCCGGATGAGTGCCAGCACCAGTACAACCAGCATGGTTGGCATCAATAAAGGGAGCGTAACGCCCCAGAACTTACGCCATTCGTTCGCGCCGTCCATCTCCGCCGCTTCGTAAAGGTCACCGGGGATGGCCTGCAAGCCTGCCAGTAGAATCAGGGTGTAAAAGCCCATCTGTGCCCATACGCTGATGATAACCAGCCAGAAGCGCGCAAAGTTGACATCCGACAAAAAGCGTATCCTATCAATGCCAAAATTGCCCAAAAACGCATTGAGGATGCCGTTCTCGCGCAGGATCCAACTCCACAACAGTGCGACAACAATCGGCGAAAGTAATACCGGATAAAAGAACACACTGCGGAAGAATGCTCGTCCGCGCATTTTGCGATTGAGTACCAGCGCGGTGACAAGTGAACTGACAATCATCAAGCCGACCTGCGAGATGACAAACAACACGGTATTACTAATAGCGCGGATGAAGTTTTGTTCGCGGCAGGTGCGATAGTTCATGATGTCTTCGCATTGAAAGAGTTGTTCAATATTGCGTGTGCCCACGTAGGGACGATCTTCCAGGAAAAGCTGGCTACCCCCAGTAAAGGCATAGCCGAAGTTCAGCACCATGGGGAACAGGATGAACACCCCGAAGATGAGCAGGTTGGGCAAGACGAATAGATACGCCATACCCTTGATGCCGATAACGGATTGAATAGCGCTAAACAGCGTATCAAATATCCCTACAGTCCGGTTGAATAATCCTTCAAAGATGCTGGTTTTGGGTTTTATGGGGAGGCTTGCCACATCCGCCTGTGCTTTTTGCCTTGATAGTTGCATAGCCAATCTCTCTCATAGTAAATAAGAGCCGCATGTGCGGCTCTTGTTTGTATATGGTTGATGAAGCAACGTTGACGCTTATTCCATGTCGGTAGCGATGATTTCGTCAATGTCGCTTTGTAGCCCACTCAACGCCTCTTCCAGTGTTAGTTCACCGACGAGGTATTGGGTGATGCGGTTGGCGGAGTTGCGGAAGAAGGCGAACGCATATGGATGCACGTTTAGCCCGGCGGCCTGGTCTTGCAGTTTAGGTACTTCCGCGCCGAAGACTTCCAGCGCATTGAGGATGACTTCGTCTTCCACTTCGTACTCTACGCCTGCGGTGGCGACAGTGCGGTTAGCGGAAAGTGAGGTTGTGCGGGATGCGAATTCGCTGGCGACTTCCGGGCTGATGAGATAGGCCAACACTTCAGCGACGGCTTCCGGGTTGTTGGTCTGGCTAAAGCCCGCGACAGCCGCACCACCCGCCACACCCGTGCTTTGGCCTTCGCCTTGCGGGTTGGGGACAACAATCCAGTCAAAGTTATTGCCGATTTCGTTGGCGAAGCGGCTTACCTGCCAGCTACCACTCATCAGCATGACCAGTTCACCATTGATGAAGTAGTCTGCGGCTTGCGCGAAACCACCACCGGAACCGAGCCACACTTCAATGGGGGTCAGTTCTTCATCATGCCAGACCTTCAGCAGTTCCACCGCCATACGGAAGCCTTCCGTATCGATGGTGAATAAGCCTTCTTCGTTGATGAGTGTTGCGCCCATCGTCATTGCCGGGCCAGCCAGACGGTGACCGGTGCGGTCAATAGCAATGGCGTAGATGGGGAATTCGCTGGAGTTGAGGATGGCCTGTACTTCTGCGGTGGCCTCTGTCCAGTCTTCCCATGTAGCAGTTTCGATGTCCGGCAGTTCAACTTCCGCCAGTTCAAACAGGGTCACGTTGACGAATGGCCCGGTCACGGTGAAGGCATCCGGGTAGCCGCCTAAGCCTGTGCCGTCGTTGGTCATCGCGGCCAGGATGGGCGCGGGGTAGTTTTCCGCCCAGAATTCGGCGACTTCATCTTCAAGATAAGGCGTTGCATCGAGGTATTGGCCCGCAAACGCGGCGAAATTGGTGATACGTGCCAGGTCTGGTGCTTCACCGGCTTCTACCTGGATGGGCAGTTGCTCGTCGATGTTGGCATAGGGGACGATGTTCACGTTCACATTGATGCCGGTGTCATCGCGGAAGCGTGCGAGTAAGTCCGCGTAGACTTCACATTCGTTGCCGTCCTGATAGCACCGGAAGTTTAAATCTACGGAGCTTTGGGCGAAGGAGATGCTACCCACGAGTAACATCAAAACCATAGCGAAAAGCTGTATTTTGCGACGTATATTCATTTTTGCCCTCATTTATCTAATAATCAAAAAACTTTTGCAGTATTCGGTTGATGGCGTTTGTGTTGGGATGCAAAATCGTGTCATCATCCTTTCACTTATGTTTACCAAAACCTTGTTATCATCTGGAAGCCAGATGCAATAACCGACTCTTATGGTGACTCTTACGGTGCATAAAGCGTGATTTGCGGCGCAGTGGTTGATTCGCGCACGACTAAATCCGCACTAAAAATCATCTGAAATTTTTCAATAAATGGGTAACGAATCTGGTCAATCAGCATCTTGACCGCCCATTGCCCCTCTTTATGGCGATTATACGAGATAGATGTAAGCGGCGGGGTGTGCCCGCGTGCGATGTCGGTATCATCAAATGATGCAACGGATACATCCGCCGGGATTTGCACGCCGCGTCTATCCAGCACGGCCAGCCCTTCCGCCGCGTAGCTGTCATTCACAAAAATAATGGCCGTCACATCCGGCACACAATCCAGCATATGCTCAGTCGCGCGCCCACCCGCGCCTAGACTCACCCAATCCGGGTTAGCGTGGATGCCTGCATCCGCCAGGGCTTGCTGGTAGCCACGCACACGATTGTGGGTGTAATCATAGTATGTTTCTCCACCGACAAACGCAATAATTCGATGCCCTAAGTCGATGAGATGTGCCGTTAGCGCGTTAGCGTGGCGGGTTTCATCCCGGCCAATGCCAGAGATGCTGTACTGGCTGGCGTCGCGCCCCAGCACCACACACGGAATTCCCTGCTCAATCGCTTTTTCGATGAGGGGTTCATCCTGCCGTGCGCCGAACACCAGCACACCATCCGGGCGCAGGTTGTCGTCGGACAGGTACAGATGCGCGACATGCTGAGCGCCCGCGTCTGGTTCGTTCATCACCAGCCGGATTTGCGCGTTGAACACTTCTGCGGCGGCCTGGATGCCCTGCAACACTTCGCTGAATACATAGCTGGAACGCAACACCGGCGGGTGCAACACCATCAGAGAGAGCGCCCGTGCTTTGCCATCCGCCCGGTAGACTTCGGCTACATCCAGGCTGGCTTCTGCCATGCTATCCACTGCTAACGCTTCCACCACGCCCAAAACAGCCTGCCGTGTCTGCGAGGAGACACCCGGCTTGTTGTTCAGGACGAGGGAGACGGTGCTTTTTGATACACCGGCTAATTCAGCAATTTGTCGGACTGTCGGCATCATTTTCTACGAATTCATTAGAAACTATTGCCAAAATATAACAAGGTGTTGTCTAATAGTCAAGAAAATGGACAAACAAACATATGGACAAACTTGTCCGATTTGTCCAAAAATGTTATTTTTACTTAAACTATCTCTACCACCATCCACCACTTGGAGGTCAACATGCCTATCAATCAAGATGATTTTCGTGACGTTTTGCGTCACTTCCCGGCAGGCGTGACGCTGGTCACGGTACAAGCAGGGGAGGAGCGTCACGGTTTAACCGCTTCCGCATTTGTCTCTGTTTCCCCGCAACCTCCGTTAATTTCCGTCATCATCGACCACAAAGGCCGCTCACACGAATTATTCGAGCAGAGTAACGCGGTCTTCGCCGTCAACATCCTGCGCGAAGGCCAGGATGAACTCTCGAACCATTTTGCATGGTCAAAAGAGGACCGCTTTAGCATGGGCAATTGGACGACAGCCATTACGGGCGCGCCCGTGCTGACGGATGCGCTGGCCTGGCTGGATTGCACCGTCTACAGCCGCCACACCGCCGGGACGCACACCATTTACATCGGCGAAGTGCAGGCCAGCCATGTGAACTTCCCGGATGCGAAACCGTTGGTGTACTGGAACCGTGCCTATCGCACGATCCAGGAATAGCCAGCACATCTACAGGAAAATGCAAGTAATACGATGTGACACCGCCCTGATTTTTAAAAATGTGATTTAGGAAAGATGACGATGATTCAAATACGTTCACCCCACTTAACCGGCGCGGAAGTATCCTGGTTTGCGCCGCTTTGCGCGGACGACTACGAGTATCTCGGTGTGCCGGATGACCGCCTTAAAAGCACGTTCGCGCATACATCCAACATCCTGCTGACGGCGGATAAACTGGGCTTTCGTAACATTTTATGCCCCAGTGGTTTCCAGGTTGGGCAGGATACGATGATGTTTGCCGCCGGTGTTGCGCCACAGACGGAGAACATCAACCTGTTGATTGCTGTGCGCTGTGGCGAATACCACCCGCCGATGCTGGCGCGCGCGATTGCTTCGCTTGACCATATGCTGGAAGGCCGCCTGACGGTCAACATTATCTCGTCGGATATGCCCGGCGAAAAGCTGGATTCCGCCAGCCGTTATCAGCGTTCGCGTGAGGTGATTGAAATTCTGAAGCAAGCGTGGACGCAAGACCACATCGACTTTGAAGGCCAGTTTTATAACTTCCAGATGGATTGGATTGACCCCATCAAGCCATACCAGCAGAACGGCGGGCCGTTGCTGTACTTCGGTGGATATTCACCGGATGGCAAAGATTTATGTGCGGAACATTGTGATGTGTACCTGATGTGGCCGGATACGGAAGAAAACCTGCAAGGCCACATGGAAGACCTGAGCGCCCGCGCCGCCAACTATGACCGCAAAATTGACTTTGGCCTGCGCGTTCATATGATTGTGCGCGAAACGGAAGAAGAAGCCCGCGCCCATGCACGCAAGCTCGTCTCTAAATTGGATGATAACGTCGGCGACGCCATCCGCAATCGCTCGCAGGATGCACAATCGCTCGGTGTGGCGTTGCAAGCCCAAGCACGGGATAAATCCGACGATGAAGGCTATGTAGAGCCGCACCTGTGGACGGGCATCGGGCGTGCCAGGTCGGGGTGTGGGGCGGCGCTGGTGGGCAACCCGCAACAAATTCTGGACAAAATCCAGCGTTATATGGACATGGGCATTCGCTCGTTTATCTTCTCTGGTTATCCTCACCTGGACGAATGCAAGCTGTTTGGGGATTTGGTCATGCCACATCTGGAGACAATCTCTATGCCAGTGGCGCAAGGCCGCCGCCCGGAGGCGATGCCGATGTCTCCGCTTGGTTTGGCCCCGCGCCGCTAACAAGAGGATAAAATCTGATGAAAACGTATCACATTCCAAATACGGATTTAGAGGTTTCGCGCATCGCGTTTGGCACATGGCACTTAGGCGGCTCGTGGGATGACAGCCCGCCCGCGCCGGAGCTTTATACTCGTGCAGAGTCACTCATCCATGCGGCGGTAGAGCATGGCATCACGTTGATTGATTTGGCCGACATCTACACACGCGGTAAATCGGATATGCTGGTGGGCGACGTATTGAAGAAAACACCCAGCCTGCGCGAAAAGG
>DAIMZF010000065.1:0-3108 GCA_036734085.1 Aggregatilineales bacterium
TATTACCGCTACAGACTTCTCTGAATGCCATTTCATTCGGTGTGATTTTTCCAATACGTCACTGCAACAATGTCGGTTTATTGACTGCGAATTTGTCGATTGTACGATGAAGATGACCAACATCGAAAACACGACGTTAGCAGGCGTGCGCTTCACCAATTGCGACCTGCTCGGGGTCAATTGGGCGGAGGCGAACTGGTCTGATTGGGCGACAAAACTCGACATCATGGCTTTCGATAACTGCAACTTAAAATATGGCGTGTTCTTGGGGCTAGAACTGAAGAAAGTGATAATGAAAAATTGCAACGCGCACGAAACTAACTTTGCTGAAACAGACCTCACAGAAGCTAACTTCTCTGGCACGGATTTTGCTGGGGCAATCTTTCTTCGCACTAATCTGACAGGGGCAAATTTTGTCACTGCAAAAAACTACACGCTCAATATTCACGATAACAAGACGAAAGGAACCAGGTTCTCGTTACCGGAAGCGACGCGACTTCTTTTCAACATGGATATTCTGCTCATCGATCCCGCGACAAACGAAGAAATTGATGAACACGGCTCCGACATTGATTGAAGATTGAAAATTAATGCCTCATTTTCGGCGGCGGAATAGCCCATAAAACGCTATGATGGGTTTCTCGTCAATCATTCAGGAGGTTTCGCGCCATGTTATCCGCCAAGCATCAAGCATACTATCAGGCGCTGATTGAGAAAAATGCAGAATATGATGGCGTATTCTTTGTCGGCGTCACCACCACTGGCATCTTCTGCCATCCCACCTGCCCAGCACGGAAGCCCAAACCGGAAAATTGCCTGTTCTTTGAGGATGCACAGAACGCATTGCTGGCTGGTTTTCGTCCCTGCAAACGATGCCAACCGCTTTCGCACCCCAATCGAGAATCTGAAATTGTGCGGAAATTAGTCGGGGCGGTGGAAGCCAACCCCGAGAAAAAATGGCGACAGGGAGATGTCCGCGCCTTGTATATTGACCCATCGACCGCACGGCGTCAATTCCAGAAGCGTTTCGGGATGACGTTTATCGAATATGCGCGGGCACGCCGTCTCGGATCAGCGATGAAGCATATTCGCTCCGGTGCGCGGGTGATTGACGCGCAGGTTGCCGCAGGATACGATTCCGGTAGCGGCTTCCGCGATGCGTTTGATCGCATCATCGGCGATGCGCCTTCGCGGTTGGGCGCGTGCGATGTCTTAAAAGCAACGTGGATTGATACCCCGCTAGGGCCGATGGTTGCCATCGCTGATGAGCATCATCTGTATTTGCTGGAATTTGTTGATCGGCGTGGACTTGAAACAGAGATCGAACGCTTGCAGAAAAGCCGACACGCGGCAATTCTGCCGGGTGAGGCCGCGCCTCTGCACCAGATTCAGTCGGAGTTAGCCGCCTACTTCGCGGGTACGTTAGCGCACTTCAGCACGCCGACTAGCCAGAAGGCAACGCCTTTTCAAGAGCGCGTATGGTCATATCTGACCAGCATCCCCTACGGCCAGACTCGTGCTTATGTTGATGTGGCGAAAGCCATCGACCAGCCAAGTGCAATCCGCGCCGTCGCCCGTGCCAATGGCGCTAACACGCTGGCGATCATCGTTCCGTGTCATCGTGTGATTCGTGCTAGCGGCGACCTGGCCGGTTATGGCGGCGGCATCAACCGCAAGCGATGGTTGCTCGACCATGAAAAAGCGCGGCGTTGAAATGGTCGGCATGATGTATCATGCGCTTTCCGATGCTATTTTGCCGCATTTGAGGTCTTTCTGTCTCTGTCATTCCGCAACAGAAAGCATATGGTACGCTGAAAGATCGTGAATCGAATCCGTGCACGGCGTCCGGCAACACGTTCTGGTGCTGGTTTCTCCCGCCGTTGTAGTTTAGCTAGGTGCTGATCGTAAAAGAATTTTTCTCTTTCCCGCGTGCGATCTTCGATGAGGACTTTATAGAAATCGCTGTTTAGTTCGTGCATGTGCGCTTGTCCGATTTTTGCCTACCTGTTCCGATTGACTTCATCGTATCAGCGCACAGATGACTCGACCGCCGCAAATGAGGCGGTAATTCCGGCGGTAATTCCGAACGTTTATTCGGTCAATTGCGTGATGGCATAGCCTTCTTCCCGCCAGTATTCAATCCCGCCAATCAACTCCTTGACCGCGTATCCTAGCTGGCTAAAACGCAGTGCCGCCTTCGTCGAGCCGTTGCAACCCGGCCCCCAACAGTACACCACGAACAATGTATCCGGCGGATAGTCCGCAGTAATGCGTGCTTGTGTGATTTGCGCGTGCGGGATATTCACCGCGCCGGAGATGTGACCGTCGGCGTAATCTGCCGCACTCCGCACATCGACCACGACGAAATCCGCTATGCCGTGTGTCATGTCGAAGTGCAGGTCAGCCGGATCAGTCTCGAAGCTCAGCTTAGCGGCGAAGTGCGCTTGCGCCGTTGCGCTTTCTGCTGGCGGCACGGCGCGAACCTGAGATTTGTATTGAATAGCCATTGAAGCCCTCCTTGATTTTGGGCGTGTACAGCCAACAAGATTGTCCCAATTATCGCCATGTTAACCGCAATGTATCATACGTGGAATAACGAACATGACGTTCAACCATTCTGAATATCACCGACGCGAAAAGATAGCACAATATCTATGGAACTCTATCAGCACGAACGATGCTTCGCTGGACTTCTTTTGATCGCAACGGGGTAAGTACTTAAACCATCGCTTTTTATCGAATGCGCGTCACGAAGTTGGCATCGACAAAAATCTCGTTACATCCTCCTAAAAAGATACCATACCAGATTGGTTGGCCGTCTTCCGTGATGATAGTGAGAATATTGAAGGTATCAAAGCCATCGTTATTAGCGTCATTGAATACATCAACGACAGCCGATTGATTTGCGCTAGCTGTGCCATACCCCGCTAAAGGTTGCTCCACGCGGATTTGACCCAATATAGGCTTATTCTGACTACACAGATTTGACGAATTGTTGGTCACATCTGGGACAGTGGGCGTGTTTGGGTCGGTGGGTGTGGTTGGGTCGGTCGCAAATGGATCGTAACAGCTGACTTCGATTGAATAAGGAGGTACGTCTGATGTGAG
>DAIMZF010000065.1:3208-17137 GCA_036734085.1 Aggregatilineales bacterium
TATCTATGGTAGGGTATCCCAGCATAGCCACCATCAGTAGTGTAATGATAAATGCCGCATTTTTCATAATTAAAAGCCCTTCAAAAGATTGCGTTCAAATATTCATGTCCACTATAAGTTGTTTTAGAGTTAGAGGCAACCGCTTAGACCAAATGGGAGTGCTGAATAAGATGGATATGGTTTTTCCGTCAGAACCGAAATCAACATATCATATCCACCAAGCTCATCACTCCCAGCCCTGCTTCCACTTGCGGGAATAGGCGTTAAGGTTCGTCGATTGGTATGCTGTCTGGTAGCGGGGTATAAGTATATGTTGGGATGTCCGTGGATGAGGCATATGGTGTGGCAGTGATCTGTAGTGATGCGCCCATCCCCCCACAGAATGTTGGGATGTGTTGGGTGGTATATATCTCATATTCCAGGCGGATGAGATACCAACCACACGTCCAGTACCAGTCGTTTACACAGGTATCTTCCCAAGTGCCGTCGGTATAACAGGCATTAGCGCGTGGGTTGATGTTGGGGTCATTGGGTTGACCTCTATCATCAATGCCTTGTGCGGCAATTATCACCCCGAACATCAGTATAACAGCAACGATAAAAATTCGTGACGTGTATTTCATAAGTTTGTATGATTCCTTTTGGCTATTCCGGCAATCATACAGTTTCATCAACTTTCCGGCAATCGGACTAATATCTCATTGTAATTCCGATGTGGGCGAAATTTTGACCGCATTCAGGGAAGTTGACCCAACCCAACACCGACACAACAAAAAAGGATGGACTGTTGCCAGCTCATCCTTTTGAATTCTAAAACTGTGGTTTGTTAAAGATGCGGTGCGTTAGCTCTTCACGACTGTGACAGCGCTCGCTTGCATCCCCTTCTTACCTTTGGTGATTTCGAATTCCACGGTTGCGCCCTCATCGAGTGAGCGGTAGCCAGTGCTTTGGATTTCTGAGTAGTGAACAAAAAGGTCTTCACCGTTTTGTTGGGAGATGAAGCCGAAGCCCTTGTCCCCGTTGAACCATTTCACTGTGCCTTGTACGCGATTTGCCATTGTTGTTTCTCCTGAAATAATTGGATTCTGCCATTACCTTTTATACACACACAAATCCAATCCCTCCAGGACGTTTATGCGGTATTGTGGAGGAAATACTAAAGGTTTACATCAACAACGTGAGGCTGTTTTGTAGCAAACACTTACGACTTCTCTGCTGAGGTTACTGGGTGTACACCTTGTACACCAATGCGGAGAGACTAAATTGTCTAATTCACCCGCACTGCCCACTTAGGATAACACGGTTTTACATAAAAGCCAGACCGAATTTCGACGAGTTTTCTGTTTCCCGCTAATTCCTGATTTCCGGCAGAGTAAAATCACAGGTCAGCCCCGCGCCTGCTTCATCTGTTAGCGGGCAATCCACCGCACCCGCGCCCGGTGGGTTTAAGCGGAACGTGCCGCTTTCGCCCTGCCAGAACAAGCCATCGCCGTAACGCAGGATGACATTACGCACGCTGGTACAGCCCCAATCATTGGGCAGGCTCACACGGATTTCTACGGTTTGCACGACCACACATTCGCCGGGATCCAGCCGTTGGGCGTTGACCATCGCTGTGCCGTCAAAGCCGGTGGCGTTGCCCCGTGTCGCTCGTAGCTGATGCACGGACACCGGCACATCCCCTGTATTACGAATTGCGAATGCTTCCCGATTGTAGAAGGCTTGTAGCGGCTGTTGTCCCCCTAAGCTGACCGGAATCACCTGCGGCGAGATGCTCCCGCCAGCCGATGTCAGGCCGCTTTCTCCGCCGCCGGATAGCGCCAAAAACGCGCCAACCAGCGCCAGCACAGCCACTAACGCTGTGCCGATGATGCGTATACTGAGCGAGGACTTCTTCAACGTGTTGGCCTGGCCGGGAGCGTCCGCCGACTTTGGCGATTTTTTAGCAGGCGGCGCGATGGGCGGCACAGAAGTGGGTGCGGAAGCGGTCTGCTTTGGTGAGCGCGGCTCCGGTGGGAGCTTGCCAGTTTGCTTCATGCGGCCACCTGCTATACCAACAACTTTTTGGCCGTAGGCATCCGCGACGGCTTCGATAAATTGTGTGGCGGTGCTGTGGCGGGCTTCCGGCGTTTTTTCCAACGCCTTCAGGATTTCACGCTCTGCCGCACGCGGAATATCCGGGTTGATGGTGGTGGGTGCGGGCGGCGGCTCGCTGATGTGACTGAGCGCAACCTGCATGGCGGTATCCGCCTTAAAGACCTGCGACCCGGTCAGGATTTCGTAAACGATGATGGCTAATGAATAGATGTCACTCTGCGGGACGACGCTCTCGCTGGCGAGGGCTTGCTCCGGTGAGATATAACGCGGCGTGCCGAAGGCCGTGCCCATCGTCTTATCAATCTCCGTCTGGCGCAACACCAGCCCGAAGTCAGTCAGGATGGCGCGGTCTGTGCCGTCCTCAATCAGCACATTGGAGGGTTTTACATCACGGTGGATAATGCCGTGCTTATGGGCATGATCTAGCGCGGCGGCAGTCTGACGGAGCAGGTGCAACATACGCGGAATATCCATGCGCTCACCCGTATTCTGGATGGCGTTAATCTCGTCGGCAAGGTCGCGGCCTTTGATGAGCTTCATCGCTAGAAAATACAGCCCGTCCTGCTCACCATATTGATAGATGGGGATGATATTGGCGTGGTCGAGTACAGCGACAGATTTTGCCTCACGGATGAAACGCTCCGCCAGGAAGGTATCGGACTCCATCATCTCCGGCGTGAGTACCTTCACGGCGGCTTCGCGCTCCAGGTTTACGTCTTTGCCGACATAAATCCGCGCCATGCCGCCGGTCGCCAGGACGCTCATAATCTGGTAATCGCCTAAGCGTTGGCCGATGCGCTCATCTTGTAGTTTTTTCTTCGCCATACCCGGGGTTATCTCCTAAAGCGCCGTCACATCTAGCAACGGCAACACATAAATAACGGGTTCTTCGTAAGGGTGCGCGGTGCGGATGGCGGCCACGACGCCCCGCGCTCGGTCACGGTCGCAGAATGTCTCGATACGCCATTCGGGTTCTGCGTTAATTTGACCAACCGCGCCCACATGCGGGTTTGCGGCGGCATCCGGTTTAAAGCGCCCGACGCCGCTATTGGTAAACGCGCAGTGAGTGTAATGGCCGATGATACCACCCCCCGCGCCGGAGATGGCAGAAAGCACCGCCTCTAATTGGGCTTCCGGCACGGTGGTGATGACATAAACCTGTTTAAAATCCATCGTTTATTCGTTTAATAACTGATACGCATTTTCCGCATACAGCCGCGCATCGCCTTTAACAGGCTTAAGCGGTGCGCCAGTCGCGCCCGCACGGGCGATGGTCGCGTCTACCTGTTGGCGCAGTTGCAATACGTCACGGTCATTCGGCTCGTATGCCTCCGCTGTGCGGATGAGCATTTCCGCGATGCTGGCGTAGGAGTCGCTACGGAGCAAGAGCCGCGCTAAATCCACAACCAGACTGACGATATTATCTTTGTTATCCATGACCAGTGCCAAATGCAACGCCTGACGGTAACGCAACACCGCATCGCCCAATTGCCCGGCTTGTACGGCGGCATAGGCCAGACTGCTGATTTGCAATACTTCTTCTTCCTGGTCTTGCACTTCGCGGGCGATGTATAAGCCGGAAGTATAGAAGCGCATCGCCTCCGACCAGCGTTCTAAATCACTGAACGCGCTCCCCAGCCCGCCCATGACGCGGCCTTCATAATCCCGTTTTCCCTGCGCCTTGAACAACGCTAACGCTTGCTCCAGCATGTCGATCGCGCCTTCGGCGTCGCCGTCATCCAGTTGCGCGTAGCCCAGTTTGTATAGCACGATGGCCTCGTGTTGGGAGTCGTCATGCTGGCGGGTGAGCGTTAAGGCGGCGTTGTAATCCTGCATGGCCTGTGCGGATTCGCCGAGCATCTGCCGTGCATCGCCCAGCGTGATGTAGAGTTGAGTCAGTGTGATGTCGTCGGCTAAATCCTGCGCCAGCCGCACCCCGCGAGAGGCGTGCATGATGGCAGGTTGCAGGTTGCCCGTCTTCACCATCAGCGCGGAAAGCATATCCTCTGTTTCCAGGATGCCGTCTTCATCGTTGATGGCCTCAAACGCACTCAGGACTTCGCTATATGTGGCGATGGCTTCATTTTCCATGCCTGCCGATAGTTGTTTTTCCGCCAGAGTCTTTAAAACGGTAATTTGACGGTCAACATCCCCCGCTTGCCGTTCCTGCGCCAACGCCGTGCGGAGTTGAGTCTCATCCAGCCCGGTTAAATTATTGAGCATGGGCAAGGGCGGCGCGGACATCATATCTTCGGGCGATAGTTCATCGTCCTCAAACAGATTACCGTCAAAATCATCTTCTTCGTCTTCGTCCACGAAATCATCGTCATCCTCAATGAAATCGTCGTCGTCATCGTCTGCATCCGCGATGGGGTAATCGTCGTCGTCTTCGTCGTCTTCATCATACAGCGTGGGCGGGCGTGCAAACACCGGACGGCGTAATAATGGATCGTCGTCATCCTCGACATCTTCCAGCGCGTCTTCGTCCACAGCATAGATGTCGGAGTCTTCTTCCTCGTCGTCATCCAGCACCGGAATAACCGGCATGGCGTCCTCTGGATAGGCGGGGAAGGGTGAACTGCCTGTACTCACATCGCGCATCTGCATCACTTCGTAGATGTAGCCGCGCTCCCGCAGGAAGCCGCCCGCATTGTTGAGGATGCCTGCCAGTTCCAGCGAGGCTGGCCTGTCGCCATTTTTACGCGCCCATAATGCCAGCGCCATAAATGTATCAATCTCCGCCGCCAGCTTATCCGCGTTGGCGGGATTGCTGTGCTTGCGGGCATAGCCGATGATGGCTTCGCGTGCTTTTTGGCGTAACCCGCCCAGCTTGCCTGCTGATTCTAAGGATTGGTTGGCGAACTGATAAACCAACATGTGCATCCGGTAATGGTGCAGGCCATAGCGCGTGGTGCGCTCCACAAGATGCAATTGGGCGAGAATGGTCATCGCTTGCTCAACGGAGTCTTCCGCCGCGCCACTGACCATGCTGATAAGCTCCGCCGTTGCGCCCGCCGGGAACAGTGCGCCCATCATCAGCATCAAGCCCTGCAACGCGCCGTTTAACGCACGGAAGCTGGTCGTAAGGGCGAGGCTCGTCCCGCGTGTGTTGGTGGTGGTGCTAATCTGCCCCAATAGCTTGACCAGACTCTCCGGCGTTTGTTTGCTGGCGGCCATCGCCCGCGCCGTGATGATGATGCTGAGGGGCGATTTGCCGACTGTCTCCACAACTTCAAACACATCGTCGTCATATTCGTTGACGGCGACCCGGCCTTCGCGCTTGAATAGCGCCGCCGCTTGCTCTGGCTCTAATGCGGGGATTTCCACCGTTTCCCATGCGCCGACCATCGCTTCAGTCGCGGTGACGAGCAGGGGCAGGCCATCCACACAACGGTTGATAAAGCGCGAAAGCACATCCGCGCTGATGACGCCATCAATCACGATAAAGGGCTTGTTGGCCTTCAGCGTGTTTTCCACCGCACCGACCATGCCCATCGGCGTATCGCTGTTGCTGATTTCCGCGATAGCATACGCCCGCCCCACGCGGACGAGCAATTCTTCCAAACGGGGGTTATCCACGATCATCCACAGCACGCCGCCCGGCTGTTGGGCATAGGCGGTAGCGAGTGTCGCCGCGAGTGCGGTCTTGCCATAGCCGACTGCGCCGTGTATCAGCACAGCGCGATTTTCCTTCAGATGAGCGTAGACCTGCCCTAGCACAGCCTCCCGCCCGATGAGCTTTCCCGGATGCATCACGGGGAGTTGTTTGGGGTCTCTAATAATCGCTTCGTGCGGCGTATAAGCGGACATAGTCGATCCTCACGGTTGCGTCTGGTGTATTCATCCCGGTCAATTTACAAGAGTATAACCCGCACCGCGCAAGGCGGCAATTCATCATCATCATTTTGTTAACTATTGGGGCGCGGTATTAACGGTGACGCGCCACCAAAAACGCGCCGACAAGCAGGCACACTACCGCCACCGCCGCCCCGATTCCACACACTTGTACGCTCAATGTGGAATTGCCCGACAGCGCAACCACCGCCGCGATGCCGGATGTTACCATGCCTATCAGCAGAATCAGCCCGGCCATCAGCCGCGCCGGTGTTGGTTCTCTGCTTGCCATGCCTTACCCCCTCCGTGTGTTTACCCGATAGTACGCAATCTTACGGTTGACGCCGGGTAGGTGGATTTCCTGCGGCGTCACGCTGATAATCTCCAGGTCGCCCGGATCGCCTTTGGTGGTGATGTGCTTCTGTAGGCGGTTGCCCAATGATGGGGAGAAGAACAGCGCAAAAATCATCAAAATCATCGTGCGCGAAAGGCTATCCGCCGTGACGCGCTGTTTGTTGCCCAACCCGGCGACTGCGGCAAGGGTGGTCATCCAGCCTGCCGCCACAAGGTTCGTGCCGCAATTAGGGTGGATGGCCCATTTTGCTTCGCCCGCCTTCATGCGTGCCAGTGCTTCGTGCGCGGCTTCTTCCATTGTAGCCTGCGGCACGTTGGCGATGAGGACAAAGCCACTATCCCCCGCACGACCAGAAACCCGGATGGACGGGATGCGCTTTGCCAGCATGTGTGCGGTAGCGTGTTCCAGCGCATGGTTGCGCCGCACCCGTCGGATAAAGGGGAATTCCAACACTGGATGAATAACCCGTGCAAATGCTTCTATCATCAGTTTATATCCTGTCGGCCTAAGCGTACGGAACGCATCGGCTCATCGTAGCGTCTTTTAAGAAAAGGGTAACATATATCGTAGGGTTATGGCACGGCAGGATTTAAGCATCTGCCATACAATAAAAGGGCAGGATAGAATCACCACCACCATCTAAGTCATCATAGCGGTTTACCGGAAATAGTTTGTTAAAGACAGTCGAAAATAACCATTCAGAAAGGCTTGACTGATGCAAAAAATGATTTTATCTCTAGGGGTCGTCCTGGCGCTTATGCTGGGCGTGTTCGCGGTTGCCGCGCAGGATGATGCAGACATCCAACCCGGCGACACGATAGAAGGTCGCCTGAGTTCTAACACGTCGTTTGATAGCTATACTTTCTCCGGGACTGCCGGGCAAGGCGTCATCATCACGCTGATTTCATCCGAGTTCGATGCCTTCCTCGTATTAGAGGATAGCGCGGGAAACGTCATTGTGGAAGATGACGACAGCGCCGGACGGTTGAACGCACGCATCACCACCACTCTGCCCGAAGACGACGACTACACCATCGTGGCGACCAGCTTACGCGCTTATCGCTCCGGTGGGCAGTTTACCGCGACAGGGAGCTATACGCTCTCGCTGGAATTCCAGGATGAATTACCTGTGCCCGCAGTAACGGCGCTGCCGCCCGCCCCAACACCGACACTCGTCGCGCCGACGACCGTGCCACCCACCACAGAACCCACGCCCATCTCGCTAGGGGCTACGGTTGAAGGCCTCATCGAAGGCCTGGAACCTGCGCGTTACATCTTTCGGGGTGTGGAAGGCGACAGCGTGACAATTACGCTGGTCTCCGATGAATTCGACGCTTACCTGTTCCTGGAAGATAGCACGGGCAATGTACTCACACAGGATGACGACAGCGCAGGGGATTTAAACTCGCGCATCAGCGATTTTGTCCTGCCGGAAAGCGGGGCTTATATCATCATTGCATCCAGCTTCGGCAACGTCACCGGGCTATCGCCGGAAGACGGCGCGTTCACGTTGACGTTAGAAAGCGCGTCAATCTCGCCTGTGCCGGTTGATGAAACACCCGAAGCACCCGAACCAGACGAAAACCCCGTCCTCACTGAAGCAGGGCTGTTTGAAGGTCGCCTGACCGAGCGCGAACCTGTGCGCGACTTCCCGTACAATGGCGAAGCGGGCGAAGTGCTGATAATAACGTTAACCTCCGACGATTTTGACGCTTACCTGGAATTGTTGGACTCCAGTGGGGAGCGCATCGCATTTGACGATAACAGCGCCGGAAACCTGAACTCACGCATTGGGCCGTTCATCCTTCCGGCGGACGATGAGTATATCATCCGCGCCAACAGCTACGGCAACGTATGGGGGAACTATGTAGAAACGGGGTTATTCCTGCTGAGCGTGGATCAGGTGGAAATCAGCCCTATCACAGTTGGCGAACCTGTAGACGGTGTGCTGGAAACTGTAGACCAAATTGATGCTTACCGTTTTAGTGGTCAGGCCAGTGATGTTATCTTCGTTGACCTGGATACACCTTCGCTGGACTTATACGTTGAAATATCGGGTGAAGGCCTTTTGTCACAGCGTACCTATGGCTTCGATAACGGCCAGCTTGGCCCCATCATCCTGCCCGCCGAAGCGGATTACGTCCTCACTGTGGTTTATTCAAGCTACTATGGCTACGATGAAACAATCCAGCAGGTTGACCTGCCTTATACCATCACCGTGAACCGCCTGGAACCGCAAGAAGCCGAATATGACAGCGTGATTGAAGGCAACTTCGATGAAACAGCCCTCAACATCTATACCTTTGATGCACAACAGGGTGACATCATCAACATTCTGTTGGACAGTCTCGGCCTGGTAGACACGACCATCACATTGACTTCGCCAACAGGTAACGAAGTTGCGTATGATGACGAAAGCGGGCCAGGCTTTGACCCTGAACTGCGGAACGTCGTCTTGTACGAAACAGGCACATATACGCTCACCGTGCGGCCTTACATCCCGGGTGATAACGCAGATTACCGGCTTGTTATTGAAAACGAAGGCGTGCGTTCACTGGATAACGCGCCCCAGATACTACGCATCAGCACCAAGAGTTACTTTGATGTCGTCACCTTCAACGCGCAAGCGGGCGAAACCGTGCGCGTTGTGGTGCGCTCGGTGGTGATGTCTCAAGAATCAGAGCCGATTATCATCATCACGCAAAACGACAACCTCATCGCACAAAACACCATCGGCACTGTCTCCCGGTTAATCCTGGAATTTGATGTCCCGGAAGATGGCAAGGTGCTTGTCGAAGTCAGCGCCTATTACGACGCTAACATCGTGCTGGAATTATCCCTAGAGCGCGTGGAAGCAGAGTAAATCATCCAGCAGGGGCACGATGGTTTAAGCCGTGCCCCTGCACATAGCCCCCACATTAATTTTTGCCTACGCTTAATTTTCCCATACAGCGCACCTTATAACGTAAAACCGGATGCGGTTGCTACGTTCCCCGTGTCGCTAAATTTGTTAAAATAACATAGCATAGGCGGAGTCAGTTCATACAGGAGAGAGCACAGAAATGAGCAACCAAGCACAAGTTTTCGAGATTAAGCACTATATGGTCATCTGGCGGCAGGAAGAAACCCGCGACTTCGACGGTACATCCGTTAAAATTCGTGGCATTGTACGCTGTACAGGCTTCCCTACTGGCGGGGCAGAGACGGATGAATACACGATGGATGTTGTCTTCTATGCACCGGATAGCGCCTACCCGGAGCCGATTTACAACGCGACGGAGAAAAAAGGCTATATGTTCATGCCCATTGATAACATCATGCCCTTTATCGACATCCTGCGTAACGAGAAGCCCATCTACGGCCACCTGCGCGGTGACCGCCCGGAATGGACGAGCGTGACGACGACCAAAGAACCTGTCGGCGAAGGCGAAATCAGCCAGGATTAAAAGTGATTGGGGTACGGTGTGGCTAACGTGCCCCTGTTAAAACAGCCATCGCCTCCGCTTCATCTGCCACGAAATAAACCTCATGCTCCGTGAATTGCACAGCAAAACGGGCTGAATCTCCCGTGATTTTCACGCGCACTTCATCCGGCACGCCGACCAACGCGACCTTGCCGCTAAAGTGCGTATGCTCCCGCTTTTTGCCAATACTCCGCAAGTGGGCGACTGCGCCGCCGGGAAAGCGTGTCGTCGGGCGGAAATCCGCCAATGTATGTACCGGATGGTCTACGTTGACCAGTTGGAACAGCGACAGATGCACCGTGCGGTGGAAGTCCGCCCAGTTCCAGTCTGCGCCGGTGGCGGTATAGCTCATCACGGTTTTGGTTTCGTCGCCCCATTTAAATTGTACTGGCATGGCATTTACTTTCGTCTGGTTGATTGCAGGTCACTTTTGGCTTTTACGTCGCTTGTGTTACACTACTTTGGTATCCATGAGGAGGCTTTGTTGTGTCATGGTCATTCAACCCACCCACCGCCTGATGCTGATGTATGACATCAACCCCTTACACTACGGGTCGTATTATCGTTATATTTTAGGGGATTTTGTGCCGACCTTGCAAAAATTAGGGATGCACATGCTGTTTGCATGGCAGGTCATCAGTGATGCTTACCCGGAGCGCCAGATTGATTTTGTATGTGACGACCATCGGACGATACAGCAGTTGTTGACTAACGAGCGCTTCATCCGTGCAGAACGACGTTTAAAGTCTTATACCACACGTTATCATAGGAAAGTCGTCGTTTTTGAGAACCGTTGCCAGCTCTAACCCCCGTTGAATCCCCCTTTAAACATGATATAATCGCACCTAACCCATTACTCTACTTTTATTTATGGAAAACTCATGAACTAAAGTAGATTCGTTTATGTTTGAGATGGAGAAGGTTAGATGCCTCGAAATCGTCTGTTTATCTTTTTAACATTTTTCACCTTAGTCGGCGCATTGTTCATCGCGCTAGCCCCTGTAGCGCGTACCAGCGCGCAGGACGAAAACGGAAATCTGCTACGTGACCCCGGCTTTGAAGATACCAACATGAAGGGCGTTGCCACCCGGCCCGATGAAGGCACAACGTTCTCCGTCAATGTGCAGTGGGAAGGCTGGTTTACCGAAACCCCGCGCAACGAAGCCTGGCAAAACCGCATCCCTAATGGGACAGGCCGCAATCTCACGGGGGTTGATGGCTTTGTGCGTAGTGGCAACCGGTCTATGGAGGTTAGTCGTGGGTCTGCGACCTTCACGGCGGCAGTTTATCAGACTGTAACCGTGCCGGAAAACGCCAACGTGACCGGACGCGCCTACGTTGTTATGAACATCTCCGGCCCGAACGCGGGGTCGGCTAACTCTATTGCACGGGTGGGTATTGACCCTACAGGCGGCACGAACCCGCTTTCCACCAACGTGATTTGGTCTACCCAGGCGGTCAACGCACTGGCCTCTAACGGTTTCCGTGAGTTGACGGTCAACGCGACGGCACAAGGCACACGGGTAACCCTGTTCCTTTACGCGACACAGACTGTGCCCACTGAGGGCAACGGTGTATTCTGGGATGATGCTTCGCTGACCGTCGGCGGGCCGGGGGGGGCACCTGTGGCCGCACCGGGCGAACAAGCGCCGCCCCCAACCCCAACGCCAGAGCCTTTATTAGTTGTGCCGTTTGTCTCGCCGCAGGGCGCACAACCGGATGGCTCTATCATCCATACTGTGCAGGAAAGCGACACACTCAGTTCAATTTCGGTGGCCTACGGTGTGCCCATTGATACCATCCGCGAATTAAACCCGGAAATTGGGCAGGGTCGCTTTTTATCGCTGGGCCAACGGTTGATTATCCGCCGCCCGACGGCAGGCCCGACCAGTGGTAGCGGGCTGGGGCCGTCTGCGCCGTTGCCCCCTGTTCAGGAAGAAACGACCGAAACAGATACTGAAACAACCGGCTTGCCTGTTGAATTGCCCGTAGTGCAACAACCTGTTGCGCCTGCGCCGACCATCCGCATTGGTTCGCTGTTCTTCTTCACGAATGACATTGACGCCACCCGCGAATTCTACGGAACGCTCATCGGACTAGAGGAATTTGTGCCGGAAGACGCGGAAGCAGAAGCGGACGATGACATAGTGGTGTTTGACGTGGATGGTGTGCGCCTCATCTTCCTGCTGGCTGAGGAAGAAATCGCGCCGCGCTCCACATGGGCACGGCAGACAATCTATGATGGTGGCACGGTGGACGAGCCTTCGTTCGTTATCACCGTGACAGGCGCGAACTTCGAGGCGATGATTGGCCGTGTTGTTGGTGCGGGTGTATCCGTTTATAACGATGCGATCCTTGTGCCGCAGGTGGGACAACGCGCAGTCTTCCTGCGTGACCCGATGGGCTACACCATCGCTATCTTGACTGAAGAAGCGTAAACACATCATACTCAAAAGAGGCGCATTGTTAAGCGCCTCATCATCATAGACTGACTCAAAGCGGGGTATCTTTATGATGAATCAAGTCCATAAAGATACCCTCTTTTGTTTGATGATAACATCTGGATTAACGCAAATTACAAGGTGGGCGGCCTATAGTTAGGCGGCCATGCGCGACTCATCCGCTTGTGCATCAACCTACGATTATCTTGTGGCTAAAGTTGGGGCATAGGGGGCGTAGTTCGCTACACCCCCTGAGGTCTTTGTGAAGGAGAACTAACGTCCGCTACGTCCGGGCGGGTTCATCTGGATGAAACCGTTGTAGAAGTCCAATTCTGCACCAGTGGCAAAATCGAAAAAGCCTGTGACAGTCAGTGATCCGGTGCGGTGGTTGAAGTAACGGTCGCCGTTGGTCAGGTTCACCGTGCTGGCAAGGTCGCCGGTCAGCAGGTTAATCGCGCCTGTAATCGTGCCGTTGATGGTACCGCGACGTGTAGCGATGCTGATGGACGCGGTATAGTTGGAGAACGGAATGCCGTTACCATCAACCGTTACAAAGGCATTTGTGATGACCACGAATACATCACCCGCCAGGCCGCCGGTCGCAATACCGGACGCGCACAAGTCAAACGGTGAAGGGCAACCAGGCCCACCGAAAGACTGCACTTCAAATGTGCCGGATACCGGGTCGGGGGGCGGGGTCGCAACTGCCGTCGCCGGGAGTAACGCCAAGCCCATAATTAAGATCATCAGTGCCATAAACTTCTTGCTTGCCATAATGTTACACTCCTCAATGTGGGTTGTTCAAAACAATACATGATAGATTTTTAATCAATGTTGAATCCATTTTAACCCGACTTACTTAAGGATGGCGTTAAATTTTGCCCTAATTTTTCCGAAAAAAGCGTAAATTTGTTAATCTTTATTTACTTCCAGGCAATTATTCTGCAATACTGAAAAAATAGGTTAGAATTTGGTTGTTATTTATTGGAAAATCGTCGGAAGGCCTCGCACATGAATCTCTATCCAGAGCTAACTCCCCTGACCGAACACTGCGGCCATGCCACCATTGGCACGGAAGGAATGACCTTGATCGTGTTGACAAACAATGACCGTAAATCCATTGATGCATGGATTAACTTCGGTATAGAGTTACGTCAGTCTTGGGATGTCAACAAAAAGATGCTGATTTTAGTCGATATGTCGCAGACGACGTTTTCACGCTATGCCCGCGAACGCGCACGCGACATGATTGCTGTACGCCCGGAAGTTGTCGAGTCTGTGGCGGTTGTCATGCCGGATACAGTCTTTGGGCGTTTGATAGAAGCGGGCATGAACGCCGCGTCCAGCCTCATTCGCGCTTCCGTGCGGGTGTTCCATAACCGCGAAGATGCGTATCACTGGCTCCAGAAGTCTTATATAGAGCACGAAGCAAAAGTAAACGTATAAACGAACGCCTTAGGTAAAAACAAAAACGCCCCCACTCAAGCGGCTTGAGCAGGGGCGTATGCAGGGATTGTTTTGCTATGCAGTTTAAGGGATGCGAGTCGCCAGGTCTGCGTCGATGTAGATAGGCACACATACGCCCAAGAACACGCCGTACCATGTTTTGCCGTTACGCTCGGCAATATCCACCAGCAAGAAGGTATCGAAGCCATCGTTACCGGCGTCGTTAAATACATTCATTTCACTGCCGTTCGCGTTACGGATAACTTGTCCGCCCGGTTCACCATAACCGAAT
>DAIMZF010000066.1:0-17045 GCA_036734085.1 Aggregatilineales bacterium
CGCCATCGCATCGTGCCCGACCTTTATATCGGAAGCATTGTAGATGCCGAGCCAAACGGCCAACCGACCGTTGGCGCGGATGGCGACGACAACAATCCGGCCAGTGTTGATGACGAAGACGGCGTGTTCTTCCCGCCATTGGTGGCAGATGCCCCTGCTAATGTTGAAGTCTTCGTGTTCAACAACACCGGACGCAATGCAACCCTCGTCGGCTGGATTGACTTCAACGGCAATGGCACGTTTGAACCCAGTGAAGCAGTCAGCGTGGTTGTCCCCAGCAGTCCGCTTACGCAGACCGTTTATCTGCCTTTCTATGTCCCACAAGGGGCGGACTTCCCGCAGAACACAGACGGCACAACCTATGCCCGCTTCCGCCTGACGACAGATGATGACATCTTCGATACCAACGGTGACCCGCTACCTACAGGGTTGGTCAACGATGGTGAAATTGAAGATTACCGGGTGACTATTCTGCAACCAGGAATCGCCATTGATAAAACCAATGGTCAAAACTCAATCGTTGTTGGGCAAGAGACAACCTACACCGTAACCATCCGCAACAGTGCAAGCGGTGTTCCGGTGACTAATCGCTTGTTCCAGGATGATTTACCGCCGGAATTCCTACCAGAAACAGTGAGTTGGACATGCACGGCGAATGGTTTTGCAAGTTGTATCTCCGGTCAATTAGCCGGAACAAACCTTGCAGGTGATGGCAACCCCCTGCTGAACCTTGACCTTGAGCCGCGTGGCGAGATTATCATTCGCATCCGTGCGACGCTTGACCCGGCCTTGATACCCACTTCACCAAACCAAACGGTGACCAATGTCGCTAACTTCCTGCCAGACCAAGCCATTGATGTGAGTGGAATCATCTTTGACCCACCTGGAGGCACTAAGACCGGTGTCGTAGAAGAAGGTGACATCATCCGGTGGACGATGGACTGGCGTAATACAGGGGAACGCGAGTTCGCCACTGTGAGTGATGTGTTACAACCTAACCAGACTTTCGCCGGAAACCTCATCTGCACACCATTTGGCGATAGCACAACCAGTACCTGCACTTACAACCCGGCAACGCGCACTGTATCATGGACGGGCTTCATTGGGACGGGCTTTGCCAACCGGGTGTTGATTACCTTTGATGTCGTCGTGCCTGGCCCGGGTGAATATGTGAATACAGCGACAATTTCACGCGGTGGAGAAACACGGAACGCAGTAGGCACGGTCACTATTCCAGGTGACCCGTCACCCTTCCGGCTTGATCCGGCAATCGTCAAGCTAGTTGACCCCATCTTTGCACAACCCGGTGAGTCGGTAACATGGACAATTGAACTGATTAACCCGCATGACTCGCCGCTTACAAATGTGAGCTTCACGGATACGATGCCGTCACAGTTTACCATCATCGCTACCGATGCCAGTGCGGGTTCAGTGACTGTTAATGGGCAACAGATCGAATTCTTCATCGAGACATTGCCCGCCCAGCAGACAATTACGGTACGTGTGTTAACGCAAGTACGCCTTGATGTTGTCCCGCCATTCGTGGCTACTAACCTTGCTACGCTTAATGACCCCTATCGTGGAGAGGCTTCCGCGACGGTGACGGGTGTATCAGAGCTACCGGCAACGGGTGAAACGCCGCTATGGTCGGACTGGTTACGCTACTGGTTACGGACGTTCAGTTTCTTCGCCCAAAACTAACTGCACAGGTGGGGCGTAACTGCTCCACCTATCTTATGCATAAACAAAAACACCCTGACTGTTATCGGTCAGGGTGTTTTATTTTTTACTGATTTGAACAGACAATAATTTTGCGGGTTAAGAGCCAGGTTGTAAAACAGATAAATCTGCGCCGTCGTCTTCATTACTCCGCACATTACGACGGCTAATCCACATAATCCCCGCAATCCCGGCGGCAAGACCTGTTGCGATTCGTACCCGTGCTGGCAACATATTCAGCTTGGATAGCACGCCCGAAGGCTCACCGACTAAATCGCGCTTTAGCTGACGCATAAAACGGTCTGACGGTTGCTGAGGCTTAAGTGCCGTCTGTAGCATCAAGATAAGTGACATGAATCCCGTTAAATTAGCGTCTTTCCGGCTCAGGTGGGCGGCATGGTCATCTTGCCCACCTAGCAGAGCATTGGTCATGCTATCTAGTAAGTTTTGGATTTCCACTTCGGACATGCTAACTTTCCTTACGTTGATTACGTGATTCGCCGCGTGAAGAATTGATAGATTGCATCTGCAAATCATCCCGCAAGGCAATAAGTGTACGATGATAGAGAGATTTGATAGCGCCTTCTGTGCGCTCCATAATTTCGCCAATCTCACCATTGGAGAGATGTTCCACAAATTTTAGTATTAACAACTGCTGGCGTTCTTCCGGTAAACGGCGAATGGCACGCATCAATTGCTCACGCTCTTCGCTATCTTCTGCGCTTTTATCCGGGCCATCACCAAACAAAGCAGAGGCTACGAAATCATCAAGCGGGATAATCTTTTGCCGCCCTTTATCCCGATGGAAGTTAGCCACAAGATTATGGGCGATACGATAGAGCCATGCCTGAAACGGCACGCCCTTATCTTCGTAATTACCAATGTGCGACATCGCCCGATAGAAGACACGCGCTGTCAGGTCTTCCGCATCATGTTGATTGCTGGTGCGGTAGTAAATATAGTTATATATTTTCTTGACATAGCGTTCGTATAGTTCACCAAAGGCGTCTTGATCAGTCTTGGCTTGTTCCACCAAAGCCGTCTCATCCATTAGTTTATAGTTGGGCTTGCTAGGTTTACGGTTGAATATATTCATCATATACAATAAAACCCATGATATTCACATGGGTTACGGCTATGCATCAAATTCTTATGTTTGCTTTAGCTATCGCGTTGTGCGTTGATGACAACCCGTACATTATTGGGGCTGATTGTTACAGACCGAACCGTCACTAGGCGATTATTCGGGTCTGCACGGCGCAAAAAGCCTTGTGATAAATTATCATTTAATCGCCGCACAACTTCATCCTGGATGGTCAGACCGTCAAATGTAACGTCTGTAATTTGCGTCAAAATCGCGCCTTCCTGCGCGACCATTGTAAACGTCAGGCTTCCTTGCACACGTTCGTTACCGCCGATGCGTTCGCGGTCACCATAGACCACAATTCGCCCGTTCTGTAGCTCCGCACGCGGATTTCGCATGAGTTCGTTAGGGATAGCGGCAATCGCACGGGTTACAATATCGTTGACATCCGCCTGATTAATCTCGATCGTAATATCAACGCCACCATCCGGCGCACGTTCCACATTACGCATATTATCCCGGTTACACCCCACCAGCAAGAACGGCAGTAGCAGACACAGCAAAAGTCGATACATCATGAATTCCCCCTTAGTTGATAAACGTTCAACCTACTGTAATACGAAAATGTTCATAATTTATCAACCAGGGGTAAATTTTTATGCAGGTACTTCTTTGGTTAAACAGTGAACAGCGCCCCCTCCGTTAGCACCAATTTTACAATCTATTGGGATAATCTGGTGGTGGGGCATCGTTTCTTCATAACGGCGCAGAGCAATAGCATCAGTAGGCTCACCATAGATGGGCACAAGCACCCGTCCATTGACCGTGAGCGCGTTGGTGTAACTGCGGCGGATGGGATATGCAAACCAATTCCAGTAAAGTGACGGCGTCGGCAAGGTAACAATGTTATAATGCTCTCCACGCGCATTTGTGGCTTTGCGGAAGATGTCATGGGTCGTTTGTAGTTCGTCGGTAAATGACGTATCCGGCGCAGAGATGAATACCGTGTTCGTGTCAGCTAGTTTCACCAGTAAATCAATATGCCCGGTTGTCTCGTAGCGCATACGCGGCGTGTAGATGATTTTTTCAAAGTCAAATACACGGTGCAGATACGCCTCTAGGCTGGCACGGGTATGATGAGGATTTGCCTCAAAGATGCGCTCAGTCATCATCATTGTGCCTGTGCCATCCGTCCACAAATTACCGCCTTCGGTGTGTAAATCCAGCGTGTAATATGTTGCGCCTAAATGTGCCGCCCAATAACGGGGCATGTCATCGTCGCGGGTTTGTGGATAGTGGGGCAGGTGATCATAGATAGCATCGAATACAACGGGCTTACCATCAATAGAACACGCACCAATCGGGCCATAGTCGCGCACCCATATGTCGTCTGTGGGCAAAACAACGAATTGCAGACGGTTCGCGTATTCATCTGGTAGGCCATTTGCTTTAAGATAGAGATTAATGGCGTTAGCCCACATTGGCGCGGGAACAGTGATGCTAACCTCTGCAACCGGAAGAATAGCTTGCACCATCTGGGCATGGAGCGTCCAAAGCGGCATATAAAAGATAGGCCACGTCAGCACAACACGCGCCATCTCTTCCCATTGGGCGGGGAGCCTGGCGGGTGCAGGAATTAACTCGGCAGGTTGGCGGGGTGGCAAAGGCACAGACCGCGCATCCACGATGATTGCATCGTCTGCTATGAGTGCCGCATTAATCTCCTGCAAAGACATATCCGGTAACATACGAAACCGTAGTAGAATATCGGCCATTTGTGCGCTGTTTTGTGGCGGGTTTTCGTCTGCTTGATACGGATACAAACGCTCCCAAACAGGTTTTAAAAGTGGTGTTGCCCAATCTGGCCAACGCTTACGCCACAGCGGATAAGGAATGGTGTTTAATTGTAACGGCAGATTCATCAACTTCCCCTTTGTTAGCAAGTTATTATTCTAACGTCCGGCGGGGTTTGTGAAAATAGGCGGGTTTGTGAGATGAGTTAGGCTAAAGTATCGTATAAGCTATATGATGTTAGCCAGACACACGATGAGGAAGGTGACTACGTGAAACGTTTGACCTTGACATGGCTCATAATTATCTTTGTTGTGGCCGCATGTAGCGGTGGTGGCGGAAGCCAGGAATCCACAGAGGAAGCTATTGACCCGCAGGCGATTTTATCCAACGCCGCCGAACTCATGCAGGCGACAGATACATTCAGCCTGGAGGTACAGGTAGAAGGCGCTCCATTCGATTTTTCGATTAATCTGGGGACGGGTGTTGTAGACGTTCGATTCATCCGTGCAATTGGTCAATTCATCAATCCCACAGAAGTCCAGGCGCAGGTCAACGTGCGTGCGGGAGGCAATCTGGAAATTACTATCTATGCGGAAGGCGAAAACCAGTGGTTTCGTGCCCCGCTTGTAGGATGGATCAATGAAGATTTCGCCGAAGGTTTTGACCCGTCGCGCATTATTCGTGAAGGCGGTGGCTTTGAGGCCGCAGTCGGTGCTCTGCGAGATTTAGATTATGTGGGTAGGCCGTCCATCAATGGTGTAGGGACTTACCACTTTAGCGGAAATGCGGATGGGCCAGGTTTAACAGATTTACTGGTAGGGCTTATCGAAATTGAAGGCGAAGTGCCCGTTCAAGTTTTTGTCAACCGGGAGACAGGCTACCCGGTGCGCCTCATCATTGAGACTGACCCGCAGACAACCGAACAAACAAGCGAAGAAAAAACACGTTGGATTGTTGATGTATTTGACATCAACGCACCGGATACGATCGAGCGCCCACAGGAATCACGCTAATTTATGGCGACACAAAACCGTAACGCATGGTGGATTTTAGCTGTTATCAGTATTCCGGTCTTTGTTGGCTCGTTGGATTTAACCGTTGTCTCCGCATTTTTGCCGGAACTTATCAATGAGTTAAATATTGACCTTGTAAGCCTGGACAGTACCTCATGGGTTGTCAGTGCGTATCTGCTGGCTTATACTATCAGTTTGTTATTCATGGGGCGCGTTAGTGACCTTTTAGGGCGGCGTTGGGTCTACGCAATCTGCCTGATAACATTCATCGTTGGCTCTATTCTGGTGGCTGTGGCGCATCAATGGCCGACAGAGCTTTTAGATGACTATTACCGTCGTAACGGTATCCGTTTACTACGGGGGGAAGTCACACTACATGCCATTATCATTGGGCGTGTTGTGCAGGCTTTAGGCGCGGGGGCACTTGTTCCGGTTAGCCTGGCCCTTGTTGGGGATTTATTCCCACCGGGTAAACGTGCCCAGCCATTAGGATTTATCGGCGCGCTGGATACGCTGGGGTGGGTGCTGGGTCATCTCTATGGCGGAATCTTCATCCAAATTATGCCCTGGCAGGGGTTATTCTGGATGAATGTGCCGCTTACCTTGTTCGCGTTGGTCATCACATTATGGGCACTGCGTAACGCGCCGAGCTTCCGGGCTAAAGGCGGCTTCGATTGGCTTGGATTAACGTTCATCGCTGGCTCATTGACGGCACTCAACATCGGCTTAGGCTCCAGCATTGACATCGGCGGCATGTCATCGTTCGAGAATATGTCCAGCATCCCGCCTTATGCAACGGAACTACTCTTCATCAGCGCCGGGTTGTTCTTGGCTTTTATCGTCGTGGAACTTGTCAGCGTGCGGCAGATAGTCTTTAACCTCTTCCGGCGCACTAAACAATCCATACGAAAAATTGACCCGTTGATAGATTTACGGCTTTTCATCCAGCGCCGTAACATTGGTTTTGGCTCACTGACAAACTTCTTTATCGGGTATTGTCTGTTTATTGGGTTAGTGAGTGTGCCGATTTTAGTCAATGTGCGGATTGAGTCGTCTTCGCAATTACAGCAAGCCGCGCTGGAAGTTGGCATTCTGCTTTCCGCGCTCACTGTTCCTATGGCTATAGCAACGATTCCCGGTGGATACTTAAGCCAGCGTATCGGCTACCGCAATGCCATTTTCACCGGACTCATTATTGCCGCTATCGGCTTTGCGGCAGTATGGCTGACGTGGGACATTAACATCACCCGACCTGTAATCGTGTTAGAGATGGCAATAATCGGCATCGGCATCGGCTTAACGTTTTCCCCCATTAGCGCGGCGGTCATCAATGCGGCAGATGACAGCCAGCGTGGTGTGGCAGGCGCAATGGTGCTGGTGTTACGCTTAGTTGGCATGACGATTAGCGTATCATCCCTGACGACGTATGCGCTGAACCGTGTAGCTAAAATCGCAGGTGAGCGCGGAGTCGGAGTCGGTAATTTATTGGACGCCGCGCCGGAAATCACCGTAGAGGTTTTAGGAGAATTCGGGCTTATTGGGATGGTCTTATGCCTTATCGCCTTGTTGCCTGCGGCCTTCATCCGTGCAGATGAAGATGTGGATTCCGGCCCACAGGCAGGTTAATGAAACTGCTAGCTTTTCCGCACGACTTCCCATGCTAAATGATTTAACTGGGGTAAGATGAGCTTTTCCATTGCAGTTTTTACGGCATTCGTACTGCCCGGCATGGAAAAAACCAGCTTGCCCCGATACACCCCCGCCACTGCACGAGAGAGCATGGCCGCCGCGCCAACTTCATCATAACTAAACATACGGAATAACTCCCCAAATCCCGGTAAAGTCTTCTCCAGGTAGCGGCTGAGAACATCATAAGTCGTATCACGCGGCGCGATGCCTGTTCCGCCATTGAACAAAATGATTTGTACATCCTGCAAATCACACATAGCGTTTAGTGCTTCAGCAACCTGGTTGGGTTCATCCTTGATGATGCGGTATGCACCAACCACATGCCCAAGTTCGGCCAGTCGTGCTTCGATATATTGTTTGTTGCCGTCTGTTTCCGGCATGCGCGTATCACTGACTGTAATCAGTGCCACTGTCACTGCTTCATTTCCGGCACGCTCTTGATGTTCCTGTGTTCCCATGAAACCTATCTCCCGTAGCTATCACGATTTTGGTGCTGTGTGTGACAGCATTTGCCTAGCTCTATGCGACGTGTTGAGTTAAGATGATACGCATTCACAAATGAGCGAGGGTTTATGCTATGACTTACGTAAACGGACATTCTGCACAAGCCGAAGCCACACAGGAAGTATACCAAAATGCACAAAAAGCCCGCGATGAGGCCGTGCGTGGACTATTAAAAACTGCCGAGAACATCCGCGCTGAGGCAGAAAAAATGCCGCAAGCAGAACGCGACTCCTCATTAAAAATTGCGCGTAGCCTGGAGCAAAGCGCCAATATGCTCAATGCGCGTCCGGTTGACCAGGTAGAAGCCAATCCAAAAGCTGAAGATGATATGCCATCGTGGTTAACCTTGTTGATTGTCTTCGGGTTAGGGTTGATCGTCGGGTGGGTGTTGAGCAGTCGTAAGCACAAGAAATCGGATTAATATGTTTAAGTTCATGATCATCTTTCGGCAACCGGAGCCGACAGAGATTCGCAGTTTTGAAATTGCATACACTCGCCTGTTAACGCATGTGGAAAAGATGCCCCACATCCTGAGACGGCAGGTGATTAGTGTGGTGGGTAGCCCTGTGGGTGTTTCCCCCTATTACCGCATTCTGGAGGTTTACTTCCCAGACCGCGCCCACATGGAAGAAGCGATGCGCTCCGAAGCAGGACAACAAGCAGGCGCACAATTAATCGGCTTTGACGAAGGCTTAGTCGATATGGTATTCGCCGATGTTTACGAAGAAACTGGTGGCACAACGCCAACAGATGGACAATAGACACACTCTGAGCAACCAAAAGGAAACAGAACACATGCAGGCGCTTAAAGATCGTATTTTGGCAGAAGGCAAAAATCTCGGCAATGGTATCCTCAAGATTGATAGCCTCCTCAACCATCAAATCTACCCGGATTTAATGGTGCAGATGGGGCAAGAGATGGCCGACTTTTTCACTCAAAAGCAAATCAAGATAGACCGCATCCTCACAGCAGAAATTAGCGGGATTGCCCCCGCGCTTACAACTGCGATGGTGTTGGGTGTGCCCGTAGTCTATGCTCGTAAAAAGAAGCCAATCACGATGGCTGGCCCCGTTTATCTGGAGACTGCGCCAAGCCACACAAAAGGCGGAGACGTGCCTCTGCTCGTCAGTGCGGAATTCATCAAGAAAGATGAAAATGTGCTTATCGTGGATGACTTTCTGGCAACAGGCAAAACCCTGACGGCGCTTGCACGGATTGTGAATAGTGCAAAGGCGAATCTCGTGGGTGTCGGTGTGGTTGTGGAAAAGTCATTTGAAGGCGGACGCGACATCATGATTAATGCAGGTTTTAACGTTCCCATTCACGCGCTTGTTACCATCACCAGCATGGAACACAATACGATTGAATTTGCTTAGGACAGGTCGCGCAATCCATGAGTAACGATTTACGGTCTGGCGGCATCGCCATATTAGATTTTGGTTCGCAATATACCCAGCTTATTGCCCGCCGTGTGCGCGAACTAGGCGTCTATGCGGAAGTCTTCCCCCATAACTCACCTTATACAGATTTAATGCGTCATCAACCGCGTGGGCTTATTCTCTCTGGTGGCCCCAGTAGCATCTATGAATCAGATGCCCCGCATCTATCGCCGGATGTCCGATTGGACGGTGAACTGCCAACACTCGGTGTATGCTATGGAATGCAACTCGTCACGCAAGCACTAGGCGGCAAAGTGCAACCCGGCACAACCCGCGAATACGGCCCGGCAAGCATCACACATGCCAAAAGCCATAAGTTATTCCATGATTTACCCGCAGAACTTAACGTGTGGATGTCGCATGGTGACCATGTTGAGCAACCCCCACAGGGTTTTGATGTTCTAGCCCATTCCACAAACGGCATTATCGCCAGTATCGGCGATGACCAACGCGCTTTATATGGTGTGCAATTCCACCCGGAAGTCGCCCACACCAAAGAAGGCATGAAACTCCTGCATAACTTTGTCTTTAACATTTGCGGATGCGTGGCTAAATGGTCGTCCGCCGCGTTTATTGATGACGCTATCGAGCGCATCCGGGCGCAGGTTGGCACAGAGGGACGCATTTTGTTAGCGTTAAGCGGCGGCGTGGACTCTGCGGTGGCAGGGGCTTTAATCCACCGTGCGATTGGCGATAGGCTTGTTTCCGTGTTTGTGAACACAGGTTTGATGCGTAAAAATGAGCCGGAGCAAGTGGTTAGTATCTTCCGTGACGAGCGCGGGATGAATTTAATCGCGGTAGACGCCGCCGAGCATTTTCTGAGCCGATTAGAAAACAAGCACGAACCAGAAGAAAAGCGTAAGATTATCGGCGCGTCGTTTATCGACATCTTCCGCGAACAGGCTGATAGTTTGACAGGTATTCGCTACTTAGCGCAGGGGACAATTTACCCCGACGTGATTGAGTCCGCGACAGACCATCAATCTGCCAAAACGATTAAAAGCCATCATAACGTGGGTGGCTTGCCGAAGGACTTCAAAGAACGATTTGAACTGGTGGAGCCACTGCGCGATTTATTCAAGGATGAAGTTCGCAAGGTTGGCACAGCACTCGGTCTACCCTCACACATTGTATGGCGGCAACCCTTTCCCGGCCCGGGGTTAGGCATCCGGTGTTTGGGTGACATCACATGGGAAAGGCTGGAAGCCCTACGCGAAGCAGACGCGATCTTTTTGGACGAGTTGACAAAAGCCGGGTTACTTTATCCTGACGAAGACGGCATGGCGGCAACATCCCAGTGTTTTGCGGTGTTACTGCCTGTTAAAAGTGTGGGGGTAATGGGCGATAACCGCACGTATGAGGAAGTATTGGTTCTGCGGGCGGTTACTACAGACGACTTTATGACAGCAGATTGGGCGCGGCTCCCTTATGAGTTACTGGCACGGACGAGTAGCCGCATTGTGAACAATGTCAAAGGCATTAACCGTGTCACTTTTGATGTGACCAGCAAGCCACCCGCGACAATTGAATGGGAATAAAAAACCCTGACATGCTACGTTTAGATATAAGAGGTGATGTTATGCGAAAGTTGTTTATCCTGACATGGATGATGGTCTTTGGGTTATTAGCGTCAACCACACTCGCCCAGACTATCACCCCTACGCCTTCACCTGAAGATGAAGAATTTGGCATCTCGATTGATGAACTTAACTTTGTCCTGGAAGCCGTCGAAGGCCAGGAAATTGACCCGCCTGTTACAATCGAATTGCCGGAAGAGTGGCTTTCCGGGAATGGCACGGCACTGGTGCAGGATGTATTCGGCCTGCAACTCGTCCCCTTTACGGTCTATACCGGGCCAGTAACAGATGGCGATGGCTTTATTATCGTTCTGTGGGGTTACGAATCCACTGGAACAACCAACCCATTAACCGGGCAAACCAATGTCACACCTTATCTTGATGCACTGCGCTTACTGCGCTTTGCCATCATCGGCGGGGATTGCGTGCCGGGTGTCGATGTCGAACGCGAGTTTGAGATTGGTGGCATGACAGCACGCGGCGCGAATTTTTCTGCTTATCGTTGTGAAGAAACCGTTGATACACGCGGTTGGTTTGTCGGGATGCAGGTGGATGGCGTAAATATCGGATTTTATATCTTTACAGAACCGATTGATGCGATGGACGGTAACGCCCCAGAGGAACTACAAGCGATACTTGATACCGTTGAGTTCGACATCCCTGATTTACGGTTACGTCTGCGCGAGCGACAGTTAGAGCTACAAGCTATCGCCACAGAAACAGCACTCACCGGGACGCCGCCGCCCACAGCAACCGAACAGCCATAAAGTTAGGACAAAGTAGATGACTAAATCTTCTCATAGGCTTACTAGCCTGATTTTATTTGCATGTGTACTCGCTTTGCTGGTACTGCGATTGCCTGCTGTTATCGCGCAAGATGATGAAGACCAGACAGAGATTGCTCCAGCTTCTACGCCAACACCCCCGCCCGCATTCTTGCAGATTACTGCACCCAGTAATCCGCCACGCCCCGCGCAGACATTCACACAGGATGACCTGACACTTGATGTCTTGTTCGACCGCTTACAACAGGGGCGCATCGGAGTATTACGCTTGCAGGGGGAAGATTTAGCCAGTGCGCGGGTGCGCTTCCGTGATCAGGATGTGTCATTCTTCTACGATGAGGATAACGACCTGTTTTATGCTTTTATCGCCGCCGGTGTGGATTTAACCGCCAACCGCGATTATGAGATAACCGTCATGGCTATCCGACAAAATGGCGACTCAGTCACACTCACGGGTACTGTGCTGGTCGTGTTGGGCGGATTTATAAGGCAGGATGTGGTTATCCCGGCAGAACGGGCTTACCTGATTGACCCGATCGTGGAGCGCACAGAACTTGCACGGCTCAATAGTTTGTTCACTTTGTTCACACCAGAAAAATTGTGGGATGACGACGGTTTCATCTTCCCTGTCTCTGCAGAAACAACATCACCCTTTGGTGCATTCCGTGTGTTTAATGGCACAACCGAGTCGCGGCATACTGGTTGGGATTTTCGTGTACCTGTCGGGACACCCGTCCGCACAACCGCTTCTGGAAGAGTGGCATTTGCGGGCTTGCTGGATATTCGTGGAAATCATGTCATTATTGATCATGGACAGGGCATTTACTCCGGTTATTCGCATTTTTCGCAAATGCACGTCACACGCGGGCAGACCGTCCGTGCAGGACAGATTATCGGTGTTTCCGGCAATACCGGGCGTAGTAGCGGCCCGCACCTCCACTGGGAAATAACGGTCAACGGGGAGTGGGTAGATAGCCTGGACTTCCTGGGGACATGGCTTCCTTAAGAACGCAAAAGCCCCGTATTTTGTAACGGGGCTTTTTATAACCTGCTTACTCAGTGCCGAAGATTAAACCTGGTAATTCACGCAAGCGGGGCATCCGTCCACTTAGCATATTTTGGAAGCGGAACAGCCGTCCGGCTATCCACAACATGCCTAACGTGGAGCCAGCCAGAAGGCTGATGCTAAGGATATACTCTATAAAAGGTACGCCGCCCATCGCGGTACGTATCACCATCCCAATCGGTGAGGTAAGGGGGAACATACTAAAGAATACCGCCATGCCACCATGCGGTGCTTCCGTCAGTTGACCCAGAAAGATAAAGGGCAAAATGACGATGATGATGAACACAGATAGCACGCTCGAGCCTTCAGTCAACGAAGTAGAGACAGCGCCAATCGCCCCGAAGATAGCGGAGTAAAACAGATAGCCCAACAGGTAGTAAATGGCGGCAACAGCCATCAAATCTGGCGTAAAACGAATGCCATCCAGGAACGTCCCACTACCATCAGCAAGGTTAATTGCAATCAGCAATGCCATACTGTAGACGGCCACCACCAGCAACCCCAATAGACATAATGCAAATACCTTGCCAACCAACAGTTGTGTAGGCCGTACATAAGCCAGCAGAATTTCAATCAGCTTGGAGGATTTCTCCTCAATCACGCTTTGCATCAGGTAACCATTGGTGCTAAACAGCGTCAGGATGAGCAGAGCGACCATCAGGTTCACAACGCGGATGCGATCTTCGCGTGTTTGTGCGGCTTGCTCATTGCCAACTTCAGCATCTGCCCGTTCTATACGTGATACATCCACACCCATCGGTGTTGCTAACCGTGCTAAGGCTTCGATACTCAACCCATCTTCCAGCAGTTGACTGTAGAATAATTGACGCATCGGGCCGGAAGTAATGAGCGCGAATGAAAATGTTGGCGCGTAAAAGTCAATCTCTCCGGTTTCCAGATAGTCCGCCGGAATGATGAAATACACATCAATCTCGCCAGCATCAAGCGCATCGCGGGCGGCTTCCACCGTTGGATAGGAACGTGTAACTGTTTCCGCAAATTCGCCCGGTGTGCTGAACAAGCCTGTTTCATCCACATAACCTGCCACTTGTACCCCTTGCAGGTCGATGTCTACGTCATTCAGGACATCAGAAGGGCTACCGCCCCCCGTTGTTTGCAGGATGAAGAAGAATATCGCCAGGCCAATCAACGGGATGCCAAACAAGCTAAACAGAAAGCCGCGCTTCTTCAGTGTTTGTCTGAGTTCGTACATGAAGACAACCCATGTGTTTCTGCCGAACATTAGCGCACCTCCCCTTTTGCAGTCTTCTGCTTTTCTTCTATACCCAAAATGACACGCACCAGCACCATGGGGGTGATCTTTTTACCGTAGAGTAACAACCCCCAACGGAATAACCGTGCCGCTAGCCAGGCCGCGATTAAAGCCGTGACAATCAGCAAAGCCATCCCAAGTAATATCTGCCATAGCGGGACAGACCCAATGCCGATGCGTAACGTCATAGGCAGAGGCGACGTAAGCGGGAAGATTGATAGAAATGTCGCGTAAGCCCCATTCGGTGATTCGATAAATGTGCTAATGGTAAAAATCGGCACGAAGTAGTAAGGAATCATGAACAACAACGCAAAGAGGCTACTTTGTTGCTCGGAACTGACCAACACGCCAATTGCGGCCATACCACTCGCCAGCACAAAATAACTGAGTGAGAAGTAGATAAAGCCCACGATGAGCAGGTCATAAGGCATATCGAAGGTCATGAACTCTGCTAGAAACGGCACATAAGGCGCCATAAAGTAAACTAACAGCAACAACCCCACCCACACCACAAACTGAAGCAGGCCAAGCATCCCCAAACCGATGACTTTACCAATAAGCAACTCTCTTGGTTTAACTGTCGTTACCAAAATTTCGATAATGCGGTTTTGCTTTTCTTCCACGAGTCCAGTCATCAAGAATTGGCTGGTAGATTGGGCGGCAAGGAAGAAGATAATCCCTAACCCTAATGGAAGCAGGAGCAAAATAACAGGAAGTTCTCCCTCATATTGGCGTCCGCTATCCAGCAAGGTAACGTTCATATTTTCTACAGGGTTAGACAATCGGGGCAAAAATTGCGGGTCAACACCCATTTGTAGCCCGTACTGCTCTGTGATGAACCTGTTCAGTGCAAAGTTGACGCTAAACGGCACATCTTCATAGCTCACACGCTCCACCAACGCACCAGATTCATACTCTGCCGGGATGAGATAGTAAGCGTCAATTTCATTTGCATCCAAGGCGTTACGGGCGGACTGTGCATTAGCGAATGGCACAAACGTATAGCTATCGCCTTCCGGCTCTTCTTCATCAACTAATGTAGAATAAGTCTCGTCTGCCAGGATAGAAGCAGAGTCAACATAAGCGAATATATTGGTCTGTTCACCGGAGCTTTGCGAGCCTGTGCCAACAAGAAAGATAAAAATCCAGATTCCGAAGATCATCAATGGTGTGCCAAAGGCAGTAAACAAAAACGCCGGACGCCGGATGTTATAGCTAAATTCGCGCTTGGCGACTAACCATACTTTAGACATGCGTGACCTCTTTCTGCTCTTGGTGTTGGCGCTCGGCTTCTTCGATGCTCTCACCTGCGGACGCGATGAAAACGTCGGTCAGGCTAGGCAACGCCAGTTGAAAGCGGTCAATACGATGTTGTGTGGAACGGGCAATCTCACCCATAATGTCATCGGGCGTTGTGCCCTGCTCCAGGTAAAGTAAAATTCCGTCCCGGCTGTTTTGGTCTTTGCGTATGCCAGATACACCGGGCAACGCTTCCCAATTACCTTCGCCTTCTATCACAACAGCATGTTCGGCATATTGGCGGCGAATATCACTCACTTCACCATACAGTACGCGCCGACCTCTGTTAATCATCATTAAGCGGTCTGCCATTTCTTCCACTTGATGCATTTGGTGGGTACTCATGATGATCACTGTGCCTTTTTCGCGCAGTTGGAGCAATATATCTTTAATCATGCGTGTGTTCACAGGGTCTAAGCCGGAAAAAGGCTCGTCGATAATGATAATCTGCGGTTCATGCAGGATGGTCACAGCAAACTGAATCTTCTGTTGCATCCCCTTGCTCAGTTCTTTCACTTTCTGATTAGCGTTTTCGGCTAATTCCAATTGTTCCAACAGCGCCATACTGCGCTTACGGGCTTCTGCGTTGGAAAGCCCTTTTAATGTGCCGATATAAACCATAACATCAATCACCTTAACATCTTTGTAAAGGCCGCGTTCTTCCGGCAGATAACCGATGATGTCTTTCGTTTTTTCGTTGATTTTGCTTCCCATCACCTGAATAGTGCCAGAATCCGGGCGGATGATGTCTAAAATCATGCGGATGGTGGACGATTTGCCTGCACCATTAGGCCCAAGCATTGCGAATATCTCGCCTGCCCGGACATCGAATGACACATCGTCCACTGCACGATGTGTGCCATAATTTTTGATAACATTCTGTACAGAAATAATATGTTGCATGGTGTGTTACTTCCTCCTGTTGTGTGCCTGTATCACTTCAGCATATTACGTCAAAACAGCTTAAAATGTAGCTTATCCCCAAATTTAGGGGGATTTAAACCCTTTATAGACCGTAGTACAAACGTCGGACACAACACGATAAGTGCGTGTTATCATCGTGATAAGTTTGCCCTGGTTGCCAGAGACAAGGACGTTGGTATGTTGCGACGGTTTTTTGGGTTGTGCCTTCTAATCTGCTTTGCTTCAGTCCCTATTTACGCACAAGATGATGCCCCAAGCTACCCCTGTATGGGGGATTTATCGGAGTATTTGGCGCCGCGATTGCAAGTCGGGCAAGCCGCCCGTGTGTTGACTGTCCCGCTTAACTTTCGGCCACAGCCTAGCACAACCCTTGCCCGCATAGACCAACTCCCCCCTGCAACAACCGTACAAGTCATCGGCGGGCCAGCGTGCAATCAAGGCTTTATATGGTGGCAGATACAAGTAGGCGAGCAAATCGGCTGGGTGGCGGAGGGAACAACCACGCCGGAGGCAATCTACTGGGTAGAGCCGCGCGGGGAACTCATCACTTTGATGGGGGATGACGGCAGGCCGCGCTACTACATCGAAACTGAGGCAGACCAGCTAGAACCTGAAGGCTGTATGCGCCCACCCGATGACTACAGCAGAACGGAAATCGGGTTCGCCACGCTGAACCGGCGCACGCTATTTATGCTGGACAACGCCAGTCGAATTTATCGTGAATGGGGCGGCGCTTACAGCTTCCGGGATCTTATCACACAGGGCAGTTACAATCCGGGTGGTGTGGATGCCAGCTTTGGCACGCATGACGGCGGCGGCGCAGTAGATATTTCCGTCAGGAGTCGCGTTGATTGGAGCATTATGTGGGCGGAAATCCC
>DAIMZF010000067.1:0-17021 GCA_036734085.1 Aggregatilineales bacterium
ATGACCACTTGCGGCGCGTGTTGTACCGCTTGCAGTAAACTGTCAAATTGTGCGGTGCGTTCGCTGTCGTCATTGTCTTGCTGGTTAAAGGCGGCTTGCATCTCTTTAAGGTCACCACCCGCGCAGAATGTCCCGCCTGCGCCCGTTAACAGGATGGCGCGGATAGTCCGGTTATCGCGTAAATCATCGAAAGCCTGGCGTAGCTCCAAGACCATCTGCTGGCTCATCGCGTTACGGGCTTCGGGTCGGTTGAGCGTAATTGTGGCAAATGGCGGTTGTTGCTGGATTAAAATTGTCTCTGGCATATTTAAATCCTATTCAGTGTGTAAGGTACTATTCGCCGCTAAAACAAACGTTTCTCCGTGTGCGGTGTTGACTGCGTAGTTGTCACCTGTCTCCGGGTCTACCTGGTCAGGGAACACACGCAGAATCAGACCGCCTTCAAATGAGATGATGAGGTCAAAACCCGGTTGGATAACTTCTGCATCTGTCACCCGACGGTCTTTGAGCATCATTAGTCCTTTGTGCAAGCGACCCCCTGCTTCATTCTCGTCCATCCACGAGCAGACCACCTCTGTGATAGAGTCCAGCCGCCAAGGGCATTCCTCTAAATACAGCACCACCTCGCCCTGATAGATGCGTTCGTCCACATCAACTTTAAAATCAGGATGAGTCATCATCTTATCTTTGTCTCGCCGGATTTTACCGCCAAAATGCAGGTTTGCCAGCGACCCTACACCGCTAATCTGCACGCTCCAGCACGGCATCCCTTGTAGACGATGCACGGTGGTGATGAATTGCGCGATAGTTTCCTCGTGTGTCATGTGTCCCATTCCATGTAAAGCAGAGCGCCCGCCAATGATTTACCCAATCCATCAATACGCAGGGAGCGTGTGCCGCCGCCATCCAACGCGCCATAAAGCACAAAATTCAGCGCCTCGATATTATCCAGTTCATAGCGCCGCACTTCACCTGTGACCATAGCGCCAAAGTGCGCCTTTACACGTTCTGCCGTTAACTTGGCCTTGATTTCCTCATAAGCGCCGCTATCACGGGCAATCACGCTGATATTAGCAATATCGCCCTTATCACCAGATCGCCCAAACGCTAAATCATACAATCGTTTGGTCATTGTGCCACCTCAATATAATGGATGTCTTCCTCTACAAATTCCCGACGGATGAGTGTCGGCCACAAGCCCAAAACAATGCGCGGTGATGCACTGATGGTCGGGCCGGAGATGCTCATGCCGGCTGGCCCACTCAGGCCATTATTCATCATCTTACGCACAGCCGTGACCAGTGTCGCTTCGTCTTTGGCGGTGAATGTCACCCGAATCATCACTTCAAGCGGGTCATCGGGTAGGGGGGCGATGCTACCGTACAAACTATTGATGCCCATGTAATCATAATGAATGCGCGTGATGGGCAATCCTTCCCATGTAGCGGCAATCATAGTTTGCATCTGCGCTACCTTGCGCCAGGCTTGCGGCCAGCCCACCGTGAAGATAAGCTCGCGCATGTAGCCTTCCACACGGCCTAAGTTGAGCTTAAGTTTTTCCGGGCGCGGCTTGCCGGTGACGTGACTCACACGAACATGATTAGGCGCGGATTGCTCCAGATGCAGTGTCGTAAAATTAGCGACAACATCCGGTGTAATGTAGTTCGCCGGGTCATGCACTTCATACAGCAGTTGCTCTTTGACAGTGTCTATCGTTACGATGCCCGGCATATCAGGCGTTTTAGTCAAAGTAAACGTTCCGTCGGCGTCTACATGGGCGATGGGGTAGCCCAACTTCGGTAAATCCGCCGCGTTGATGCTATCCATTGCGGCCAGGCTGTTGCCGCCCACCACTTGCCCTGTACATTCCAGCAGATGCCCGCACACAATACCAGATGCCAGCTTATCCCAGTCATCCCACCGCCAGCCGTAATGGGCGATGAGGGGGGCAAGGTACAAACACGGGTCAGCGACGCGGCCAGTAATCACGATGTCCGCGCCGTTCTTCAATGCTTCCACAATTCCCGCCGCACCCAGATAAACATTCGCGTTCGCCCAAAAACTTTCCGGCTGGAATGCTTCGCCCGTCTCCATGTGAGCCAGTGTTTCCCCGCTTGCTTGTAGGTCTTTCAAACGCGGCATGGCGTCGTCACCTGTGACCGCCGCGATTTTTACCCCATGTAAGCCGATTTTTTCCGCCGTCGCTTTTACCATCTCCGCCGCGCCCAATGGGTTTAGCCCACCGCCGTTGGTAATTAACGGGATTTTGCGCTTAAATGCTTCCGGCAAAATCTTTGATGCAATAATGTTTAAATCAAACGTATAGCCGCGTGAGGGGTCTTTTAGGCGGTCTTTTTGCAGGATTGCCAAAGTGAGTTCAGCGAGAGCCTCAAAGCACACGACATCCACATGACCACCCAGAATCATCGGCAAGGCGCGTGTGACATCATCACCATAAAACCCCTGTGCAGAGCCGATTCGATACGTCATAACCCTTTACTTTCTGTTGGGAATACCGCCGGAAGTGCCTGCGTTAGTGCGTTGCGCCATGCGGTGTAGTTATGCCCGGCATTGTATTCTAAATAAGTTGCATCCCAACCGCGTTGGGATAGCCATGTGTACATCGCCTGATTAGCTGGATACAGCCATTCCAACGTGCCAACATCCAGCCACAGCTTAAGCGGAGGGGGGCTGTCCATGGGGTCAATTAACACGTTAACAAGGGGTGTGGCGTGTCCGTTAAATGGCAAAAATCCACCGGATTGACTGACTGCATAGCCGAAAATATCCGGCATCCGTAACGCTGTATACAGCGCCATCAATCCACCCATCGACGCGCCCAAAACACCATATCCGCCCGGTTTTTGCAGGTTGAGCTTGTCCAGCGCCAACGGAATCACCCAATGGTCAAGGATTGCTAAAATGGCCTCACCGCAGTTGTATTCTATAAAGCGAGAACGTCCCGCATTTTCAACCAGTGCCAGTGCCACCGGGCGGATGCGCTTCGCCGCGATGAGGTTATCTACAATATGGGTGATGAACGCCCGCCGCAGATAGTCCTTGCCATCATAGACGATAACAAGCGGTACAGCTTCATCAACAGGCGGCTGATACAACCACACATCCCGTTTGCCGCCGATGTATGCATGGGATAGAGTATGCTTTGTCACGATGCCATGTGGCACATTGCGGCGGCGTTTGATGAAAGGTGTCGGCTTGCCGTCCGGCATGTAAAAGAAGTGATTATAATAGCCCATCCCATTGGCGACTTTTTGTTGATTGAGCTTATCAGGTGTGCGGGCGGCATCATCGCCGGGTTGATGGGTGAATGTATATTCTACATAAGCATCCGTCGGTAAATCGATTTGGTATAGCCATACACCCGCCGTATCTTGTTTCGCATGGATGGCGGTTTCGCCATTGTTCCCGCCCCAATGGTTAAAATCCCCGATGAGTAACGGCGGTTTATCCCCATGCCAAACCAGCGTGGCTTGCCTGCCGTCAATTATGGGGTTGCCGTGCTTCTGCGCTTGCGTTAACAAGCTCATCGCGGGTTCATTTCCTCTAGTTTAGCGATGATACCGAGCATAACTTCATCTGCACCGCCGCCGATGGATGTTAGCCTTGCATCCCGGAAGTAGCGCGAAATAGGTGTTTCTTCCATATAGCCCATACCACCGTAGAACTGCAAGCATGTATCCGCGACTTCACGCATTAAGCGCCCGGCCTTCAGCTTGCACATAGATGCAATCCTCGTGACTTCCATGCTGTCCGCGCCTGCTTCAATCTTAGCCGCGCACGCATAGTTTAAATGCTTGGCCGCTTCAATCTCCGTCAGTAATTCCGCTAGTTTGAACTGAATCCATTGGTTAGCGATAAGCGGCTTGTTAAATGCGTGGCGTTCCTGGCAATAACGGATGGTATCACGCACGGCGCACTCTGCACCGGCCACGCCGCCCAACGCGCCAACAAGCCGTTCTACCTGGAATTGCTCCATCTGATAGTAAAAACCCATGCCTTCCTCACCGATGCGGTTGGAGGCAGGCACACGGACATTTTCAAATGTCAGCAGAGCAGTATCACTGCTGTGGTTGCCCAACTTCTTTAACTTCTTGCTGACTGTAAATCCTGCCAAATCCGTTGGCACAATAATCAACGACATGCCGTGATAGTCGTCACCAGGACTTGTACGGGCTAACAAACACAGCCAATCCGCCTGTGTGCCATTGGTGATGTAGAGTTTGCTCCCGTTGATGATATAGTCGTCACCATCACGCACCGCACGGGTTTTGATGCGCGCAACATCACTACCCGCGTCCGGTTCGCTGACCGCAATCGCGCACACCATATCCCCGCTAATAGCTGGTGCGAGGTACTTCTGCCGCAGGTCATCGGAACCATGTCTGGCGAGTGCGGGCGTTGCCATATCGGTTTGCACAAACGTCGCCATCGGTATGCCCGCCGCGCCGGAACGTGCGAGTTCTTCCGCCAGGACAACCGTAAACCAGATGTCGGCTTCCGCGCCGCCGTACTGCGCTGGATAGTTCAATCCTAAAAAACCGAGACTGCCCATCTTCTTGAATAAATCATGCAAAGGGGCGATTTCTGCTTTTTCCCAATCGTCAACATAAGGCTGAATTTCTTTTTCCACAAAAGCGCGCACGCTTTTACGGAACATCTCATGTTCTTCGGTAAAAGGGCTATTGTAATGCGTCTGTTGTGCCGCTTGCAAAACCATATTATTTCGCTCCATAAACACAATTTATTTACTTAACACTCGTTTAATTACAGCGCCCATTTTAACACATTAGGCCTTAACTGCACGGATTCCAAACATCATTGGTATCTTTGGCACGCCCTCCGGCGGATACATCCTCCGGCCTTGTTGCTCTATCATCCCGGTAAAGGGCATCCAACCATTACAGTAGGGGTATTCTTCCACATGGGTAAGGTGCAAGCCGCCCTGCATCAATGCGGAAATATGGTCGGCTAACCCCCATGCGAATTCATGGCTGGGATGGGTGTTTTGCCAGTAGGTTTCATCTGTGATGGCCGTCCCTGTATTTGTAATTTCCCCGCTTTGGCCGCCCACATAATCCCCTACACCATCCTCATTATAGATGTGCCCGCCGCCCATATAATCATACATGAGCGTCATATTTTGGTCATACATCCCTACCACCGGATGAAACTCCACCATCACGAAGCATCCGCCGGGCTTCAACACATTGCCAATGCCACGCCCCCATGCTTGTAAGTCGCTCAACCAGCCTGTTGTGCCATAGGATGTAAACACCACATCAAATAATTCATCAGTAGTTTGTAACCAGTCCACCACATCAGCGCGGATAAACCGCCCGTTGATGCCGCTTGCCTGTGATAGCGTTTGTGCAAAGCCGATTGCCTCATCGCTGATGTCGACTCCGGTCACATCCGCGCCTAAATGCGCCGCTATGCTCAAGCTATCGACGCCTGTATTGCACTGTAGATGCACCAATTGTTTGCTACGTATATTACCGAGCAGGGCGGTTTCTTCTGGGAAAAGTGTGTTACCGCCACTCCGTAGAAAAGCGGCCTGATTGCCTTTGTGTGTGTTGTGTTGGCGTGTCGCCGCGTTCCATGATTCACGGTTGCCTTCATGATGTGTATGGCTCATCAGCCATTACCCTCCGCCACCACTTGATGATAATAGTCCATATCAAATTGATGCGGGTTCTGGATCAAATGATAGATAGCACGGTCATCCATCTTCTGGTAGCCGGGCAATTTGCCGCCGCGTGGATGCACGGTCAGGTAGATGTCCGGCGACATGCGCGGCAATGCCAGATGAAAGAACACGCCACCAAGTGACCGTTTGCGTGTGCCATCAAGCGTTAATATGCCTTCTCCTGCATGGATTTCCTGCGCTTCTTCAACAAGCGCGGTCACAAAGCTATGCCCGCACAACAGCACCATCGTATGAATACGGCGGACAGGCTTACGGTAGATTTCTCCTAATGTGCGGCACACCCCTTCTGCCGTTTCACGGGCTTTTCTGCTCAGCCCACGCTGGATGGTATCCGCGTCAACTTCGGCATAACTTAAGCTAAGCCGTTGGCCTAAAAAGGTCGTGCCGTTTAATGATGCATTGGCTTTTGTCGCGTTCTTCTCCAGGTCAAGCGTCACCAGCGCGTTATGCACGTTGAATCGCTCATTAAAGTCCCAAGTAATGTCTTCCACCGTCCCAAACGGGTTAAAGACTTCGCTTAATTGTGTGGGGTCAGCGTCTTCCGCAATGTTTGCGACACAGAGTGTTTTGCGTCCCATAAAATCATAGCTCCTTCTGCTCGATGTCGCCGTTTACATGCGGTAGTTTCCGTAGCGCGGCGCACCATCAGTTACCCAATCTCGATTGTAAGACATACTCAGCCCGACAGTGAGCGCCGCACGGGTATCGCGTGGGTCTATCATACCGTCATCCCAGATGCGGGCTGTGCCGTAATATGGGTCGGATTCTTGCTCGAACTTATATTTGACCATAAACTTCATTTGCGCTATCTGCTCCGCGTCCGGCTCAATGCCCCTGCTACGGGCGGCGTTTTCCTGCACAATCCCCAGCACGCCTGCCGCTTGCTCGGCCCCCATAACCGCCGTGCGGCTCGTCGGCCAGGAGAAAATCAGGCGTGGGTCATACGGGCGGCCACACATCGCGTAATAACCCGCGCCATAGGCTCCGCCGATGAGTACCGTGAATTGCGGTACAGTGCTGTTCGCTACCGCGTTAATCATCTGGCTACCATGCTTGATGATGCCGCCTTCTTCATATTTTTGCCCCACCATAAACCCGGTGATGTTCTGCAAGTAGATAAGCGGCGTCCGGCTATGGTTACATAGCTGGATGAACTGTGTTGCTTTGTTCGCGCTATCGGAGAACAAAATGCCGTTATTCGCCAGAATTCCTACGGGAAAGCCGTTGATATGCGCGTGCCCAGTGAGGAGCGTTGCCCCATAATCCGGCTTAAATTCATCAAAGCGTGACTCATCCACAATCCGAGCGATGACTTCGCGCATGTCCAACGGTTTGCGGATGGTATCAATTGGCACAATGCCCAACAATTCTTCATCATCATAAAGCGGCGGGGCAGGGGTGCGTAAATCAGCGCGGATGGTCTTACGCCAGTTTAAACGCCCCACGATGTCCCGCCCAATGCGGATAGCGTCGGCGTCGTCTTCTGCAATATAGTCTGCTAACCCGGAGGTTGTCGCGTGCATTTCCGCACCGCCCAGGGCTTCTTCTTCTACTTCTTCCCCTGTTGCCATCTTGACCAACGGCGGCCCTCCTAAGAAGGCCATCGCCCGCCCGCGCACAAACACGGTATAGTCGCTTAAGCCCGGCACATACGCGCCGCCCGCCGTACTATTGCCGAACACGAGCGCAATCTGCGGTAAACCGAGTGCGCTCATCTGGGCTTGGTTGGCGAAGCCGCGTCCACCGGGTACAAAAATATCTGCTTGATGCGGTAGGTTCGCGCCACCGGATTCTACGAGATATAGCATCGGCAGGCGATTCTCTCGGGCAATTTCCTGTGCGCGTAAAGACTTCATCAACGACATAGGGTAAGTTGTACCGCCCTTGATGGTCGCTTCGTTGCAGGACACCATCACTTCCACGCCGTTCACTACGCCGATGCCCGCGATAATGCCTGCGCCCGGCGTTTCGTTATCGTACATCTCCCATGCCGCTAATGTGGAAAGCTCCAAGAACGGCGTGCCCGGGTCAAGCAATAGTTCCACCCGTTCACGCGGGAGCAACTTGCCGCGCTCAAGGTGGCGTTGGCGTGCGCGTTCACTGCCCCCTTGTCGCACTTGTGCCTGTCGTTCTTCAAGTGTTTGCACCAGCCTGTGGTTGTGCGCGTAATTCTGTTTAAAGTCTTCACTTTTTGTGTTAATTTTAGTCTGGATAACGGTCATTGGATTGTCTCAGTTTAAAGGCCATTTGCGCCTATTTTACCGCATGGGTGCAGGTTGCCTACAACTTAATTTGCCTACGTGTGCCTGGCAATCTATAATACAAACACAACAGCGTTAAGAAACGAAGGAAAACGGCGATGAGTTTTGATGATTTCGCGGCACAGATGAAGGCCAAGCAACAGCAAAAGAACCCCCAAGACGCTGATACAGCCTATAACTTCGCGGAGTCGTATCGCATTCGGGCGAAGATGCTAGGCGTGTTATTGTGCGACGCCCGCGAGAGTGCCGTTCGCACTATTGAGGATTGCGCCCGTCTGCTGAATGTCAGCGCAGAGCAATATCAATCTTGGGAGCTAGGCGAGGATGTGCCAACCCTGCCCCAGCTAGAATTACTCGCCTACTATCTGGATGTACCAGTTAGCCATTTTTGGAGCCTGGAAACAACCCGCATTACCCGCGCCGGACGTGATAAAGCCCAGCACGAGTATTTATCCCTGCGTAACCGAATGGTCGGCGCGTTGCTCCGTCAGGCACGCGAGACAGCCAACTTAACCCACGAGGCGCTAGCAGAGGCGTGTGGCCTGCCAGTGGAACGTATCGCGGCCTATGAATTAGGCGACGAAGCCCCCCCCATGCACGAACTGTCTGTTTTGGCACAGGGCGTTAACCAAAACATGAGCTATTTCTTAGAAACCAGTGGGCAGATTGGTGAATTATTGGCGATGCGCGAAGCGTGGAAGCACTTCTCCCAATTGCCAGAAGATGTACGAGCCTTCGCCGCCGACCCTAAAAACATCGGCTTTATCCACATTGCGGTCTTGCTTAGTAAGATGCCCGTAGACCGCCTGCGTGAAGTTGGCGCGAGCATTTTAGACATTACCATGTAGCCCATATTGCCATATGATGATACGATGACGCCGCCATCACCCGATGGCGGTTTTTTGTGGAATGGTCTTACATGGGATAGTTCCCGTTCGCTAAGATGATAGAGTGTTTGTACTTCGACGTAAGTGAAGGATGGCTATGTCTTCGGAATTTGTAACTGGCAAAGAATATGGCACAAGCCGGAAGAGTCCGGCGCGGTTTGTTATCTCGCATATGCTCCGGCATCCAGTGGTGGCTATTTTGCTCCTTTTGGGTGCGGCCAGCAACGCCGGGTTAGCCGCCGTTGTGCCCATTTTTATTGGCGAATCTTTTAACGCGCTAACGGCCACCAACCCCTTATGGAACATACCCGGTTTTCAGCGTTTCTTCAGTGGGGTGATGTACCCTCTAAATGGCACATTGGATTTTATCGGCCTGATGGCACTGGGTATTATCGGCTCGCAATTACTGCGTGGCATCCTTCAGCTTATCCGCAATTTCTCGTCGGAGACATTCGGCCAACGCATAGAGCGTGACGTGCGCGACGAACTCTACGCGAGCCTGCTAGGTAAAAGCATGACCTTCCACGACTATCACCCGGTAGGGGAGATTATGGCGCGTGTCACCAACGATGTGCGCGAGATGAACCTCATGATGAACCCTGGCCTCAACCTGCTGGTAGGGTCTGGTATGTTCTTGATTGTACCCGTCCTCTTCGCGCCTTTCATCCACCCCGCGTTGATTATTGTGCCGTTGATATTTGTTATCAGCCATGCGATTGTCCAGTACCGCTTTATCCTGAATATGCACCCCGTCGCGCAAAAAGTACGCGGGAGCTTCGGGCGGATGAACGCGCGTCTGGCCGAAGCCTTAGACGGTCTGCAAGTGGTCAAGGCGGCGGCACAGGAAAAAGTAGAGAGCGAGAACTTTAACACGTTAGCGGACGAAGTCCGCAATTATTTTGTGGAGCAAGGCCGCATCGAAGCTCGCTACCTTTCCAACTTGCTGTTAGGCTTGGCGTTTGTGTCGGGGTTTGCCCATTCCGTGATTTTATATCAACAAGGGCTGATTGCGGTTGGCGATATTGTCAACTTCGCCACGCTGATTGCGCTCTTTGGCTTCCCTGTGTTTACATCATTAGGGTCGCTTTCGCGTATCGCGCTCGGTTATGCCAGTGCCAGCCGCATCCTGAATATCATCAACACCGAGACAGACCTAGACCGCAATCCACAAGGTCATCACAGCACGCTTACAGGGAACATTCAGTTTGAAGATGTCTCTTTTTCATATGGCGAAGACCATAACGATGTGTTGCATAGCTTAAAATTCTATGTCAAACCCGGCCAGACCGTTGCTGTCGTCGGGCAGACGGGCGCGGGCAAAAGCACCGTGACTAAGCTCATCAACCGGACTTATGATGTGAAATCCGGGCGTGTACTGGTGGATGGTGTGGATGTGCGAGATTGGGATTTGGAGTCGTTACGCTCACAAATCAGTATCATAGAGCAGGATATTTTTCTGTTTAGCCGCACCATTGCGGAAAACATCGCCTTTGGCGCACCAGAGGCCACCCGTGAGCAAATTATTGAAGCCGCGCAGAAAGCGCAAGCCCACGACTTTATCATGACTTTCCCACAAGGCTACGAGACAACAATTGGTCAGCGTGGCGTGACCTTAAGCGGCGGCCAACGGCAACGACTGGCGATTGCGCGTGCCTTCCTGACAAATCCGCCCATCCTGATATTGGATGACAGTACCAGCGCCATTGACAGCGCGACGGAAGATAAAATCCAGCAGGCGATATGGTCTGCCGCACAGGGGCGTACAACGCTTCTTATCACGCATCGTTTGTCACAAATCCGATGGGCAGACCACATCGTGGTGCTTCGCAATGGGCGCATCGCCGCGCAGGGCACACATGATGATCTTTTAGCTCAATCGGAAAGCTACCGCCGCATCTTTGCGCGCTATGAATCCGGCACAGTAGAGGTGTCCGCCGTTAAGATGCAGGAATTATTCGACACAACTGATGATATGGAAGGCAAATAAGTATGGTGGCGATTTTTGGCGGCTTAGAACAAGACAATTATGATCGTGGCTATACAGATGGCTACCTTCTACGTCGGATTATGTCGTATTTTAGCCGATACAAACTCAAACTCATCTTAATTGCGCTTGGCTTTGTGGGTGCGGCGGTCTTTAATGCGCTCCCGCCCATTTTTGTAGCAATTGGCGTGGACTATCTCGATGTAGCTGGTGGCACGGATTTTATTACACTCATCATCATTGGCTTGCTGGTTGTGTCTGTCTTGCAATACCTGACAAATTGGGTTCGGCGTTACTGGATGAGTGTCGTCATTGGGGATGTGATTGCTCAACTGCGTAAAGATGCTTTTCAAGCGGCGCTAGAGCGTGACCTCGCGTTCTACGACACACAAAAATCTGGCAAGGTGGTGAGCCGCATTACCAGTGATACGCAGGAATTTGGAGATGTTGTCCTCATCACCAGCGACGTATTCGCGCAATTGCTCCAGGTGGTTATTCTACTGGGTGTCTTGTTCAGTCGCTCTGTATCCCTCACATTGATTCTCCTGCTAACCTTACCCCTCATTGTGGGCGCGGCGATTGGCTTCCGGGCTTTGGCGCGTGTTGTTACCCGGCAGGGGTCGCGGGTCATGGCGATGGTCAACGATACAATTCAGGAGACCGTGACAGGCATCAGCGTTGCCAAAAACTTCCGCAAAGAAGGCATGATTTATGAAGAATTCGCCGCCATTAATCAGAAGTCGTATGAGATTAACATGCGGCGGGGGTTTGTGCTGGCGCTCATCTTCCCGGTATTGAACATTCTGGCCGGGTTTGCTGTCGCGCTGATTTTATTTGTCGGGGCGCAATATGTTGTCTGGGGCATCGTGAATATTGGTTCATGGTTTTTGTTCATTCAAGGTGTAGACCGCTTCTGGTTCCCATTCATCAATCTCTCGGCAGTTTGGAGCCAGTTCCAGCAAGCCCTCAGCGCGACAGAACGCATCTTCGCGTTAGTGGATGCAGATAACACCGTCCAGCAAACGGATAACCAACCCGCGCAGGATGTCCAGGGCTTAATTGAGATTAAAGATGTGATGTTCAGCTATTCATCAGATATCCCCATCCTGACGGACTTTAACCTGACCATCCGCAAAGGCGAAGATGTGGCCTTCGTGGGGCATACAGGCGCAGGTAAAAGCACCATTGCCAAGCTCATCACGCGCTTCTACGAGTTTCAGGCAGGCGAAATCCTGATTGATGGGCGGGACATCCGCACGTTTGATTTAGCATCCTTCCGTAGTAAGCTAGGGATTGTGCCCCAACAGCCATTTTTATTTAGTGGCACAGTGCGCGATAACATCCGCTACAGTCGCCCCACCGCAACTGATGAACAAATCCGCGAAGTGGCTTATAGCGTTGGCAATGGCGAATGGCTGGAAGGTTTGCCGGAAGGGTTAGACACAGACGTGGGTGAACGTGGCGCACACCTCAGCATGGGGCAACGTCAATTGGTTTCGCTTATGCGTGTCCTGCTGGAAAAGCCTGCTATCTTCATCCTCGATGAAGCTACAGCCAGCGTAGACCCCTTCACAGAGGCGCAGATACAGGAAGCATTGGATTTGATCCTGCGAAATTCCACCTCTATCTTAATCGCGCATCGTCTTAGCACTATCCGCAATGCTGACCGCATCATTGTGCTTAAAGAGGGCGCAATTATTGAAGAAGGAAGCCACGAACAGCTGATGGCGCAAAATGGACACTACGCAGAATTATATAATACCTATTTCCGCCATCAATCGCTCAATTACATCGAAAATGCAAAGTCCATGTTCAGTCAGGTAACGGCTGATTGATGCGTTGCAGAGTTAACTATGATACAATCCATTCTAAATATGGGGTTAGTTTATCCCATCAATTAATAAACTATAGGAGATGCTGATGTCTGTCGTGAATATCCTAAAGCAAGCAGACATTTTTGACGAGTTGAGCAACACACAGCTAGAACTTATCGGCTCTATTTGCAGTGAACGCCACTATCAAACAGGCGACATCATCTTTGAGGAAAACAGTCCCGGTGATGAACTCTATGTCATCGCTTCGGGCGAGATTCAGATTTTGGTAGACCCGGCACTCGTCGGGCGTGATGTGACTGCCGGTGTACACACCATTGCAACCCTCCGGCGTGGGCAGTCTTTTGGGGAAGTCTCACTTGTAGATCAAGGCTTACGTTCCGCAGGGGCGCGGTGTTCCCATCAGGACACACATTTAGTCGTTATCCCGCGTGATAAGCTGATGCTGTTATGCGACACGTACCCCCAACTTGGCTATCGCTTAATGCGTAACTTGGCGGCGGATTTAGCGATGAAGATACGCCATACCGATTTACAAGTCCGGGAGCAACTCATCTGGTCACAAAGCAATAAGTAAAAACTGTACAGCGTCATTGTTTTGTACAGATACTCTTAACGTTGTGTCCTGTGTCTTTACATTTTTCATTTAACAAGCCAAAATAGGCGCGTCTTAGCGACTATTATAAGGAGATAAAACCGCTATGAAGAAACTTTTGACTTTGATAATGGTTGCAATGTTTGCCTTGGTCTATGCAAATGTGGTTACAGCACAAACTGACGAAGAACTTGTGCAAATCCGCATAGGGCATTTTGCACCGGGCGCGCCCAATGTCGATGTCTACGTCGGCGGTGCCCCAACAGATTTACAAAACGTTCCTTTTGGTACAGTGAGTGACTGGTATCAACTTCCGGCAGGTGTTTATACCTTCGCCATCGTCCCTGCTGGTGCATCCCTTAGCGAGGCTGTCATTGAAGAGACAGTGGAATTAGAGGCGGGGAATTGGTACAGCGCCTTTGCTATCGGCCTTGCCGCACTGGACTCCCTAGCCCTGGATTTAATTGAAGAAGACTACAGCCCGCTTGGTTTTGGCGAAACCCGCCTTAGCTTCTACCACGCCATCCCGGAATTTTTACCTGTAAGCGTGGTTGCTGATGGCGAAACACTCGCTTTCCTGGCCTATCCGGATACGGTTGTCTCTGCTGAAGGCGTTTCCGAGCCGAACTTCACTACCTTAACTTTGACCGAAGGCACGCGCGAAATACAGGTTTTAGATGGCGTGGATGGTGAAACCGTCCTGCTGGATCTGGGCGAGTTTAACTACGCGCAACAGCGCCATTACTTCATTGCCGTTATCAACATTGCCACAAGCCCAGTGCCCGTACTGGTTTCCACCAACCTCGGCACTATTGAAGATGAATTCGTAGGCGACTTACGCGACTTAGGCCCGGCGGCCAGCGCGACCAGTGGCTTTGTCCGCGTGGCACATCTATCCTCTGGCACACCTGCCGTTGATGTTTACCTCAATGGTGAACTAACCGACATTCAAGAACTTGCCTTTACTGAACTGACTGAGTTTGTAGAACTGCCTGTGGGCACTTATGATGTGGCTGTTGCTCCGGCTGGGGCTGGCCTCAGCAATGCTGTCATCGAAGCAGAATTAGTCGTTGGTGGCCTGCAATACCTGACAGCCGTCGCCCATGGTTATATCGAGCAAGATACCCTGGAATTAACGGTTATTGCCGAAGACTTCAGCGAACCAGAGCGCGGCCTGTTCCGCTTCTCTGTGTTCCATGCTATCCCTTCGACTACGCCCATTGCGGTTATCCGCGATGATGGCTTACAGGTGATTAGCTTCCTGGCTTATCCTGGTGTGGATGGTACTCAACCGTTTGACTTTGCGGAATTAGTCGTTGGTGCTTATGGCTTCACCGTTGTGGATGCCACCAACCCTAGCGTAGTCATCGCGGAAATTCCTTCCATCCAATATGGTGCAGGCCGCAACTACTTCATCGGCATCATCCCCACAACCGTAGGCTATACCTTCGATTACGTCGAAATCCCGTAGTATAATATAGGCAAAACAACCCTACAGAAGGGCGCGGTTATCCGTGTCCTTCTTCTTCTGCTCGTTAAGAAAGGGTGTGGATAATGCCGATTTATAACTACAAATGCCCAACCTGTAACCACCGTTTTGAAGCACGCCATAGCATGAATGATGACGCGCCCCCGTGCCCCAACTGCCAGCATAATCCTGTTCAACGGGTTATTACCTCCGCCCCATCTGTTGCCAACGGTATGATGTCTCATCCCGGCGATGGTTACAGAGCCTCTAAAGAGCAACTCCAAAGCAAATGGGCGGAAGAAACGCCCAAATTACGTAAAAAATTAGAGGATAAACTCGGCCCGGAGACTGTGCGCCGCAACGCGCCCTCGCTCTACAATAACAGTGATTAATTCTTATAGTCATTGAAAAGGCTTGGAATGAACCAACAAGATATCATCTCATTTGACCGTGCCGCCCACTTTTATGACGATACACGTGGCTTTCCGCCAGATGTCGAACCCGACATCGGACAGACCATCGCTAAAGCAGGCGACTTAAATGCGGATAGTCAGGTTTTAGAAGTCGCTATCGGAACAGGCCGCGTTGCTCTGCCACTAGCCAAGCAAATCGGCGTCAGTGTGCATGGTGTGGATATATCTACTGCCATGATGAAGCGCATCTTTGAAAAAAAACAGTCAGAGGTCATCTATCCGGTACAGGCCAATGTCTATCATCTCCCTTATGCAGATGCTACCTTTGACGCAGTTTTAGCGGTTCATATCTTCCACCTATTGCCGGATTTTGCACCACTCAATGACGAGATGCGCCGTGTACTTAAGCCGGATGGCATTGTGCTAGAGTGTTGGAACAGCAACGATAGCGCCCTCAATAAAGCACGCCGCCGTATGATGGGGGAGGTACAAGGCCGACCCGGTAATTGGGAACGAGCCAATACTTATCTGCAGAACTTCGGCTGGCAACAGAGGAACCACATCATACACGAATTTTCATCACAACTAGCGCCCCATGATGTCATTAATTCGTTTAAAAATCGCATGTGGTCTTCCACCTGGCACATGACGGACGCAGAAATCGCGCAACGTGTGGAAGCTTTAGAACGTGAATTTACCGAAACATACAACGATCTATCACAGCCCGTCACGCTTCATCATCAATTTCACGCATCGGCTTATGAGCAATCGCAATGAGCCAGGCCATTGCGTTTTCTACCGTTGCTGATACAGATATGAACGCATTAGTTATTGCCTACAATGCCGCCTATAGTGATTACATCTTGCCGATTCAAGCTACACCGCAGACGCTGATGCAAATTCAGCAAGTTTCCGATGTTAGTTTCTCCGCGTCACAAGTTGCGTGGCTTGATGAGAAAATTATAGGCTTTGGCTTTCTGGGGATTCGTGGGGAACGTGGATGGGTGAGTAGTATCGCCGTTTTACCACCATATCGGCGGCGTGGGGTAGGCCGTGCATTGATGTTTGCCTTAGCAGAATCCGCTAAATTACATGGCGTGACTCACCTTCAGCTTGAAGTTAATGAAGATAACGCCATTGCTTTAACCCTCTACGACGGGCTAGGCTTTCGGCGTATACGTCGCATCCTTTCCGTAGGGTGCGATGAACCACCTGCTAAAGTGCCTAATCTGCATGTGCAGGATACAATCTCATCGCGTTTGATGCCGCATTATGCAGACTATCATTCAATGCGCCCTAACTGGGCGCGAGAAGCTCCCTCCCTGCGTCAATTTGATTATCTGACGTGGACTGTCGGCTCACAGGCCAGGCCAACCGCCTACGCGATGGGTTATGTATGGGGCGAAGTGATTACCTTTGTGGATTTAGGCTTCTTGCCAGGCAAGGAAGCCGACCTTACGGCATTGCTGGGGGGTATTCATCATCTGCACCCAAACAGCATATGCCGCATGATGAGTATTTGTGAGGATGAACCAGCCTGGCCGATTTTAGCCGCTTTGGGCTATGAAGAAGTCATGGCAGAGTATGAGATGGCCTGTGATGATGTTGACAGCTTATTACGGATGAGATAACCTAATTCACAGTGTTGGATAGAAGGAACTTTAGCAGAATGGAAAGTGGCAGACGTTGCCCTAAGCCAAACCAAGCGGATGACATTCACCGAACGAATCACAGCATAATCGGCTGATACCCCTGGCGATTAACGCCGAGTAACCAACCTCGCCTTCTCGCTTAGCTTCTCCGGCTGTGTCTGTGTGCCGGAGTGAGCAACCGCAAATTTTATAACCAAACAT
>DAIMZF010000068.1:0-16692 GCA_036734085.1 Aggregatilineales bacterium
GTACGTTTAAACGAATTTGTAGCGCGTGTAAGGGCTATTATACGGCGTGTTAACGTCAGCGTTGGTGAACAGGAACAAGGTTATGACGACCAATACCTCAATGTTGACTTACATCGACGCCATGTATACGTGAGCGGTCAACGTATGCACTTGACGCCTACCGAATTTAAGTTATTGGCAGTTCTAATGGAAAATAATGGCAGAGTTGTTTCCCAGCGTGACTTATTAGAACAGGTGTGGGGTGAAGAGTATATCGACGATATCTACTATCCGCGTGTTTACATCAGCCAACTGAGACGCAAAATCGAGCCAGATCCGGCTAATCCTACCTATATCCTAACAGAACACCGGATAGGTTATCGTTTTGAGAAACAGATACCGGGCACAGTACGTCTTCCGTTTAACAAGTAATCATTGTAAGAACAATGACACTCAGTGCAGTTACACTCCTCATTAATGGCTTAACGCTCAGCTTATCGCTGGGCTTTTTGATTATTATTCTCTGGTACAACTCACGTCTATTCATAAATCAGGCATTTGGCTATTTTTTGATAGCGATTCTTGTGTGGAATGTTGGCTCATTTTTATACGGATTTGCTTCACTGAGCGGAGATTTTATAGAACTTAGTGAGATAGCCAATGCAGTGCTTGAGATCGGCTTTGTGACATCAAGTATGTTGTTGTATTTGCTATCTACAGCACTGGTGGGTTTGCAAAGACGATATCTTCGATTATTTACGTTAATTGGCGTATTTGTAATTGTTGCTTACAGATTGCTTGTATTTAATGCAACAAATCTTAGATTAGAGGACGGTTTTCAGCCTATATTTGTATCTTTTTACCTCTTTTTTGATTTCTTTAGTGCATTTATTGTGTGGCGCTATCGTCGTAAATTAAAATCACGACTGATTATTGTCGGTGTGTTTGTATTCGCTTTAGGCCAGAGTCTTTTATTTGTACAGGCAGGCTCGGCTTTATCATTGGCAACTATTGTTGCCTGTATAGGTAGTTTGATACTCAGTTTTGGGATAATTAAGCAGGAAATTATTACACCACTTTCTAAGCGGGACACGCAAATCGAAGCAATATATCAGATTGGCCTGGCAATTTCGCGTTTACTATCATTACGGACAGTGCTAGACGCTATTGCTGACCAGGTAGCGGAATGGTTAGGTGCCGATGGCGTGTGCATCTGTCTACGCAAGAATACCGAGCCTGTATTGACTGTTGTGATAGCACATAACCTGCCACAGCAATATATTGATAGTGAAATAAATTTTGGTGTGGGTGTATTAGGGATATGCGCCCAAAAAGGCGAGACGATTTTCCTAGAGGATTACGAACGGGATTGGCATTATACTGAAGAGTTCCCGCAAGCGTACAATAGCGCGTTTGGCTCTGTAATTTGTGTTCCTTTGCGCTATGGAACAGAGATTATCGGGGTTCTACAAGTGATTACGGGTAAACATGGCAGGTTATTTGACTCGGATGATGTGTATTCACTCGAATTATTGAGTTCTCAAGTTGCTATTGCTATTTCGCATAGTCAGTTATTTGAAGAGCAGAAGCAACTTAACAGGATGAGGAGTGAATTAGTCCGCATGGCTAGTCATGATCTGAAGAATCCTCTCATGGGTGCCTTGATGCATGTGGATTTATTGCGTGATTATGATGTTATTACAGAAAATAGCGGATCAAATTCATCTTTAAATGTAATTGAAGCACAACTTGACAGAATGAATCGCATTATCCGAGGCATTCTGGATATAGAGTTGTTGTCTTCAGCAAATATCTTAGAGGAAAAATGCTCTCCTTACGATGTTATTCACAACGCTTTATCAGAATTAAAATACTTCATTGAAGATCGTAATGTGGAAATACGTGTTGAATTAGAAGATAATTTGCCAGATTTTAAAGCAAGTGCAAAACAGTTTGAACGTGCTTTAATTAACTTAGTCGAAAACGCTGTTAAGTTTACCTTAGTAGAGGGTGGGATTGTCAGAATCCGTGCTTTTTTAGAGGGAAATTATGTTATATTCAGTGTTACGGATGAAGGTGTGGGTATACCTGAGGCACTGGGAGACCACATTTTTGAACGATTTTATCGTGGTGAACAAAAGGGCGTAGAGCATGTTACTGGTACAGGTTTAGGGCTGAGTATTGTTAAAACTATTGCAGAAAACCACAATGGCCGAGCATATTTTGATAGCGTTGAAGGAAAAGGCTCAACGTTCTACCTATCAATTCCACACATCTAGTAATTCGTATAGTCATAAAAGAAAACAGACATGATTTATCTATTTCTACTTTTCGTATTTGTATCGTTTATGCAAGAGACTTTAACAGAACCAATCCCCACAAAGACACCAACTCCTTCAACCCCTCCCACATCACTCACAGAAGAACCTATTTCAGAAGACATCATTATGATTACATCACCTTTTACTCAATCTGACTTGGAGGAAGTTACAGGTGATGTGTTAAGACCAAATGCTATTTTCTGGCATAATAATCAACTTTATGTATCGTGTACTGGTGATTCAACATTATATTTGATAGATGTTGAATCAAGTCGTACTATTGTACATAGCAGGGGTATTCAGAATGCTCACACACTTTACGTAGAAGAGACTGATAATCTAAGCATATGGATACCTGACTATGGAAGAAATGCTATTGTAAGGGTTAATAATCGAAGTAATCCTCAGACAGTGATAGAGAATATCGAAAGTCCCTGGGGTATTGTCTACATGGATGAGAACAGTTTTCTGGTAACAAGCACACTGGAAGGGGTGGTTTACAGAATAACCAGAACAGGAGAATTAGAACCTATCTTATCTGGTTTGAGATCTCCAATGGGAATCGCTATACTCGATAATTATGTGTTTGTTGCAAATAATAGCAGTACCAGAGACAGTATCGTCTGGTTTGAATACAGTAATGATAATGTTTCTAACACGTTAGTATCTGGACTACAGAATGTCACTAACCTGGTTCATCATAATGACGGATACCTCTATTTTTCCTATTCAATAGGAAGTAGAGGTGTTGTTGGTCGTGTTTATCCTGATGATTGCTTAAATGGATGTACAAATGATCAGGTTGAAATTGTCTTATACAGTGAATTGAATTCACCTTTATCTGGTTTAACTATTTCACCTGACAATACACTGTTCATTCATACAATTTACCAGAATGACATCTATAAACTTCAACTTGTGGAATAGACTATCAATCTATCAATCGGTGTTCTGATTACTTACCCAGTGGTGTTGTAACTGCTAAACCTATCAATGCAATCAGAACACCGATATGAAGTATCACTACACCTATGAGTCCCAACAACTGACTACTGACAAAGACATTCAAAGACTGGACAATCAGGCTGACAACGACGAGCATAATTCCAAAAACGATGGGCAATCCGCGCTGGCGGGCAATAGCATCTGAGGTTTTCTGCAGGAGACGGGATAGAAACTGTGAATTGTCTATTCTTTTTATCATCATTTTACCTTTGAACCAGATAATGACTATATTTGTCGTGTAGCTCTTCAGATAGCTGAACCTCTATCATAACGCCATCTTCAACGTAATCTTGTTTTCTTACAGTGCCTGTTTGATGTAAGTCAGACACGATGTCTCCGCGATCGTGAGGTATCAGTAGATGTGAACAGCGGGAACTCATTGCTAGTGTCTCTTCTATGAAATGAACTAGATCGCCAAGATTTGTAGACTTTAACGCCGAAACACTAATGCTATGCTTGTAATCTGCATTTAATGGAAATCCTGATAAAAGCTCTGCAATATCTTGTTCATTTAATTTATCTGCTTTGTTAGCAACAAGAATCTTCGGCACATATGGTACATCGAGTTCTGCTAATGTATCTTCTACGGCTTCGTAGTGTTCATAAGCGTTAGGATGAGATAAATCAACAACGTGAACAATTACATCTGCTTCTGCGATTTCTTCCAGTGTTGCGCGAAAAGCGGCAATCAGTGTGGTTGGTAGTTTTTGGATAAAACCCACTGTGTCTGTCATGACAACATGCTGGCCGCCGGGTAATTCTAACTTGCGTGTTGTAGGGTCTAGCGTAGCAAAGAGTTGGTTTGCTATATATACATCTGCACCCGTTAGCGCATGAAATAATGTCGATTTGCCGGCGTTGGTATAGCCTACGAGTGCGACAACAGGAACCTGATTTTTAACACGTTGTTGACGATGGCGTGCGCGATGATGCCGGACTTGCTCAATATCTTCCTTGAGCTTGCTAATTTTGCGGCGGATTTCACGTTTGTCAACTTCTAGCTGAGTTTCACCCGGCCCACGTAGACCGACCCCTGCATTACCACTCCGTGAACCACCACCACCTGCTTGTCGAGCTAAATGTGTCCATTGACGTGTTAAGCGGGGCAGACGGTATTCATATTGTGCCAGTTCTACTTGTAGCGAACCTTCTTTTGTGCGTGCGTGTTGGGCAAATATATCCAGGATAAGTGTAGAACGATCAATTACTTTGATGTTCTCGCCAAACCGCTTTTCTAATTCACGCTGATGTCGAGGCGATAATTCATCATCAAAAATAACGACTCCGGCATCTAAATCACCTATAGCTTCTATTACTTCCTGGACTTTACCAGAACCGATAAATGTTGTGGTGTCTATCCTTTGCAATGATTGATGTGTATGACCGACAACGCTCATTCCGGCAGTTTCAGCGAGCATTTCTAGTTCGTCAAGGGATTCCTGTACAGATAGCAAGGGGGAAGACCCGCGCACGTAAAGCCCAATAAGATAGGCTTGCTCCTTAGGCGTAGACGAAACGTAATATCCTTCTAGTTTGTTTTTCAAATTTGCCTCTTATACCAGTTTTTTAATCTTTCGATGGCATTCTCTAGCTTATCAATGGGTACACCTAAGCTGAGGCGGATGTAATCCTCACCGCCTTGTCCATAAGCGCCGCCCGGCGCAATAGATACATGTGCTTCGGTTAATGCACGCTCTACATATTGCTCTGCCGGCATATCACTTGTTTTCGCCCATATATATAGTGAACCTTTTGGCTTCTGTGCAGATAGGCCGATTTCAGAGAGGGCGGTCATGATAAAATCCCGCCGTTGCTGATAGATTGCATTGCGCTCGTCTATCCAACTTTGTGAAGTCTGATAAGCCGCGATACCGGCATCGTATATCGGTTGAAAGTGTCCACTATCTACATTGCTCTTGATACTGAGTAGATGGTCAATTGCAATCTTATCACCAATTGCTACACCTAATCGCCAGCCAGCCATGTTATAGCTTTTAGAGAAAGAATAAAACTCTATGATATTCTCAGTACTGTCACTTGCTTGTAGCGCACTGGGTGCTTGGTACCCATCAAACACAACATCCATATATGGATTATCAGAGGCGAGTAATATGTCATGCTTTTCGCAGAACGCTGACATGCGTTTATAGAAGTCGGCATCAACAGTCGCCCCTGTAGGGTTATTCGGATAATTCACCCAGAGCAGTTTGGCACGTTGCAAAATGTCGTCAGGAATATCGTTAATCAACGGCTGAAAAGTAGTCTTGTCGAGCTTAACCCAATAAACTTCTGCACCAGCTAGATAAGCCCCCATACTATAAGATGGATAGCCAATGTCTGGAACCAGCACAACATCATCACGATCCAAGTATGCCATCGACAAATTAACGATGCCTTCTTTACTCCCCAATAGAGGTAGTATTTGATTATCCGGGTTTAATGTAACCCCGAAGCGTCGTTTATAGTAATCGGCTGTCGCAACGCGGAATTCAGCTAGTCCACGATACCCGGTATAGCCATGATGCCCGTCGTGACGAGCAGATGTAGAGAGTGCTTCGACCACATCTGATGGCGGCGGCATATCCGGGTTGCCGATGTCCAACCGTATTACATTAATGCCGTCCTTTTGCATCTGGCGCAATCGATCACCAATGACTGAGAACACATAGGGGGGTAGGTTAGATAGGCGGTGCGCTGGTGACGGCATCTATAATCCTTTTATAAGTTTTAAGTTGGATATATTGATATTTATTCTACCACAGCCTCGTCTTGCGGTATCTGAACACCCTGTAGTGATGGGTCATTCATGTCCTGTATAGCGTGCAACATATCAGTTAATGCCCGGCTCGAATAAGCCGCGTAACGGTCGCGCTTATTCTTCACCTTGTTGGGTAAGTCCGGCAAAATACCGAAGTTAGCTTTCATCGGTTGGAAGTGCTGTGGTTCTGCATGAGATACGTAATAACATAATGCGCCGAGCATTGTTGTCTGCGGGGGTGTCCATGCGGATTCGCCCTGAATTTGCCGTGCCATATTTAAGGCCGCAATCAAGCCTGTTGCCACATTACCTACATATCCCTCAACGCCTGTAATCTGCCCGGCAAAGTACAGTGTCTCACGCTCACGGAATTGCATTGTGCTATGTAAGAGGGTGGGGCTATTAATAAATGTATTGCGGTGCATTTGACCTAACCGGATGAACTCCGCATTTTCCAGGCCAGGTATCAGCCGTAATATCTCCGCTTGCGCTCCCCATCGGATGTTCGTCTGAAAACCAACAATGTTATATAACGTACCGGTAAGATTATCTCTCCGTAGTTGGACAACCGCGTAAGGCCGTCTGCCTGTGCGTGGATCAGTTAAGCCTATAGGACGCATCGGCCCATAAGCGAGCGTGTCGTCACCTCGTTTTGCCAGTTGCTCTATAGGGACACAACCTTCAAAAAACTTCTCGTCTTCTCGTTCAAAATTACGCAGTTCAGCCGTCTCAGCCTCGCGGAGCGCGGTGACAAATCGCAAATATTCATCTTTTGTCATCGGGCAATTGATGTAATCACCTTCGTCCGTCTCGCCGCGCTCATAACGGCTAGCGCGAAAGGCAATGGACATATCAATGCTATCGATAGTTACGATTGGTGAGATAGCATCATAAAAATATAGGTAGGTCTCTCCCGTTAATTTTGCGATGGATTGAGAAAGCGAGTCCGATGTTAGCGGGCCGGTAGCGATAATGGCTGGGCCATCAGGGATATGTGAAATCTCTTCACGGATAACCTCGATGTTAGGATGAGCCTCAATAGCTTGTGTAACCGCGTGGGCGAATGCTTCACGGTCAACAGCCAATGCTCCGCCGGCTGGCACAGCGCAGGCATCCGCACAGGCAAGAAGTTTGGAGTTTAACATACGTAATTCGTACTGAAGTACACCCGTTGCCCGGTCGCGTAACTTTGAACCCAATGAGTTACTGCATACTAGCTCGCCTAACTGGTTGGATACATGCGCTCCAGTAGTTTTGTGTGGTCGCATTTCATATAATTTGACATTTATTCCACGTTCAGCTAACTGCCAGGCGGCTTCTGTGCCGGCTAGCCCACCGCCAATTACGATAATAGGGTTCATTTTGGTTCGTCCTTCTGCTGGTCTAACTGCTGGGAATAATGCCAATAGAGTTTGATTTTGTCCACCAAACCGGGATGTGGTGGGGTAAGCTTGAGGGCTTCTCGATACGAATGTGCCGCCGCTTTAAAGTCTCCAAGCGCGAAATACGCACTGCCAAGCATATCATAAACGCGGAAGTCTGTAACCGTGATATTGTCACGCTCAGCAGTATCTAGCAATTGCTGTAATGCGCTAATCGTATGTGGATAATCACCCTCGTGGTAGTAGCATCGCGCAATTTGGTAATGAATAGTTGTCTGCCATGGATGATAAGGATTGTATTGTAAAGTAGCAATATAGGCAGTCAGCGCCTGGCGATAATGCGAAGCGGTAAAATGCATATTGGCGATAACTTCATTCGCACGTGACCAGGAAATATCTATGCCTTCCGGCTTGGGGCGTAGCTGAAGATATGATTGCATGTATTTTTCACTATGCACATCATAGCCCTCCATCTGTGATGTTAGTTCTCCCGCCTTAAAGTATATATCGGCAAGTTGATTGCCATCGGATTGAAAATGTGTCTGAGCATGTTTAATCGCTAATTCAACAGCCTTAAAAGCATCTTCAAATCGTTGCTGAACCTGTAAAATCTTAGCTTTGAAGAGCAATGTATGTATAAACCACACCTGATCTGAATCAGGGATGTAAACTGCTATCGCTAACTCTAATAATTGGAGCGCCTGTTTAAAATCACGCTGGATATAAAACTCATGCTGGGCTAGTTGCTCATATGCAAATGACTTGACTGATAGACTCTGCGATGGCATATTCAGGCTTTGGCGAAAGTAACTACATGCGCTTTCTTGCTCATTTAAGGTCTTTAAGACCAACCCGATTTTATAATAAACCCAAGCGATGTCTTCATACTCTGCAAAGTCTGATGTGCAACTATGATAGTGTTGGAGTGCGTAGTCCGCATCTGTACGCTGAGAATGCCCGATTGGTGCCTGCTTGTACCTGGCAAAGTAAGCATCCCCGAACAAAATCCTTGTCTCGGGATTTAGTTCTTCTGGCGGCAATGTTTCTAAAAGGGTGATAGATTTTGTGTACTTGCCAGTCAAATAAGCGTGTTTAGCGGCCAGTATAACGACTTGTGCATCATCTCTATGATTTATAGAGATTTTCTCCAGTAGTTGTTCTGCCCGGCGATAATCCCCTTTTTTGAGCGAAGACTCAATCGGTTCCAGCGTTTCATTCATTGGCTAAATTTGTCCCAGAACAATTGAAGCGTTTTGTCCGCCAAGCCCGAAACTATTTGACAGCACATACCGAATTTTATCTACAATCTTGGAGAAGTTCGGCGTGTAATTCAGATCGCATTCAGGGTCAGGGGTATCCAAGTTTACGGTAGGCGGGATAATCTTTTCTATGAGTGTTTTTACACAGATGATGACTTCTAAGGCGCCAGAACCCGCTAAAGCATGGCCTAAGACCCCTTTTGTGGAGCTGATGTTGACATCATATGCGGCCTCACCAAAGACTCTTTTTATGGCTAGGGTTTCCATTTTATCATTAGCCGACGTGGATGTCCCATGTGCGTTAATGTAATCCACATCCTCTGGTGCGACTTGAGCATCTTGCAAGGCCCAGCGCATGGCTCTGGCCGCTCCCTCGCCATTGGGGTCAAGTGCCGCGACGTGATAAGCATCTGATGATGCGCTATAGCCGAGAACTTCAGCATAAATGTGAGCATTCCGGCGATAAGCGTGGATGAGACTCTCCAAAACAACAATGCCGCATCCCTCACTAAAAACAAAACCGGAACGATTTTTATCAAACGGACGACTTGCTTTATCAGGGTGTTCGTTATAGTTAACGGCAAGTGCATTCATTGCATCAAACCCTGCTAGTGTGTAATCTTGCAAAATGGCTTCGACACCACCAGCAATTGCAACATCTGCACGGCCTAACCTAATCATATCTGCCGCTTCACCGATTGACTGCGTGCCTGCGGCGCAAGCGGTAGAAGGTGTCGTCATTGGCCCCAACGCTCCCCAAAATCGGCTAATGTAGTGGGAGGGCATATTTGGGAGAGAGTTAATCAAGGAGAGTGGATTTGGCTTCTTGTAGCCAGAAGTTTTATATTTAAAAGTTGCTTGTTCAGACATTTCATGTGAACCTAGCGACGTACCGACAACAACCGCTACCCGTTCGCCAATACCTGCTATTTCGTCGGTTGTTAAACCTGCCGACTCTAGCGCCTCGAAAGCGGCAGTGACTGCAAACTGTGAAGCGCGTCCCATGCGGCGAAGTTCTTTGCGATCAATATTTGGTGATGGGGTAAAATCCCGAACTTCACCACCGATTTTAACGGCTACATGATCAACATTAATTGTCTCTATACGTCGGATACCGGATGTGCCGGAAGAAACGCCGCGCCACAAATCCGCAACATCTCCTAGCGCACTCACAGCACCCATTCCAGTGATAACAACGCGATGACGACCATTACGTAAGAAATCCATCGTTAATTGGCACCTTCGGTTATATTACCAATTTTTTGCATCTCAACAGTGATATGTTCCACAACTTTGCCTTCAACAGCTTTTCGTGCTTGATGAATAGCATTCTTGATCGAATTGCTATCGGAACGACCATGTGCAACAATAACAACACCGTTGACCCCCAATAGGGGCGCACCCCCAATCTCATCGGGACTTACTTTCTTCCGTACACGTCTAAATGCCGGGATAGAAAGCAATGCTCCTAATCGAGATATGAGAGAGCCACGTAACTCTTTTCGGATGACTTCGGCAAGGTAGCGGGTCGAAGACTCGAATGTTTTTATCATGATATTGCCGGTAAAACCGTCCGATATGACGACATCTACGGCACCTGTATGGATGTCGTTAGGCTCGATATTGCCGACAAAATTTAATGGCAATTGATCAATGAGTCGCGCGGCATCTTGTATCTCGACTGTCCCTTTGCTTTCTTCTTCACCGTTGGAGATTAAACCAACTTTGGGCTCTGCTAAACCTAAGGCATATTTTGCGTAGATGTTACCCATTACAGCGTATTGTGCCAGCCATTCCGCTTTTGATTCTGCATTAGCACCCACATCCAAAAAAATCACAGGCTTATCATGAATGCGAAAAATGATTGTCAAGGCGGGGCGTTTAATACTAGGGATACGCTTAAGGGTAAACAGCATCGCAATCGCGTGGACAGCCCCTGTATTGCCGGCTGTAACAAACGCATCAGCCTCACCATTTTTAATTAAATTTAAACCAATGTGCATGGATGATTGCGGTTTTTCTTTGCCGACGACACTCGGCTTATCTGTCATCGTGATGACTTCTTCCGCATGGGCAATTCGGACGTTAGCTGGCAACACCAACTTATGACGCTCTAGAAGAGACGCAATAACTGTCTGCTGGCCAACCAGGATAATTTCGTCTTGAGGATAGTCGGATGCGGCCAGTATAGCACCGTTCACATCGGGTTCCGGAAAATTGTCGCTTCCCATCGCATCAACCGCAATACGCATAATTGGTTTTTCCTTACTTGTGCAAAACCTTAATCTATTCTATAGGAAACTGGCGCAACTCAAAAGGATTGACAGCATTTCTACAAAATGTATAATGTCCTTAATACATGCCCTGGTGGCGGAATAGGCAGACGCGCACGGTTGAGGGCCGTGTCCTTTACGGGGTGGAGGTTCAAGTCCTCTCCAGGGCATACCAAAGTATGAGAAAGCGACGAAAAACATCTCGTCGCTTTTTGTTTAGGGTAAATACAATCGATTTGTTGCGGGATTGTCGATTTTCGATGTAAACTGCTGTTAGTTTGTTTATTCATCGCTTTTAGGGGGCATCCACCAATGATGGGTTCAACACACGATAGCGCACTTGCGAGGGCTTTTCAACTCATTGAAGAAGATCGCCTTGTTGAAGCGCGTGAGATTATTCAATCCGTTTTGGTCGATGATAACAAAAATCCTGACGCATGGTGGATTTATGCCCATGCAGTAGAGGATCCGAACGAAGCAAGGCGTGCCTTAAACCAAGTTGCGGATTTAGACCCTAACTATCCCGGCCTTACAGAACTACTAGAGTTCTACGTGGAGGCTGAGGATGACAATTTGATCGATTCTACATCGTTTGATGACTTTGAAGATTTTGATGATGACTTCGATACCCAAGACGAAGAGTCAGACAGAAGCCCATGGCTAAGACGGTTGGTGATTCTTGCAGTTATTCTACTTCTCGTCGTCATTGGTGTAATCATCGTCAGTGGCGGTTTGAGTGGAACAACCCCAGATGCGACTGCCACAGAGGTAGCACAACAACCCACACAAGAACCCATTGTTTTTTTGCCGCCCGATAATGATGAAGCAGTGGAAATTACTGCCGAGCCACAGGTCGCCGCAAGTCTCGCGGCTATCTTTCCTGAATATGAATTGGCAAATAATGACTTGGAAGATGTTTTAACAGAACTAGGCATAACACAAGTTGTCTCTTTATGCGGTATGCCAGACCCAACGTTCCTGCGTGACGGCATACAATCCGGGTTAGTGCGTCTAAGTCAAAACATAGACATCATCTCACTTGAAGCAGAAGCGATCGGTGTTCGGATTAGCGACTGTGAGACCAACGAAACATACAGCTTCATCGGTACACTTCTTGATAATGCCGCCTCTTTCGCTGATGGCGAGTTGACTCAGACAGAATATAGCGGAACATGGACAACACTCGACTAGTCAATTATCAAGCTTAAATTCAATAACAAAGGTCGTGCCTGTGCCGACCTTTGTATCCACATGGATTGTAGCGTCATGTTTAACTACAATATCGTAACTAATATACAATCCTAATCCATTGCCATCTTCTTTAGTTGATGTAAATGGTTCAAAAATGTTATCGATAATATCCGGCGAAATACCGATGCCTGTGTCTGATACCGTCACAATAACGCTTTGATCAGATGCATATGTCTTGTAAGTTAGCTTGCCACCTTTGGGCATCGCATCTTTCGCATTAAGCGTTAGATTCATAAAGACATACTCTAGCTGATAACGATTTCCATAAATGTTAGGGATGGCCGATAGGTTCTCCTCTACGGTTATCTGCTCTTGTTGTAACAGCTTGCGATTTAGCTTAATGATGCCCGATATAATGTGGTTCAAGTCCACCAGGGCAAAGCGGGCAGAGTCCACCTGTTTGTTTCCGGTAAAGCCTAGTAAATTTTCCACTGTATTTTCAATGCGTTGCACATTTTCTAAAATATGCTCAATATCGCCTTCGCTGACATTTGTGCTATTGCGTATGTCCTCAATAATGCCCTCTAAATCCAGTTTAATGGGTAGGAGTGGATTGTTAATTTCATGTGCGATTGCGGCGGCTAAACGGCCAATAGAGGCAAGTTTCTCCGAACGAACGAGCATCTGTTGGGTAGATTCTAGTTCTGCTGTTCGCTCCGCTACTTTTATTTCTAGTTCTTCGGCGTAACTTGCTTTTATCTGATACAACTCCGCGTTTTGTAATGCTAACGACGCTTGGTGGGCTAAGCCGGCAAACAATCGTTGATGGCGATCATCATATGTTTTATTGCCCACCGCCATTAAAACAAAGCGGGGTGTATCTTGGAACATCAAGCGGATTGCGATGCCGCAGGGGTAGGGCGGCAGTAAGGTTATATCATTGTCCCACTGAACAAAATCATCTTCAGAATAGACAACGTCGTTGATGAAATACTGGCTAATACTTTGGTCAGGGGTGCTTTCTGTTTGACTCACTGAGCGCAAATCACTTACATGCTTATCCTCAAGGAAACACAAAACAACCTGTTGGGAGGGGATAAGGTCTAGGATGGCATAGAGGATAAAATAGATTAATTCGTCCAATTGCAGATGGCGGTTTAATTCATCACTCACCCGTAAAAGTATTTCCGTTTCACGGGTTCTTTCCTGCAGAGCAGTTTCTAGTTGATGAGCACGTATTTTGCTCTGGGCACGGGCTAATAATTCCTGTGGATGAAATGGCTTACGAATATAATCATCTGCCCCTAAATTAAGCCCTTGTACAACATCCGTAAGGTCACCCATTGCTGTAATTAGGATTGTTGGGATGTTTTGTGTAATTCTTGTCTCTCGTAACTTTTTAAGAACATCAAAGCCATTCATAAGTGGCATATTGACATCAAGCAGAATGAGATCGGGAATGATATTCTGTGCTGAGTTAAATGCCTCTGCACCATTATAGACACATGCTACCTGATAGCCTTCCTGAACAAATATGCGTTCAAGCATCAAAACGGTGGGCTTTTGATCGTCAGCTATCAGGATAAGCGGCGGATTGTGTGCCATTACTGCTCCTTGTTTTTGTAAGGACTACCACTAGGTTGTACTCTGGGCTAAAATAAGTGTTGCTGACCGTCTATGTTAATTATAGTATGCTATCAATATGAATGCTCAAAATAAAAGAAACCCATATATCCGATCAATTATACTTGGCATTGTATCTGGCTTAGGTTTAGCACTGGTTTTTAGTGCAGGCTTTGTCGTCCGTGATATTTTGAATATACCCTCTGTATTCGCGTCAAACGGCATTGATGTTGAGGCGGACGGCTACCCGCTTCTTGATGAGGTACAGCAGTTACTTGACCAACATTACCTGCGTGAACAGCCATCCTATACGCAACGTCAATATGACGCGATACGGGGTCTATTAATCGGCCTTGATGACCGCAGTACATTCTTCATAGAACCGCCTGTTGCCCGTAGCGAGTCGGACGCGCTGGCCGGCACTTATGGCGGAATTGGAGTGAATATAACACGTAATGCGGCAGGGGAGTTTGTTCTATATCCATTTGATGAAAGCCCCGCAATCCGCGAAGGTATTCGTGATGGGGATACTTTGATTGCTGTGAATGGTGTTGATCTTGATTTATCTACTCAAGCAGATCGTGTAGACCAGATGTTACGGGGTGAGGTGCGCGAAGGCAATGGGGTTGAATTAACCTTAAGGCGTGATGATGAAGAAATAACAATCTTTATTCTGTTTGATGTGATTAATGTGCCATCCGTACAATGGCGTGTCCTGGAGCAAGGTCAGCCGCTTGGTTATATTCAAATTATCCGTTTTACCAGCAGAACACCCGATGAAATGCAAATTGCTATCGAAGAATTGCAAGATGCAGATATTCAGGGCGTAATCTTGGATTTAAGAAATAATTTTGGTGGACTTCTACAGGAATCAATAGAAGTCGCTGGGATGTTCCTCGATGAGAGCGTGGTGTTGTACGAAGTGCGTAACTCTGGCGAACGCACCTTCAATGCGAATACAGGTGTTGCGATTGATCTTCCAGTTGTTGTTTTAGTCAATCGGGGAACGGCGAGTGCTTCGGAGTTGTTGGCGGGTGCTATTCAAGATGCCGAACGCGGTATTTTGATAGGTCAAGTCACATTTGGTAAGGGAACAATTCAGCAAATTTTTCAACTATCAGATTCGTCGTCGATCCATGTGACTTCGGCAGAATGGTTGACGCCTAACCGTAATCGTATCGATAACATTGGCCTACAGCCTGACATCTCGATGATTCCTGACGAGAACGGAAGAGACATCGAGATCGACGAAGCGATACGCTACCTGCAAGGATTATTACAATAATGTCTAAAAAAGACTCAGGCGAAGGCAGAAAAGTCATCGCACGTAACAGAAAAGCCTATCATGAATATCACATTGAAGACACATTCGAGGCTGGTATGGTATTATTCGGATCCGAGATAAAATCTGTGCGTGGGAACAGAGTTAGCTTGCAAGATGGCTTTGTTCAAGAACGTGGCGGTGAATTATGGTTGATGAATACGCACATTGCGCCTTATGTGCAAGGCGCAACATTTGGTCACACAGACCCACTTCGTCCACGCAAACTTTTATTGAACAAACGTGAAATAGCGAAGATCATCACACGCATCAGAGATAAAGGCTATACCTCAGTCCCCACGCAGATTTACCTCGTGCGTGGCTTGGCAAAGGTAGAGATTGCACTCGCAAAAGGTAAAAAGCTTTACGACAAGCGTCAAGCAATGGCTGAACGCGATGCTAATAGAGATATCCAGCGTGCATTGAAGGATTACTAAATTATCATGATGCAGGGACAATGGCCGAATACCATACGGGCGATTAATAATCTACCGGAGGAGCAAAAGCATGATATTTATAAAACGCTCCTCCCTAATTGGTTATTTGCTAAATACGGTCTTGAACCCGAGTCATCAAGTGCAACAGTGGATAGCCAACCGACGATACAATTTCGGTGTCCTGTTGGAACTCGCGCACTAGAATTAATTGTTAAGCAAAGAATCACAGATATTGACCCAATGCTGTATGTCAATTTAGCGGATGCTTTTAATAATCAGTTGATTGTGCTTCTGGTTGTGGTAAATGACCCTGATGCGCCACGATTTAATATAGACATCGATTTGCAGGGAAATCCAACAAATTTTGGCACAACTTCACGCAACATCCCAGCAGAGATTGATGCAATGCAAGCCGGCTTATCACCAGGTCAAATCCGACGAGGGTTACGCGCTTTTAAAGAATCTGTGCCGTTATTTGAGCAATTTGTCCAACAAATGGGGCATGATATGTTCTTCATTGAGCCACTCTCTTATCATAATGCAATTGTTTTCGAGCGATACGGTTTCAACTATCTGCGCGGCCACAAAGAAATGAAGTGGATACATGATGCTTTTCAGCCCGGTGGTGAATTACACAACAAGCTGGACAGCAGTAATCCGTTTCGACAACAAAATGCATGGACGACTGTTCGAGGACGGTCTTGGGCTATACATGATGGCGTGCTTGGTCATCCTTTTACAGGGTTTCAAATGTACAAGCGTGTAGGCTTGCATTCCGGTGTAAATACATATCCAGATGCGAAATGGTAACGTCAAGTCTTCCTGCAATCATTCACATTAAAGACGTTACAACAGTTATCGACTATCTTCGGGAAACCACCTCAAAAATCTCTGATGATATGCCGTTACTTTACTTACTTTCAGTAGAAGATTATTTCGGTAAAGCTCATGTAACTTCAGAACAAGGCCGGTTGATTGCTTTGTTAGACTTTGTAGCAAAGACGGTTACAGATGAATATTATAAACAATGCGAAAGGGTAGGGCTGAATTTACAAGAACCGATTAACCGAAATGATGCACTTGAGCAGATTAAGCAAATAAATTTACTGCCCTCAGGCATAAAAAAGACCCTAAGTCTTGCTT
>DAIMZF010000069.1:0-16479 GCA_036734085.1 Aggregatilineales bacterium
CCGCAGGGATGGCGATTCCGGTTGTCGGCCATGTGCTGATTTGCCGCCACGCGGTCGGCAACCACAGGGCATAAAGCGCGATAGTCAGCAGATTGAGCGCAATATAGGTTATGAGGGGGTGTGCAGAGGCGCGCAGATTGCCGCGTTGAGACATCAGCAACCAGCCGATAAACAAGACGCCCTGCGCCAGCATCACAAACGGGAAAGCATAGTGCGTGTACAATCCGGCGGCGTTCAGCACGGCCAGCGCCACCGCCCGACGCCTGCCGGGACGTTCCACGAACAGTACAAACGCCCATAGTGCCGCCACCCCCCACAATGCCAACAGCGCATACATCCGCGCCTCCTGGCCGTAGGTGATGCTGAACGTATTAAGCGCGACAAAACCCGCCGCCAGCACGCCCACCCCCGCACCATACAACCGCCGCCCCAGCGCAAAGGTTAAGGCAACGGAAAGCACGCCCGCCAACGCGGAAAGTGAGCGCAGGACAAACTCCGAAACGCCGACCAGACGCACCCACCCCGCCAGCAGGATATAATATCCGGGCGGGTGGATGTCACGGGCGGCGTTATCTGCAATCGCGCTGATTGTGCGCGTTGTTTGGATGTAACTGTTGCCTTCGTCGTTCCACAAGGATTGAGCGCCGAGCAAGTGCAACCGCACCCCAGCAGATGCAATCAACACAATCACCATTAGCGCGAGTGCCAGCCCCGCGCTATGGTGGGTTATCTGCTTGCCCGTTGCACGCATCATCACGGGTTCGTCTAACGTGCTTCGACGAGCTTCTTCTGCGCCTTGACAGCTTTCAGGCGCATGTCGTTGTCCAATACGCGCTTACGCAGGCGCAAGCTCACCGGAGTAACCTCCAGCAGTTCGTCTTCCGCCATGAATTCGATAAAGTCGTCCATACTCATATTGCGGGCTGGCGCGAGTCCATCGGTGGTTTCGCTGGGCTTGGCGCGGAAGTTGGTCAGATGTTTAGCACGCGCCACATTGATGCTCAAATCCTCATTGCGGATGTGCTCACCGACGACCATGCCTTCGTAAACATCTGTGCCGGGTTCAATGAAGAACGACCCGCGCTGTTGCAGGTTGACCAGCGCATAAGCCGTGACCATCCCCATCTGGTCTGCCACCAGACTCCCGAATTGGCGGCGCGGCGCTTCGCCCTTGACCACATCATAGCCGTGATGCAAGGTGTGGATTTGCCCCATGCCGCTTGTCGCACGCATAAATTGTGATTGGAAGCCAATCAGGAAGCGTGTCGGCACAAGATAGGTTAAGTACGTCGTGCCATTTTCGCTGACCATGTTCAGCATCACGCCACGCCGCGCCCCAATCATCTCGAAGACCGCCCCGGCGCTCTCGTCCGCGACTTCGATGTGCACATCTTCAATCGGCTCTAACAGGTCGCCTGTTTCCGGGTCTTCCTTGAAGATGACTTCCGGCTTGCTGACTTCAAATTCGTATCCTTCGCGGCGCATGGTCTCTATCAGGATGCCCAGGTGAAGTTCCCCACGCCCACTGACCACAAATTTTTCCGGCGAAGTGCCGTCTTCCACGCGGAGCGCGACGTTTGTCCGTGTTTCGTTGTACAGGCGTTCCCGTAAACGGCGGGATGTCCCCCAGCCCGTTTTGCCCTCACGCCCGGCAAACGGCGATGTGTTGACGCCGAACGTCATGCGGACGGTAGGCTCTTCGACTTCAATCGTCGGCAACGGTTCGGTGACGCTGGGGTGTGCGATCGTATCACTGATGCTGATGTTTTCCATACCGCCAAACGCGACGATTTCACCCGCGCGGGCTTCATCAATCTCTGTACGATCCAGGTTAAGATAGGTGAACAGGTATTCCAGACGGCCACTGACACTTGCGCCGTTAGGCGTCATGCGGATGACGTTCATGCCGCGCTTAAACGTGCCGGTATGCACACGCCCCACGCCGATTTGCCCCTTGTAGTTGTCATAGTCCAGCGTGGTGACAAGCAAGGTCGGCGGCGCGTCGAAGTCCACGACGGGCGCAGGGATGGATTTTACGATGGTCTCGAACAAAGGCGTCAGGTCTTCCGCGAGTTCGTCCGGTGAATGCCCGGCGACCCCTTGCAGGCCGATAGCGTAAATAACCGGGAATTCCGCTTGTTCTTCCGTCGCGCCCAGTTCGATGAACAGGTCGAACGTATCGTTCAACGCTTCCTCGACGCGGGCGTGGGGGCGGTCTACCTTGTTGATGACGACGACAATCCGCAGGCCAAGCTCTAAGGCTTTACGCAGAACAAAGCGCGTCTGCGGCATCGGCCCTTCTACCGCGTCAATCAGCAACAGCGCACCGTCTACCATGTTCAGCACGCGCTCAACCTCGCCGCCGAAGTCCGCGTGGCCGGGAGTATCCACAATGTTAATTTTGACATCGTGCCAGAATACGGCGGTGTTCTTCGCCAAGATGGTAATGCCGCGTTCGCGTTCCAGCGCGTTGCTATCTAAGATGCGCTCGCCAGCCTGTTGATTATCCCGAAAGACGTTGGACTGCTTTAACATGCCGTCAACCAATGTTGTTTTACCATGGTCAACGTGCGCGATTATCGCAATGTTACGGATGTCATCGCGTGTTGTATTCAAATGGATGTTACCTCATGTTTATTTATACAGAACGGGGTACACTGAATTGTATATTGGACTAAGGAATATGTGCAATCTGCAATTTGCATCACAATTGCCCGATTTCGCAATCCGGGAACGTCAAAGCGAAGCCATACCAGCGCATCAGCAACTGCATCGGCTGGTCTAGTTCTTCTATCTCTCCGGCGGGGTTTGTGTATTGGTCATTTTCTATCACGCCGCCGTTATCAAACACCAGCGCATCCCCGCGCCAGTAAGCCTGATGCACACCCTCTAAATAAACCGCCACCGGAGAAGCGGCATCTGGTGATTGATAGATAACCACCGAGCGCGATTGAAATGTGGTGAACAAGACGTTATCACACGCGAATAGCAGACTGATGGGGTAAAAAGTGCTGTGTTCGCCGTCCTGCCCTTCCCAAAGCCCCAGCCCCAGGTCAAAGCGCGGTAAGCGTGTGTCCTCATAGCTCAGCATATCAATCACTGGCGCGACGAATTTATCCGGCCTGTTGAGCATCTTCTCCATGAGTTTTTCATGGTTGGCTTCTGTCTCATTGGTGATGGGCACAATCAGCACCAACGCATTGGCGTTTTTAGTCAGGGCTTCCTGGGCGGTCATGCGCCGCATCAACGTGAGTATATCCAGCCGATTGCCTGTTTTTGTGCCGTGCAGGGCCTCACCCGTGATGTGATTCCAGTAGGTGTCGGTTGTATCATCCCAGATGAGCAACAGCCCGTTATAGCTCCCGCGCCGTTGAAAGCGCAGTAACTCATCATCCAGCACCGGGTCAAACACCATGCCGGTATTGCAGGCATTACAGAACGTCATCACCCATGATTGCTCGTTTAGCTGGCCTTGAATCACGTTGTAGCGGATGGCGGTCGCTAAGGGGATGAGCAAGAGTTGGTCTTCGTGTTCAAACGATAAAACCTCTGTTGTGGGGGGGAGTAAGCCCACCTCAATAACCTTTTTAAGTGATTGCAGGGCGGTCACTTCGTAACGCGGGGGGTAAATGTTGCTATCCAGATAATCATCCAGAAAAGCGTTTTGACGGTTAAATGCGGTCATCGTCTATCGGTATGCTTCCTACTTGTCTATGTATTCAAAGACTATTATAAAGCATAGTGGATAATTTACTGGCAGTACCAAAGTCTACCAGTAAATTTTATCAGACGACGTTAACTATAATCCCGGTATCCAGCGCCGCAGAACACGAATCGCCTTAATCGCCATGAGCGTAGCCGGGTCAATCAGGCTGAGTGCGGGCTTCGTGCCGATTTGACGGTCTACCACAATAGATTGTGTGGTTGTAAAGCGCATCAGTCCTTCCTTGCCCCCACGCCGCCCATAGCCGCTATGCTTCTGCCCGCCCCAAGGGAGTGCGGGGGATGCTTGCGCGGCGGCGTTGCGGTTAACGCTGATGTCGCCGGTATCAATCCGCGTGGCGACCCGTTCCCCTTTGTCTAAATCCCGCGTGAACACCGCGCCGGAGAGCCCATATTCGCTATCATTCGCTAGCCGGATGGCTTCCTCCACGTTACTGACCTTCATAATCGGAATCAGCGGGCCGAACGTTTCTTCCTTCATCACCTTCATGGCATGGTCAACGTGGATGAGCACAGCAGGCTCTATGAACAACGGCCCTAGCTCCGGCCTGCGCCGACCGCCATAGATGACCTCCGCGCCTTTTTCTACCGCATCGCGGATGTGTTCCTCCACGCGGAGCAATTCACGCTCGTTGGTCATGCTCCCCACATGCACATCAAAGCCGTCGCCCGTGCCGATGGTCAGCTTTTGTGCATTTTCGCGCACACGCTGTACAAAATCATCGTAGATGGGCGCTTCCACATATACGCGCTCGATGCTGGTGCACATCTGTCCGGCGTTTTCGCACGCGCCGATGAACACTGCCGACGCCGCTAGTTCAATATCGGCGTCTTCCAGCACAATCATCGCATCCTTACCGCCGAGTTCCAGGCTAAAGGGAATCAAACGTTCTGCGGCTTGCACCGCGACTTTCTTCCCGGTGGCGGTACTGCCCGTAAAGCACACATAATCCACAGTTTCATTCAGCGCCGCACCTGTTTTGCCATCCCCCGTGACCACCTGCACCACATGGGGCGGGATGCCTGCCTGGTGCATCAGACCAACGGCGTACAGCGTGCTATACGGGGTAATTTCGCTGGGCTTGATGATGGCCGTATTCCCCGCGATCAAAGCCGGGATAGCGTCCACAATCGCCAGCATCATCGGGTAATTCCATGGGGTGATGAAGCCCACCACACCATGCGGCTTGTGATACACCCGCGCATATTGGATAATCGGAAAAATCGGCTGGCGGCGCTCCGGCGCGAGCCATCCCGGTGCATTCTGGACATAAAAATTTACCGCGTTGTCAATGCCGACGATCTCGATAAACGCGCCTGTGTCGTTTTTGCCAGTCTCGTCGCGGATGACGCGCATCGCATCCTGCTGGTTTTCCCACAGCAAATCACCAAAGCGGCGAAGTAATCGGCATCGTTCTTCCACGCCTAACGCCGACCACAGTCGCCCGGCGTCCTGCGCCCGCTCCACAGCCGCCAGGACTTCTGGCCGGGACGTGTTCGGCACGCGGCCTATCAACGTGCCTGTAACGGGGTTAAACACATCAATCGCGGCGGTTGCGTGTGCTCCGTTGGAGGTTGCCATAAGTTTAAGTCTCCATAACAAACCATTTTGGTCTTATTATACCGCACGTTTGCCTTCTACCTGCAAAATCGGCATAATGGCGAGATGAACAGTTTATCATCGCCTTAAATGCCGTGTGGATTTTATGCGATGAAGCAACCAGACGGAAAGGATAGCCCGCCATGCTTCGATGTGGCGTCGATATGTTGGAAAATCAGCGTGTGGCCGACGGAATCGCCCGCTTTGGCGAGCGTTTTCTTAATCGCTTCTTCACGCCCGGCGAACGCGCCGATTGCCAAGACCAACCTCACCGGCTGGCCGCCCGCATCGCCGCGAAAGAAGCGGTATCCAAAGCACTAGGCACGGGCATCGGGGATGTGCAATGGGTTGAAATTGAAATCCGGGTGGATAACCCACGCAAGCGCCCCACCCTGATTCTGTACGGCGCGGCGCAGACACTCGCAGATGAGCTAGGTATTACCCAGTGGGATGTCAGCCTGACGCACACCGACGACCTGGCGACCGCCTTTGTCGTGGCGTTGTAGCGCATTTGTGTTAAAATCACCCCCAGTTCTTAGTTCTCGGATTTTAGATTTTAAGTCAGGCTTTTGCCGTTAAGCACATCCGGCAAGCCACCAATGGCCGACATCTGGCATCTGATAACTTAAAAAAGGATGTAATCCCATGCCAAACCGAGCCAGACGCGCCCTGCTCTTTATGCCCGGAGACGACCGCCGCAAGATTGAAAAAGGCGCGGCGATGGATGTTGATTCTATCATCATGGATTTAGAAGATGGCGTCGCGCTCAACCGCAAAGACGAAGCCCGCGCCACCGTGCGCGATGCGCTCTTGCAGATTGACTTCGGCAGGACGGAGCGCCTTGTCCGCATTAACCCGGTGATGGACGACTATTCCACATGGGTGAATGACCTGACCGAAACGCTGGAAGCCAAGCCGGATGGCTATGTCATCCCTAAGGTAGAAAGCGCGGAGCAAGTCCAGCGTGTGGCGGAACACATCACACGGGCGGAGCGTAAACACGGCTGGCATGATGGCGAGATTCGCCTGCTGGCGATTGTGGAAACCGCGATGGGGTTTGTGTATCTGCGGGATATTGCGGAAAGTGACCCGCGTCTGGTGGCGCTTATCTTCGGCGCGGAAGATTTAGCGGGGGACATCGGCGCGAAGCGCACACCCGACGGCTGGGAGATGTTCTATAGCCGGAGCAAGCTCGTTTTATTCGCCAAAGCCTACCGCTTGCAAGCGATTGATACGCCCTTTGTGGATTTAACCGCAGACGATAGCCAACTGATTACCGCCACAGAGCAGGCGCTCTACATGGGGTATACTGGCAAACTTGCCATCCACCCCAAACAGGTGACGCCGCTACAACGGCTTTTTACGCCCACGCCAGAGGAAATACAGGCCGCGAAAGACCTCATCGCCGCCCACGACACCCAGCAGGAAGCCGGAACAGGCGTATTCAGCTATGAAGGCCGTATGGTGGATATGCCGATGATTAAGGCGGCGCAGAGTGTTATCAACCGTGCCCGCGCCGCCGGAATTGATGTGTAACTATTTAATAGATAGCTGTTAACCGGTCGTCTTCATCCCGGCGGCGATTCCGCTAATCGTCGCCATCACCTCCCGCAGGATGGCCTCTGCCTCCGCGCTTCCTTCCGGCGCTTGGCGTAATTGCCGCAAAAGCTCCACCTGGACAAAGTTCAACGGGTCTACATACGGGTTACGCCGCTCTATAGAACGCTTGATGATGGGCATACGCTCCAGCAGGCTGTCGTAGCCTGTCACCTTGCAGATGAAATCGCAGGCGCGTTGATGCTCTGCCTGGATTTGCGTGAATATCCTGTCGCGCACCGCCTCATCTGTGACGAGTTCCGCATAAAGCGCCACAATGCCCATATCCGCCTTCAGCACGTCTAGCTCTACATTCTCGATGAGTGACTTGAAGAACGGCCACTCATGATACATGGTACGGAGTGTTTCCAGCCCGTCCGCGTGCTTTTCGCAGTAGCCTTCCAACGCCTGACCGACGCCGTACCAACTGGGGATAATGGCGCGGCTTTGCATCCAGCTAAACACCCAGGGGATGGCGCGGATTGCATCAAAGCCGCCTTTTTTACGTTTGGCCGGGCGACTGCCGATGGGCATTTGCGCCAGTTCGTTAATCGGCGTGGCCTGTTGCCAGTAATCCAGAAAGCCGGGTGTTTCGTACACCAAAGCGCGATAGGAGTCGCGTCCAGCATCGGAGAGATAAGCCATCGCAGAGCGCCATGCATCGGGGATGTCATGGGCGTCCGGCGCGACCATCTGCATCAGCATGGCGTGCATCACCTGGTTTAAATGGCGGTAAGCAATGGCGTTGTTGCCATAACGATACGCGATGACTTCGCCCTGCTCGGTAATCTTGATTTCCCCGTGTAGCGAACGCGGCGGCTCACTGCGGATGGCGCGGTTGGTCGGCCCGCCGCCCCGCCCGATGCTCCCGCCCCGCCCGTGAAAGAACTGCAAGCGTACCCCTTGCGCCTTACACACGTCGGACAGATGCTCCTGAGCTTCGTACAAGCTCCAATTAGAGGCGATATAGCCGCCGTCCTTGTTACTATCGGAATAGCCAATCATCACCTGTTGGCGCAGGCGGCCATCTTCCGCGCGGCGGCCTTCCATATGCGCGGCGTATTGCGGGTTAGCAAACAACGTCGTCATGACTTCCGGCGCGGCGTTGAGGTCGTCCACTGTCTCGAATAACGGCACAAGATCAATGCCACCCATCACGCCGACTTCCCGCGCAAACAGGAGCATCGTCAGCACATCGCTGGGCTGTTGGCTCATGCTGGCAATATAACAGTCGATGCAGTCCGGGCCGTATTGCGCCCGTGCCTGAGTTACCATGCGCCATGTCTCGATGATACGATTGGTCGCTTCGGAAAAATCCGGCTCTACAGGGAATAACGGGCGCGGGCTGGCGATTTCCTGCGTTAATAGCCGTTGTTTGTCTTCTTCCGGCAGGGCTTCGTAATCCGCTTCAATCTGATACCGCTTGAAGATTTCCGCGATGGCCGCCCGATGTAGCCGCGCATCTTCGCGCACATCCACCGGCACAAGATGCAACCCAAACACCTCTACCTTGCGGATGAGCCATGCCAGCGTGCCTTCCGCAGAATGGCGACTCTTATGACGGCTGAGGCTATCCGCCACAATCCGCAGTTCTTTCAGCAGTTCGCGGTTATCGTGGTAAGCATCATCCTTCACCCGCCGATAAATGCTCTCCATCACCTCCCGGTAGACCTCCCCCGCGTAAGTCTCCTGATGGTTGACCACGCCCGGCCATTCCGCCCGCAATGCATCGGAGAACTCTACTTCGTCATAGTGCTGGGTCAATCTATCGCGCACATAGGCAATATCCGCCAGATACACCGCCCGTGCCGCGTCCCGCAGGCGCTTTAATGTGCGGAGCGTAACCTCCGGCGTGACGTTGGGGTTGCCATCACGATCCCCGCCCATCCACGCGCCAAAGGTCAAAATAGGCGGCAGATTATCCCAGTTTTCTTCCGGGTAATGGGTGTTTAAGGCATGGGTCAGCGCGTCGTAGACTTCCACCACCACGCCCATAATCACATTCGTTAAAAAATACAGGCCGTAATCTACTTCGTCATCCACCGTCGCGCGGAAGGCGCGGGTTGTGCGTGTCAGCCACAATTGCTCGATGCGGCGCAGAATATCGCTTGTCATGCGGGCTTCTTCACGCGGGAGCAGATGTTCCTTGTGTTCCAGCGCGGCCATCATGTCCGCAATATCCCGTAGCTTGACCAGCACTTCTTTACGCTTGGCTTCACTGGGGTGTGCTGTTAAGACCAGCCGCGTGCGGATTTTTTCCAGTGCTTCACGGATTTGTGCGGCACTCACGCCTTGCTCTTTAAACGTCCTGATGGCGTGCGTCACAGATTCCGTGACGCCGCGTGCAATCTCCCGGCGGCGCAGGGTGCGGATGCGGTGCATATCTTCCGCAATGTTAATCAATTGCAGATAGTTGCTATAGGCTTTAATTAACATGCGCTTCTGGTGTAAATCCGTATTATGGATGCGCTCACGCATCTGGGCGGTGGCGGCTTCCGCCTCCCCGTTGCGGCGGGCTTTGGTCATCCCGCGCACTTCTTCCACAAGCTGGAAGATTTCCTCGCCTTGTTGCTCGCGGATAATCTGCCCGAGCATCCGCCCTAATGAGCGAATGTCTTCGCTTAAGGCGGCGACTTTTTCGCTAATTGTGGTTTCGTCCATATTGGCACTTTGTGGCATAAGTTGTTATCCCTCATCAATCAGACAATCTTTGACAAATCTTTAACGAACAGTGACTTTCATCCGCACACCCGGACGCGGCTCCAGCGTAGCACCCATATAAGGGCGGACGTGCTTCTCCTGCAAGGTAAAATCAAACCGTTGGAGCAACCGTGCCAGCACGATCTTGCCCTCCACCTGAGCAAACGCCGCGCCGATGCAGTTACGCGCCCCGCCGCCAAACGGCAGAAACGTATACGGCGCGTGCTTGTTGCCCACCGCGAAGCGTTCTGGCTGGAACGCGGACGGATTCGGCCAGTAATCCGGGTGGCGTTGCGTCAGATAAATAGAGTACATAATCCGTTGCCCCGCCGGGATGCGATACCCGCCGAAGGCTAAATCCACCGCCGCCACCCGTGACCCCAGATGAATAGGCGGGTACAGCCGCAATGATTCGTTAAAAACCTGCTTCAAATACGGCATTGCGTTCAGGCTCTCATACGTTGGCGGCGCATCGCCCAACACAGCACGGACTTCCGCCTGTGCTTGCGCCATCGCTTGCGGGTGTGCGCCCAGTAGATAAAGCGTCCATGCTAAGGATGCCGTACTGGTATCATGCCCGGCAATAATCATCGTCATCAGTTGGTCGCGGATGAGCGCGTCGTCCATGCCGGAGTCCATCAGCACGCCGATGAGGTCGTGCCGTTGGCGCGGGTTGTGCCGACGGTCTGCGATGATCCGGTCTAAAAAGTCGTCAATCATACGCAGATTAGCGTTATACCCCACAGACGACAACCGATTCCACATCACCCACAAACCGGGCGAAATGTACTTGACCGCCCGCAGGACACCCGGCCATAATCGCGCTAATTCCGGCTCAAAATCCACCCCGAACAGCGTATCGGACAGGATGAGCAAGGCGGTTTTACGCATTTCATCCAGCATATCGTACTCGCCACCCGCCTGCCATCGATCCGCGATAACGTCCGTGCCGTGTACCATCGCTTCAATGTGCGTCTGTAACACCTGCTTATGCAGTGCCGGGTTCATCGCCCGCCGGATGTCATCGTGCGATTCGCCATCCTCCACCAGTACCCCATGCCGGAGCAAAATCGTAATCGGCTCACGCTCTACCCGCCAGCGCATATTATCCCGGGCGTTGACCAGCACAAAACGGCTGGCTTCCGCGCCGACAAGCATCACCGGGCTAAAACCGGGCAACGGCAGGCGAAACACGTCCCCCATGTCCCGGTGGAAGGTTTCCAGCGCGCCGATGATACTCCGCCGCCGCCAGATGCCGCGCAGGGCTTTTAATCCGGCGATTCCGTCCGGCTTGGGCAAGGGCTTCAGGTTGTGTTCATCAATGCTCATCCGTCATCCTGTTTAACGGCCTCCAGTGCCGCCGTCAATATCTCCACACAAAGGCCAAAGTGTGCCGCGATCTTGGGCACAGCTTCCGCGATTGTTAGCCCCGCATAATGATAGCGTGTTTGTGCATCGCTCAAAAATGCTTCAATCTGATAAGGCTGTGCCTGATCGTTAAAGCGCGATATTACCCCATCGCAGACCTTCGTCACAATAACGCGGTCTAAAAATAGTCCGTTTTCTCCATAATCGTTAATGGTAATCGCCCGATAGTCCGGCCACGACACAGGCGTGTCAATCAACGTATAGCAGGTGGGTTTCGGGTGGTTATCGCGCAGGACGGCGTAGATGTTATCCGCTTGTGGCTGTAACGTATACCGATGATACCACGCCTGCCGTGTTGTTTCCTGCCCGGCCTGTAATGGGATGGGTAGATGTAACGGCAGGCCGACATCCACCAGATAGCGTGCTCCATCGACGATCACCACCAGCGCGCTATGGCATCCGCGATTGTCTTCCATGTCGTTGATTGTGCCATACCCGCCGTAACCTAAGCTGTGTAATAGCGCAAAAAACGCCAGATTGCTCTCGTAGCATGTGCCACCTGTGCCATATTGAAGCGCCGACTCCCAGAATTCCGCAGGCCAGCGCGGGCAATCCGCCGTGTGGACGTTCTGCCGCCGCCGCACAATTCGCGATGCGCTTTCCCACGGGACAGTCTTCGTGTAGGCCGTCACCAGCGCGTCGAGCAATGCCAGCGTCGGCGCGGCGGGTTGCACCCCTAGCTGTTCTAAGATTCGGCTCATTAATCCCGGTGTCAGCATGAGTATCTCCATAATAACCTCTCCCTCCTTTTACATTATTTTCTATACTTTCTTCACGTTTAAGGTCATAATACGGCCTGAACCACTTACTCAAACAGAAAGGATCGTCACATGCGTACCTTATCTTTAATGATGATAACGCTTGTTGTACTTTTTAGCGGGGCAATCGCCTTTGCTCAGGACGAAGACCCGCCACCCCCACCGCCACCCGCCGAAGAAATCGCGGAAGGGGCGGTACAAATCACGGAAGCGGCGGCAGAGGGGGCCATTACCGCCTTCGGGAACATCTGGGAACGGCTGGTACAACCGCCAGAAAATGAGATTGCGCGGTTGGTTCTGCTGATAGGCGGCGCGGTTCTGCTGATTGTGGGCTGGCGCTTGTACGAGTTTATCATCATCATCTCCGGCGCACTCAGTGGTGCGGCCTTAGCCTTAGCCCTCATCGGCCCGCAGGAAGCCGCCATCACGGAACTTGCCGCGTTGCTCATCGGCGGTGTTGTGGGCGCAATCCTGGCTGGATTTTTGTACTATGTCGCGGTGTTCTTCATCGGGGCGTATGTCGGCATCACCCTTACCAATGCGCTCGCCAACGCGCTCAACCTCACGGAGATTTCCGCATTGGTGTTAATCATCGCGGCGGTGATTGGTGGTGTGGTAATGTTGGGGCTATCTATGGAACTGCTGATTATTATTTCGGCACTCGTGGGGGCGCAGATGGTCGGGCTGGCGCTGAATTTACCCGGCGAATGGGTCATCCTGCTGACAGTCGTCAGTGTTCTGCTACAATTAATCATCATCCGCGCCTTCCGCGTGGAGATGCGCCGCAGGCCACGCCAACTGCGCCTGTTTCGCCGCCGTGTCTAAATAATTTTTTTGGAGAGGTCACCCCATGCACAAATGGATTCTATCGCTGGTTATCCTGCTCACCTGCCTGACACCCATCCCCGCCGCCGCGCAGACACAAAACACCTATCGTGCCGAGATTCTATGGGATTCGTGGGGTGTCCCCCATATCTATGCAGAAGATAACGCCAGTCTCTTTTATGCCTTCGGTTGGGCGTCCGCACACAACCACGCGGATGTCATCCTGCAACTTTATGCAGAAGCACGGGGTCGTGCCGCCGAATATTGGGGCGCGGATTACGCCGCGTCGGATACGCTCATCCGCACATTGGGCGTACCCCTACAGGCAGAGCGCGAATATGCCGCGCTGGATGACGAATGGCGCGGCTATGTGGACGCCTTCGCGGAAGGCATGAACGCCTATGCCGCCGCCAACCCGGACGCCATCGCGCAGGATAAACAAATCGTCCTGCCTGTGGGCGCGGTGGATGTCATGGCGCACGGTATACGCTCCCTGCGCTGGACGTTTGTCGCCGGGCGCGGTGTGCGTTACGCCGCCCGGCAGGATGCCACGCTCGCGCAGGCTTTCGCGCATGTGCCGTCTGATGAATTGATGGCGTCTAACGCCTGGGCGGTCAATGCGCCGCTTTCCGCCAGTGGCAACGCCATGCTGGTGATTAACCCGCATCAACCCTGGTTCGGGCTAGGCCAATGGTTTGAAGCACATTTCGTCACGCCGGATATGAACCTGTACGGCGCGGCGCTGATTGGCAATCCTGTTCTTGGCGTTGGCTTTAATGAGCATCTGGGCTGGGCGCACACCGTCAACACACAGGACGGCTGGGATTTGTACGAACTCACGCTGACGGATGACGGCTATCTGCTGGACGGCGAAAGCGTGCCGTTTACCCTGCGCGAAGACTTCGTCACTACGCTGGAAGCAGACGGAAGCACGACACAAACACCCTTTACCGTCCGTGAGTCGGTCTTCGGCGTTGTGCTGGCGGAACACGAACCCGGCAAAGCGTTAGCCATCCGCGCAGTTGCGGAAGATGTCTTCGCCGCCGCGCAACAATGGTGGGCGATGGGGCAGACGACCGACTTTGATGCGTTTGAAGCCGCCCTGCGTGATGTACACATCCCTATGTTCACCGTGATGTATGCCGATAGCGCCGGGAACATCATGCACCTGTCCAACGCACAGGTTCCCATCCGTGATAGCGGCGACTGGGAATTCTGGAACAATACCAACATTCTGGGCGGCACGCCGAGTCTGATTCCCGGTGATACCACCCAATACTTATGGGAACACAACTATCACCCCTATGAGGATTTATTCCGCGTGGTGAACCCGGCTAGCGGATGGCTACAAAACGCCAATGAGCCACCCCACACCACCACTTTTCCCTATCCGCATCCCGTCACGGATTTTCCGGCGTATATGTACCCGGAGCCTTACGTGTGGCCGCGCCCGATACAGTCTATGCGTTTGATGGCCGAAGCCGAGTCGGTCACGTTTGAAGACCTGATTGACCTTAAGCAGACGACCTATATCGAACTCAGCCGCATGGTACTGGATGACCTCATCGCCGCCGCTTATGCCAGCGAAGACGAGACCGCAGTCCAGGCCGCCGATGTCCTCAGTGCATGGGACAGGCACGCCGACGCCGATAGTGCCGGCGGGGTATTGTTTGTGGCATGGGCCAACCAGCACGTTACGGATTTTAACGACCTCGCCCGTGCATGGGATGCCGAAAATCCGCTTAATTCGCTTGGCGGTCTGGCCGACCCGGAAGCCGCCGTTGCTGACCTCATCGAGATTGCGGCAGGCCTGGAGCGCCTGCGGGCGTTGGGCGCAGGCATGGATGTGGCCTATGGCGATGTCTTTCGCTTACGTTACTTGGATAGCGGCCTTGATTTACCCGCCAGTGGCGCGGAGGACTTGCTCGGCACGTTTCGCACATTGACGTTCGTCCAAGACCGTGATTTGCGCTTTCGTCCCGTGGCGGGGGATTCGTTCGTGGCTGTCATTGAGTTTGGCGACACATTGCAAGCACAGGTTTTGTTAGCACATGGCAACGCCACACAGCCCGGCTCGCCCCATGTGGGTGACCAGCTTGTTTTATTCGCAGAAAAAGCCTTGCGCGTCCCGCATCTCACCCGTGAATCAGCAGAGGCGGACGCGGTGCGCGTTGATGTGTTCGATTAACCATCGACCGATTAACAACCGACAATCCAGGTGCTTGATGAGGTCTGTTTGAGCAGATACGCTTTATTCATGCTAAACTAAAGCATCTAAAGCCTTAAAAATCAAAAAAGGATGCCAGATGTCTCTTCCTGCCCTTTTACAAACGGTACGCCGCATCCAGGAGCGTTACCAAGAGCAATTGATGAACAAGAAGAACGTCGTCGGTGTGGCGACCGGGTATAAAAACCATGACGGTCACACGCCCGCCGTCGTCGTTTTGGTCGAGGAAAAAGTATCAAGCGGTACACTTAGCCAGAGTGACTTGATTCCACGTGAGATTGAAGGCGTCCGCACGGATGTGGTCGCCGTCGGGCGGCTGGTCGCGCTGGCCGATATGCCGATGGGCGATGCCCAGAGCGCCCCGCACCTTGCCCCCAGCCCGCGCCACCGTCACCGCCCGCTAATCCCGGCCGGAGTCAGCATCAGCCATCACCGCGTTACCGCCGGGACGATTGGCGCTATCGTGCGTGACCGCACCACCGGCCAGCGTTATCTGCTGTCTAACAATCACGTTCTCGCCAATAACAACGAAGCCAGCGCGGGCGATAACATCTTACAGCCCGGCACACTCGACGGCGGCCAGAACCCCAATGATAAAGTCGCGGAATTAGCGCGTTTTCTGGCCTTGGCCTATCTGGAAGGTGACATCTTGCCACCGGGAGCAAGCCCAAGCCCAGCCCCCAGCAAACCGTCGAATCCGTTTGCCGCGCTGTTGCAACTCCTCACTAATACCTTGCAACCCAAGCCCGCGCCGACTGTCATCATGCCCGTCAGCAAGGACAACGTCGCGGACGCCGCGCTTGCCCGCCCCAGCAACGATGATTTATTCACCAAGCAGGTGCGCGGCATCGGCAACATCCGCCAGAGCACCCAGCCGACCTTAGGCATGAGGATACGCAAGACAGGCCGCACGACCGACACAACACAAAGCACCATCACCTTATTAAATGCGACGGTGAGCGTAGCGTATAACACCAGCAGGGGCGTGCGAAACGCGCGTTTTGCCGGGCAGGTGATTTGTGACTCGTTCAGTCAGGGGGGGGATTCCGGTGCGCTGGTTGTGGACGCGGCCAGCCAGACCGCCGTCGGCCTGCTGTTCGCTGGCTCTGGCCTTGCCAGCATCTTTACGCCGATTGATGTTGTGCTGAATACGCTCAACGTAGATATAGAGGTGTAACCCCATGAATGGCGACCCGACGTTTGAGCACATCAAGGCGGTACAGGCCCAGCACGCCGAGTCGTTGATGGAACTTGCCAACGTCATCGGTGTGGCGATTGGCTACCGCAAGCGCGGCGGCGAACACACCGAAGAAGCGGTGCTGGTCGTCATGGTGGATTTTAAAGTCCCCAAAGAAGACTTAGACGAAGCGGACATCATCCCGCGTGAGATTGACGGCGTGCCCGTAGATGTGCAGGAGATGGGCGGCATGTTCACAGCCGGATACTGACCACACGCTCGTGCCCGGCGTAATCGTGTAAGACCGCCACATGCGCGGCAGGGAAGACGCCCCGCGCAATCGCGCTCACATCTGCCCCCTGCCCGGAGCCAATCTCCAGCAGGATGCACGCCCCATCGTGACACAGTTGGGGCGCATCCTGCATCAACCGCCGGATGAAGTCCA
>DAIMZF010000070.1:0-16296 GCA_036734085.1 Aggregatilineales bacterium
ACTTAACCAAACAACGCTTCGACCTGTACCACGCCCACATCTACCTGATGGACAAAGACAATCAACGTTTGATACTGACGGCAGGTGCAGGTGAAACAGGCCAGATGATGAAAGCTCGCGGCCACAGCATCCCGCTAACGCAGACCTATTCCATCGTGGTGAAGGCTGTGCGGGAACGGCAGGCGATTGTCTCTAACAATGTACAGGAAGACCCGACCTTCTTCCCGAACCCGATGCTACCGGAAACACAATCAGAAATGGCGCTCCCGCTCATCGTCGGTGGTGAAGTCATCGGCGTGCTGGACGTGCAATCCAACCATGTCAACGCCTTCGATGAAGAAGACGTGGCGGTGAAATCCGTTCTAGCCGCGCAGATTGCCATTGCCGTGCGAAACGCGCAGTTCTTCCGCGAAGTGCAGGTGCAGGCGGAACGCGAGCGCGAAATTGCGGAACGTCTGCGCGAGGTTGACCGCCTGAAGTCGCAGTTCCTTGCAAACATGAGCCACGAACTCCGCACGCCGCTAAATTCTATCATCGGCTACTCGGAAGTTCTGCTGGACGGTGTGGACGGTGAGCTAACCGAAGACGCCGAAGAAGACGTGCAGACCATCCACGATAGCGGCAAGCACTTGCTATCGCTGATTAACGAAATCCTCGACCTTGCCAAGATTGAGGCGGGCGAGATGCACCTTGACCTGAAAGCGGTTAGTCTGACGGAATTCACCAGTGAAATCGTCAAGACCGGGCAGGTGTTGGTGAAGGACAAGCCCGTAATACTGGAGATGGTGGAAGAGACAGAAATCGCGCCTGTCATGGCGGATGCCATCCGCTTGCGGCAAATCCTGTGGAATTTGGTCAGCAACGCGATCAAGTTTACGGAAGAAGGCACGGTGCGCGTGCATCTGAATATGAAGGATAGCCAAAACGCGCTTATCACTGTGCGCGATACGGGCATCGGCATGAATGAAGACCAATTAGACCTTATCTTTGAACGCTTCAGCCAGGTGGACGGCAGTTCTACCCGGCGGGCGGGTGGGTCTGGCTTGGGCTTGACGATTACCAAGCAGTTAATCGAGATGCACGGCGGCGTCATCCATGTGGAAAGTGCGCCGGGTATCGGCACAACGTTTGAGTTCTCGTTGCCCATACAGACCGAAACCAAGTAACACGTAGACAAACCAACTAACACAGGCAGGCTGGATTTTTGCAACATGGAGGGGCACGAGAGATTGTGCCCCTTATGTGACCAGCTAATCGCCTCATCTGCATAAACTTAATCCAGGAAAGTGTGCTAAAGCCGTGAGTACTTTTAACAAAATCGTCTGCCTGACGTGCGGACACGAACAAGCGGCCAACGTCCAGGCGGTCAAGTGTGACTCGTGTGGGTCTGCCTGGCTGGACGCCCAATATAACTATGACGAGGTGGCAGGCCGTTGGTCTGCCCCTCTTAGCATCCAGGAACTTTCCCTATGGCGCTATGCGGATTTATTGCCCATCAGCCAGCCAGACCCGTTGATTTCGATGGGGGAGGGGTACACTCCGCTACGGCGCTTGCACCAGTATGAAGCGTTGTTCGGCCACGATGCTATCTACGTAAAAGATGAGCGTTACATGCCGACCAATTCATTTAAAGACCGCCAGGCGGCGCTCTCTGTGACAGCCATGAAGCAAGCCGGAATCACAGAATGTGCGCTGGCAAGCACCGGGAACGCGGGCGTGGCCTATGCCGCTTATACCGCCCGCGCCGGGATTAAGCTGTGGTTATTCCTGACCAGCTTAGTGCCGCCGGAAAAAATGCGCGAAGTCGGGTTATATGGGGCGCAGTTGGTCAAAGTTTCCGGCACATATGATGAGACAAAAATTGTCGCGGCGGAGTTTGCCGCACGTAAGGGCATCGTGATGGATGCGGGCGCCAAGACCATCCCGGCCAAAGAGAGCATGAAGACGTTAGCGTTTGAAATCGCGGAGCAGTTAGGGCTAGCCCTACACCCGGATAAACCCGGCACATGGGCCGCGCCGGATTGGTATGTGCAAGCCGTCAGTGGTGGCATCGGGCCGATTGGGGTATGGAAAGGCTTTACCGAACTGCACCGCATGGGCTTGATTGATAAAATGCCACGTCTCGCGATTGTGCAGGCGGCGGGCTGTGCGCCGATGGTCAGCGCGTGGGAAGCCCGCCAAAACACCGCGCAACCTGTCGTGCCGCGCACGTTAGTGCATGTGCTGGCGACAGGCGACCCGGGCTTCGGCTATACGCTGTTGTACGATGCTGTGATGAGTAACAGCGGTGTGATGGTGGCGGTGGAAGACGGCGAGACCTTCAGCGCAATGCGACAACTGGCCGCCCGTGCCGGGATGTCCGTAGAGCCTGCGACAGCCGTTGCATTTGCCGGGCTGGAAAAACTCATCAAGCAAAAGACCATCCAACGGGGCGAAACTGTGGTGGTCAACGTATCCGGCCACACGTTCCCGGCGGAAAGCCATATCTTAGGCGACCAGTATGACCGTTACATCCTGGATTTGCAGATTCAGCCTCAAGCCCAGCCACAAGGGGAAGGACTAGGGGCGGCGTTGCAGAACCTTGATGAGCAGGTGACGACAATTGTGATTGTGGATGATAACCCCAATGACCGCCGCCTTGTCCGCCGTCTGCTGAAGCGTCACAAACAATATCGCGTATATGAAGCGCGAAACGGGGTCGAAGCCTTGCGCGTCATCCGTGACCGTAAGCCGGATTTAGTTGTGTGTGATTTGACCATGCCGGAGATGGACGGACTCGCCTTGTTGGAAAACCTGAAGGCCGACCCGCACACCGCGCATATCCCGGTTGTGGTGGTCACAGCCAAAAATCTGACGCCGCACGATAGGCAGATGCTCGGCCAGTATAGCGAGTCTATCTGGCAGAAGGGCGGGCTGGATACACGCGGGCTGATGGAACACGTCGTTACCACGCTCGGCCATTATGTAGCGCCAACACCGGAAGCATCGGAAAATGCTACAGAAGCAACACCCACACCGGACACACAATCTGACATGGTCAATGATGGGCAGGCAGTTATTCTCATCATCGAAGATAACCCTGTAGACTTACGTCTTGCCAAAAAGATGCTACAATCAGATTCATATCATATTATCGAAGCAACAAATGGGCGGGATGGGCTAAAGGCCATCTACAAATATCATCCAGACCTTATCGTGCTGGATTTAATGCTCCCCGACCTGGACGGCTTCGCCATATTAGAAACGTTGCAAAACGACGATAATCTAAAAGAAATTCCAGTCGTGGTCGTATCCGCTAAGGCACTTTCCAGCACGGAAGTTGCGACATTACAGACGCAAATCCGCGCTAGAATTGAGAAAGCATCCATGAATGGTCGAGATTTTCGGGGTATAATTAAGGATGGGTTAGTAAACTAGCTCATAGCAAGCGGTGATAAGGCACTTAGGAAGAAACCAGTATGCCACGACGAATAATGTACATTGAGGATAATCCCCAGAACATGCGTCTTGTGCGTAAGATGCTGACGATGGGCGGTTACGAGATGTTAGAGGCCACCGACGGCCATAGTGGGGTGACATTGGCTTTGCAGGAAAAGCCGGATTTAATCCTGATGGACATTAACCTACCCGATATTGACGGGGTAGAAGCCACCAAGCAGATTAAAAATGCAGAGGCGACCGCACATATTCCCATCATCGCCCTGACCGCTAACGCGATGCACGGCGATAGGGAGATGTTCCTGGAATCCGGATGCGATGGTTACCTGGCAAAACCTGTCACCCGTAACGAACTCCTGAACACCATATCCTACTTTTTGGATAGCCGTGCGAAGGTCTAGTTTAAGTTCAGTTGTATCGTCAGGCACCAAAGCCTAGCCTTGAACGCCTGACCTTAAGTGATTAAAGAGAGGTCACCTTATGGCGCTCATCGTCCTGATTGAAGACAACGAACAAAGCGCACGTCTGGCCGCAAAGTTACTGCGTAATGCGGAGCATCGCGTCATCATCGCGGAAGACGGCGAAAGTGGTTTAACCGCCATCTTCGAGCATCTGCCCGACTTAGTATTGATTGATTTAGGCTTGCCGGACATTGACGGACAGACGGTTATTTCCTTGTTGAACCAGCAGGAAAGCCTTAAAGCGCCCCTTATTGCCTTTACCGCATGGCCGGAAGAAAGCGCCCGCGAGATGGCGACGGCTTATGGCTGTGATGGCGTTATTACCAAGCCCATTAATACGCGCTCGTTTGTCGCAGAAATCGAGTCCTACCTAAGCCCGGTGCAAGACTCATGAGCGGCGACTACCCGCAGACCGCCTTCGACTTGCTCATCGTCCCGGCCAGCCAGTTTAGCTACAAGCAATTGGCCGAAATCTATAACGATGCGCGGGTGGATTACATCGTGCCCATGCCCATGAACGCCAAGCGGATGCAGGAATACGTCACGCATTATGATATTGACCTGGAAGGCTCGTGTGTGTTGGTCAACAGCAATCAAGAGCCGTGCGGCGTGGGGATGTTGGGGATGCGGGGTGAACGTTGCTGGATAACGCGACTGGGTGTTGTGCCCCACCGCCGCCTGAAGGGGATGGGGCAGATTATCATGGAGCATATGCTCCAGTATGGGCGCGACAACGGCGCAAACATCGCCCAGCTAGAGGTCATCGTCGGCAATGAGCCAGCCCGCGCATTGTTCGAGAAGCTCGGCTTCCGTACAACCCGGACGTTGCTCGTCATCCGGCGTCCACCGGGCGATCCTGCGCCTAATGCATTCTATGACGCTGTGGAAGTCGAGCAAATCCCGGACGAACAAATCGCACATTATCTCTCACATCGCGGCGAAGGTGCCTCATGGGTGGAAGAAACGCAATCGTTACTCAACGCGGGCAACCTGCGCGGGGTGGTAGTAAATACCCCAGCCGGAGATAAGGCGTGGGTGGTGTTCCAGCGCACACCGTTTCAACTCACACATTTTGTCCTCAGCCCGGAGGCCGGGGACGAAGCCTTGCACGCCGCAATATATCATGTGCACAAAGCCTTCCCGATGCAGGACACAAAAATAGAGAACGTCCCGTTGAAAGACCATGAATGGGAGATTTACAAAGCAATGGGTTATTTAGAAGTCTTCCGCCGGACGGAGATGTTCTTATACTATTAAACTAAGGAGCAGAAAACATGCCAGAAAAGCACATCATCAGCACCAGCCGCGCCCCTGCCGCCATCGGCCCCTATTCACAAGCAGTTGTCGTCAATGGATTTGTTTTTGTCGCCGGGCAGATTGGACTCGTGCCGGGTAACCGTAAGATGATTACAGGCGGTGTGGAGGCACAGACCAAACAAGCGCTGGAAAACCTGACCGCCATCCTCAGCGAAGCCGGGACAACGCTCGATAACGTGGTCAAAGTAACCATCTTCTTAAAAGACCTGGATCACTTCCAGCAGGTGAATGAAGTATACGCGACGTATTTCGCAGACCATCAACCCGCGCGTTCGACGGTGCAGGTCTCCCGTTTGCCTGCAACCGCCGATGTTGAGATTGACGCTATCGCCGTCCTGCCTTAAGACGGCTCTGCTGTTTCGCAAGTGGGCGGGATAATAGTCACGACTGTTCCTGTCGTCATCACGTCGAATTGAGGCGCACCTGCCAGGGATAGCCCCTCTAAAAATTCGCGGATGGCGACAACCGCATTTTCGTTTGCATCTTCTAAAATTCCCCGCATCAACGCCGCATCACGGAAGTTCCCAATCGCAAAACGCCGCGCGAATTGCTCGTTATTTTGGCCGGGACTCATAAACCATCCTGTGTCGCGTGTCATCACGCTGGATTGCTGTTCATTGATAAAACAGCGTAACAGGCGGGGTGGGGGCAGGCGAACAATAATCGTTTGTCCCTCCACGATAATATCGCTCTCTGTCATCGTGCTTAAGTCGATACCTGCTTCTACTGTGCCGACAGCATGGTAAATCAGCGAATCGCGGTAAAGCCCGGCCAGGATATAGGGGACATCCAACCGCACCTGGACGAGTTCATCAAAGTTGTATTGAGAGGTCGTTAATTCCGACAGTTGCACCATGCTATTCAGCACGACGGGGCCACCAGTTACATCATAGGTACGCGCACCGGGATCAATGATGCTACGCACCGTGCGTAAAATGCCATCTACGGATGTTAGCCCGGTAAGGGTGACAATGGCGAACAACGCCAACGGGATCGCCAGACAGCCCAATGTCGTTAAAAGGCGCACACCCGGCAAAAACCCACGTCGGTTGCGGCGGCGGGGTCTTTCATCATAATTGTAATCATCGTCGTCGTAGTCTCGTTTTCGTTTGGGAGAATTTTGTGTCATAAGTGGGATGACCTTTACCAGCTAGTTGTAAAATCTTTTTCATTTTATCACGATTTACACACGAGTTATGATACGATGAGCGTTAGAAAACACCCGAAAACCGCTAAAAATCACTGCAAAATGCGGGATATAACACAATTGTAAATAGTCCGGTGTTGGAATCGGTGAAAAAAACTTTATAATGATAAGTTATATGGGGCAAAATAAGCGATGTTGACGGCAATCTATGATGGGAATTGTGTCATCTGCAACACAACCAAGCGTCTTGTGACTTTTTTGGACTGGCGCAGACGGGTGACATTCTTCGATTTACACCAACAAACTGAGCTTTTGCAAAATTACCCATTTATTGACCCGCAAGCGGCAATGGGCGCTATCCACGTGGTTGACCAAAACCAGCAGGTGTTTATAGGTTTTGCTGGCACACGGCGGATGCTCCGGGCGCTCCCTTTAGCATGGCCGCTTTATGGCCTGTTACGTCTGCCAATCATCGGCAATTGGCTAGGGCCGATGTTGTACAGGTTTATCGCCAAGCATCGCTACGCGATTAACCGTCTGCTCGGCGTTGAGCTGGATAAAAACGTGGGTGCATGTGATAACGACGTATGCAAATTGCCGGAATGACCAACTTAGGAGCAACACACGATGAAAGATAACACCAAACGGGCGGGTAGGCCCCCTCAAGGCTCACGGCGCGGGCGTCCTATCACCATTTATTTGAGTGAACCCCGCGAACGTCTATTTGAGGATGTGTTTAAATTGATGCAAACCAACGGTGTGCTACCCAGCACTGCCGATATTAACCGTTCCCGCGCATTGATCATTGACCATGCCCTGGACGCGCTCAAAGCAAAATTGAGTGACCAAGAGTAATAGCCATAATTGACGTTTACCTCTATGCCAAGTATATTATGGGCATGTCGCCCCCGTAGCTCAGGGGATAGAGCGCGGGTTTCCTAAACCCGGCGTCGTAGGTTCGAGTCCTACCGGGGGCACATCCGTAAACGGTGGGAAACAGAAAATTATGTTTATTCTGGCACATGGAGCACTTGGTTACTGGGACGAAGCCATATTTATGGGTATCGTCGTTATTTTCATCGGCTTTATGGTGATGAGTTATATCAAAAGTCGTAATACCCCCCCACCATTTGACTCATCATCACCTCCACCCACCGACTCAACCCAACCCGACTCACCCAAACGCTTTGAACTCGACTAAAATTATTTTGAGGGAGACATCATGCGCGACGCCATAGCCTTAAACAACATCACGCAATTACGGCAAATCGCCCAGGTCAAATGCGGGTGGATAACGCAAGTCGCGTGGTCACCCGACGGGGCGACGCTGGCAATCGCCAACGCGACCGGATTCCGCATTTATGCCGGGCAGTTCGGCGGTCAACCTACCCACACGCTGACCGGGCACGAAGGCCATGTGAAGGGCATCGCGTTTTCCCCTGATGGCCGCTATCTGGCGTCTGCGGCGGCGGATATGCAGATTAAGCTGTGGCGTATTGCAGACGAAAGCGCGCCGGAAGAAGTGGCAACACTCGTCGGCCATGAGGACTCGGTGGACTGTGTGGCGTTTTCGCTGGATAGCCAGACGCTTGTCAGTTCTGGCGCGGATAAACACATCATGCTATGGGACGTGACCAGTGGGCGACGCTACGCTGTGCTTAACGGCCACGAAAACGAAGTAACCTCTGTGGTGTTTGCGATGGGCGGCAACGTGTTATTCAGCGCCGGATGGGATAACGCCATCCGCATCTGGGATACAGGCGCGGAAACAGGCGGGACTATCTTCGCACATCATGAGGATTGGGTGCGACAGTTGACGGTCAGCCACACCGGGACGATGCTCGCCAGCGCCAGCAAAGACGGCACCGTATGCTTATGGGATGTCTACGAAGCCCAGACGCCTTATGCCGTTGTCAAAGCGCACGCGGGCGGGGCGGATTGCGTGGCGTTCTCGCCGGATGGCAAGCTATTGGTCACGGGCGGGCGCGATCATAAAGTGCATGTGTGGGGGGTGCATCAACTGTTATCTGATGAGCCGAACGAGCCGCTTCTGACCTTAGACAACCACGAAAAGCCGGTACTGTCGGTTGCGTTTAACGCCAATGGGTCGCTGTTAGCCTCCGCCAGTGGGGATAACACCGTGCGGCTATGGGGCGTAGGATGATGCAATGGTGAGTGAGACAGTTTAGACAAATATAAAAAGTTTCCAAAATTTTTGCTCAAAGCTCACATCCTCTGTTACACTTACTGCGTAGGATGATGAGGAACGCGGCAAATGACCTATCCTTATAAAGCGTTATACGAACTAGCGCGGGAATTACACCATAGCAAGCTCAATGCCCACCAAATCGTGGAGGCAACGTTACAGCGCACCATCGACATGACAGGGGCTTCACAGGCGGGCATGGTGATGTTCCGCGACGAGTCTACAATCCACGACGCACAAATTATCGGCAATCAGGTGAGCGGGCAAGCCCTGTGGCAGACGTTACTCACGCAGGGGCTGGTAGGCTATGTCTATTATGACCAGCGCGTGGTGGTGATTCATGATATTAACACCGATGCACGCTGGCCGAAGCAAAACCGAGCGCCGCAGTTACCGCGCACCGGGTCTGCGGTGGGGTTGCCGTTGCCACGCGGGAAAAACGTGTGTGGTGTGTTGTTGATGGTGCATCCGCAAGTAGAATTTTTTGATGCGGAAAAAATCGCGCTGTTGCAGGAAATCACCGCGCTGGTGGGCGAAGCGTTGAATAATGCGTTGGACTATCGCGGGGGCAACGACGCCGACCGACGCTATTACACCCTGTTTGATAACGCAGTTGTGCCCATCATCCTGACCAACCATGCCGGGCATATCATCGACCTGAACAGACAAGCCACAGCGTTGTTCGGCTATCTACCCAATGATTTGGTTGATTGTCCTATCACGGATATTCATTCGCTGGATTTAAATACGCTGTGTCAGGGCAAAGGGCTGGCAGGGCTGGCCTTAGATGCGGAAACTACCGTACAGACCAACATCCGCACACAAAACGGAACACATCTGCCGGTCTTGGTACGTCTGCGCCGGATTATGGTGGAAGACTACGAAGTGATTGAGTGGATTCAGCAGGATGTCAGCGCACAGATGGCGCTGGAGCAACTGCGGCGCGACCTCACCGCGATGGTCTACCACGACCTCCGCGCCCCGTTACATAACCTCAGCACGAGTATCCAAAAGCTATCGCAGGTGTTAGCCAACCACGAAGAGCCAGTCATCTGGACATTACTCCAGGTTGGTTTGCGGAGTTCGCGGCAATTGCGACGCATGGTGGATAGTCTGTTGGATGTGCAACGGTTGGAAGAAGGTAGCCGCATCCTGGACAAGAGCAATTGCGACTTCCGCCAATTGTTGGCAACCGCCGCAGAACTTGTCCAACCGCTTGCCATCGAAGCCGGGCTAAGGCTGAAGTTTGAACTGCCCAATGAATTACCCATAATTTCCGTTGACAACGATATGATGACACGGGTTGTGGTAAATCTGCTGGAAAATGCAGTAAAGTACACCCAATCAGGCGGCACGGTAACACTGGTGGCCTACAGCGACCCGGACAAAGTAACTGTCCGCGTGCGCGATAACGGGCCGGGCATCCCGGCGGATATGCTGGACAAAATATTCGACAAGTTCAACCGGGTAAGTTATAGCAAAGCGCCTAAAGGGGTAGGGCTGGGGCTGGCGTTCTGCCGTCTGGCAGTGACCGCGCATGATGGCAAAATATGGGTAGAAAGTGAACTGGGCAATGGCGCCGACTTTGTGTTCACATTACCTAACGCACCTGCGCCGCAAGATACAGGCAAACAAACCAACAACCCCAACAACAAAGCGCGGTTGGCGTCTACGGCATAACACGCTTAATTATCGTCGTCGCGCACGGAGTCTAAATCCAGCGCGGTGAAGCGCATAAAAGCGCGTTCCTGTGGGGTCATATCAACCGGGTATTCCGTCTCATCATAGGATTCTAAAATCCGGTAGCCTTCTTTAATGTAGCCGCGTACCGTGTGCAGGCTAATGCCCATCTCATCGGCGGCCAGATGCGCGGGCATCCCTTCAATTACACACAGTTGGATAGCCTGCCGGATGCGCTCGGTGAGTTCCGGGTAATGGCGGCTTTCCGGCAGGGGGCGCACCCGCACATTATGATTATGGAAGATTTGCTGGCATTGATGATAGATAGCCTGTGAAGCTACAAAGCGCCTTTCTAGCGCGTAGATGATGGCCCATGCAATCTGATAGCGCACATCACGCTTGAGGAAGTAAGCCGATGCCCCTGCCACAACTGCGGCATCCACCAGCGCCTTATCCACAAATTGCGCCATGCAGATGATGCGTACACGCTCCACGCGGTTTTGCAGACGCTTGATACACACGCGCAACGCTTCCGCCCCGCCCATATGGTCAGCATCCAGCACGATAACATCAGGTTGTTCCGCGACGGGTACTGCATCCAGATGCGCCCACATCGCGTCGATTGTCTCCGCGAGGAACGTTACCCGTGTGCGTCTGTCCCACGCTAAATAGCTGTTGATGGCCTGCAAAGCGTAAAAGTCGGAATCCTGTAGCAGAACTTTAATGTTATAGAGTCCTATGCCCGGCATGACGTTTACTCGTCCCCAAAGGGCGACTCTACATCTGCCCGGCGGTTCTTCTGGGTTTGGGAAACAGGCGCGTCATCATCCTCCACCTCAAATATCACCTCATTGTTGACTTTAGGGATGGGTTGCGTGGCACGGGCGGATTTCTGTGGGGTGGGTTCTGGTTGTGCCACAGGCGGCATCTTTGCCGGCGTAACTTCCGGCGATGGGGTGAAGGCAGAGGCCGCCTCCGGGACGACCGGGCGCACATCGCGTAACATATCCGCCATCGCACGTTCAATATCGCGGACGAGGCGCTTACGGAAGTCGCGGTAACTTTCGCCGCCATGCTGACCAAACAGCGTATAGGTGTAACTATCGTAGATGGCCTTGCCTAGCACGGTCATTTCCGGTTCCCACGCATCCAGCCGGACGGGGTGACCGTTGGCGTAGTCATACAACTCAAACAAAATACGGACTTCACCATGCCGCCCTTGCAGACGAACGTCCAGCGCGATTGCCAGCATCGCACTGCGTCGGGTAATTTTGCGGATGAACTGCTTAGCCAGCCGCCGCGCCGCCGGACGCACACGCCGCGCTACTTTTTGCGGGGTTAACTTATCTAGACGGGCGGCGATTTTATCCAGCCGCTTCACGTCATTTTTACGCATCAATACCTGGCTACGAGAAACCCGCCCGTACATATCGTACTGCGTCATGCGGAGCGCCTTCAGCCGCCAGCCGGATAGATACTGGTCGTCCATGCCATTGAGCAACTTACGCGCAATAATCACACCTGGACGCCCGGACGCGGGCAGGAGGTTATTCTGTGCGTGGAACTGCCATTGTTGCCGCCTGCCATACATACTGCTTGGGTCGAGTGTGGGCATATTGGCATAGGGCGGTTGCCAGTTGCCGAACTGGGGCGGCCCACTAAATAATGCGCGGAACAACATCACCACCAGCACGACAATTAACCCGGCTAATACACCGATGCCAACAATCAGCAGGAAGTCGCGCTCGTTGCCGAAGTCAATATAGAATTCAGTCAACGGGACAGCGACGATGAGGTTATCGGGGTTTTCCGCACGCAGGACATCCAGCGGGATTGTAGTAGGCGCGACATCCGGTGCTGGCGTGGGTGGTGGGGGAGGCTGACCTTGCTCCGCAGAATCACCTAATCCGCCACTATGCGCTGGAATAAGCAGGCTGAGTACCTGTGTATTGTTGGTCATCGTCGGCAGGATGCCCGCTTGTATCTCTGGCCGGGCGACAATAATTTCGATCTGTTGGGTACTGCCGGATGGATAGCGCGTGATGTCTAGTTCTAGCTCCACACTATGCACGCTCCCGGTGGTGAGCGGTGGCACAATGCCCGCCCCTAGTACAAGCACATCACCGCTCACGCGGTCTGTGACTTCCGCAGAGGCGGCCTGTGTGGATGCCCCCCCGCGATTGTATACGGAAAACGTCAGGATGATGACTTCACCATCCACACGAGAACCAGGCAGGTAAATTTGATAATCGGGAGGGCTTGCCGTCTGTGCGGAGGCAAGCGGCACGGATAAAGACAGCAGAGCCAGCAAAAGCGCGGAGATGAGCATAATCGGGCGAGACATAGCACACGGCCTTCGTTTTCAGAGAGAAACGCTACGATAGCTCTACTATAGTTCTAAATGGATTTCTTTCCAAGTCTATTGGGTTGCGTTTGCCCCACGCCCGACCTATTGCGCTTTATAACAGGACAAAGCGGAACAGCACAAGCGGAATCAACATCCCGACGCCTGTCCCGGCGACCACCTGCGCGGGCGTGTGGCGGTCTAGCTTAACCCGTGCCGCACCGACCAGCACCACCAAGGGCGCAGAGGCTAAAGCTGGAAGCACACCAAATAACATGCCCAGTGCCACCGTCATACCGCTAATGCTGACAGCGTGAATACTGATTTGCCACATCAGCGTAATAAAGAGCATCACCAGCAGTTGCACCAGCGTGAACAGCGCGAAGATGGGCATTACGGCGGGTGTTTGCATCCCGTAGAAGATGACGAGCGCCGCCGCCGCGCACACGATAGAGATTAAAAATGGGCGCACGCGCTGTTGGCGTACCTTCAAGTGAATATCCGTGATTTTGCCGCGTTTTACCATCGTGGCGATGTAAATAAGCGGTAGCACACACACCAGTACAATATAAACCAGCGCCCACTTCAGTGCTTCTCCGCCATTGGGGGCATCGCGGAAGGCTATCGGGAAGGCCAGTACCGCCCACACAACAGGCGGACTTAGAACATCGGAGACTAACCGCGCCCAATCGGGATTATATTCAAAGCTTTTTACTTTCATACTGCTCACTCTACCATTCGCCTTTCAGCATGTGATAGCCTTCATCATAACACATAAGAAGTTAATTAACTTTAAGTATTGACCATAAGATGTTAAAGGGATAAAGACATGAATGATGAAATCCGCAACCAGTTAACCGATACCTGGCACATCCCGGTTTATGCTCAACCTTACCTGTGGGTGGAAGGGCTTTCCGGCGCGGGGCGGGCGGAAGGCATACATGGAGAGTTTGAACTGCCCAGCGAATGCCCGGAAGTAACGGTCTACTGGCGCGACGTACACAACGGGGCGGCGCTGGCACATCTGGCGTATAAGCCCGGTAACCTGGGGTGGGATGGCCGTGTGCGCGTGGGCGGCTATGTGGATGCGGTTCACATCACGGAGGTTGCCCATGCGGAACTGACCGTCGCCGTGATTCATCTGGGTGGGCAACCCCTGTTACACGACATCCAGCCCTATGCCACACCGCGCAACCGGGCCAGCGCTTCATTTGTACCGGACTTCCACGCCGCGCTGGACAGCAACACAGCAGAGACCTTTAGCACATGGATAGCACCGGAAGACAGCCCACTCACACGCATCGCGTATGATTCCATGCTGAATAACTTACGCTTGCATTGCTTTGGGCGTTTGGCGGACGATGAAAACGGCTGGGGGGGGATGTTCGCGTTGCCGATTATGCTGGAGTCAATCACGGTGTTTGGCAGTTAACGCTTATTGTTGCCGCATACCATTGCCGCACACTGTAGGGGGTAAGCCACCCCCTACAGTATGATTGATGATACGGTTATTACAGCACGCGATGGCAGGCCGCGAAGTGTCCTGGCTCAATTTCCATCAGCACTGGGTCTGGTTCTTGATGGCATAAGTCAAACGCGACAGGGCAACGTGTGCGGAAGTTGCACCCGCTCGGCGGGTTGGCCGGGCTGGGCACATCCCCACTGAGGATGATGCGACGGCGGGTTTCTTCCACTTCCGGGTCGGGCACAGGCACGGCGGAAAGCAACGCCTGTGTGTAGGGATGTAATGGATTGTCATAGACCATATCCACCGGCCCAATCTCCACAATTTTACCCAGATACATCACAGCTACGCGGTCGCAGATGTGGCGCACCATGCTCAGGTCGTGCGCGATGAACAGATATGTCAGGCCGAATTCCTGTTGCAGGTCTTCCAGCAGGTTAACCACCTGCGCCTGAATGGACACGTCCAACGCGGAAATCGGCTCATCGGCCACGATGAACGACGGGTTGAGCGCCAATGCGCGGGCAATACCGATGCGTTGCCGTTGCCCACCGGAAAATTCGTGCGGGTAGCGGTTAATGTAATATGGGTTAAGGCCGACGCGCTCCAACAACTGCGCGACATACTCTTTACGCTCCGTCTTGCCCATCATGTTATGCACAATCAGCGGCTCGCTGACGATATTACCGACCGTCATACGCGGGTTGAGCGAGGCAAAAGGATCCTGAAAGATAATCTGCATCCGGCGGCGTACCTGGCGCATTTGGTTGGCGTTCATGCTGGTAAGCTCGTTGCCCTCAAACACGACTGAACCAGCCGTGGGGCGGTAGAGTTGTAGTACGGTACGACCTGTCGTGCTTTTGCCACAGCCGGATTCACCCACAAGGCCCAGCGTCTCACCCTTATACACGTCAAAGTCCACACCATCGACGGCCTTCACCGCGCCCACCTGCCGTTGAATGACGATGCCGGATGTGATGGGGAAGTGTTTCTTCAGGCCGCGCACACTCATCAGCACTTCTTTGTTATCTGCGGTGGCGGTGGCTGTTTGCGGCTGTACTGTTACGTTGTCCATTCTTTAGCTCTTTCCTTCAAGTTTGGCTTGCTTGCGGGCTTCGGGCAGGTCATACCACGCCGCCACCATATGACCGGGCACACTATTCGGCGCTTGTTCAAGCGGGGGCATTTCTACCTTGCAACGCTCTGTGTGGAACGCATTACGCGGCCAGAATGGGTCGCCTTCCGGCTTGATACGCATGTCTGGCGGTGAGCCATTAATCTGCTGTAAGCGTGTGCCGCGCCCGGCATCGTCCAGGCGGGGCAGGGAATTCATCAGGCCGAGTGTATAGGCGTTGCGCGGGTCTTTCATCACGGCTTTAATAGGCCCGCGTTCTACCACACGCCCGGCATACATCACCTGGATAGTATCCGCCAACCCTGCGACCACGCCCAAGTCGTGGGTAATCCAGATCATTGCCATACCCAGTTCATCTTTAAGCTGGCGCACCAGTTCCAGAATTTGCGCTTGAATAGTCACATCCAAAGCGGTGGTTGGCTCATCCGCGATGAGCAGTTTCGGGTTACAGGACAGGCCAATGGCAATCATCACACGTTGGCGCATCCCACCGGAAAATTGATGTGGGTAATTGCTCAGACGTTTGCGAGCATCGGAAATGCCGACCATATCCAGCAATTCAACCGCGCGGTTGTCCGCCTGGCTTTGGGTCATGCCTAAATGCAGTTTTAAACTTTCGGTCAACTGCGTGCCCACCGTTAACACCGGGTTAAGGGATGTCATCGGGTCTTGGAAGATCATCGCAATTTCCGCACCGCGCACAAGGCGCATCTGCTCACGGGATAGCTTGAGCAAATCCCGCCCTTGAAAGATGACTTCGCCACCTTCAATTTTACCCGGTGGTTGTGGGATTAGCCCCATCATCGACAGCGCGTGAACACTCTTGCCGCTACCGCTTTCGCCCACAATCCCAAGCGTTTCGCCTTCGTTCAGGTCGTAGGAAATGCCGTTGACGGCATAAACAGTGCCTTCTTGTGTATAAAACCGGGTTACAAGGTCTCTCACCTGCAACAGTACGCCCAAGACTATACCCTCCTGACCCATCTATAAAGGATGGTTTCTTTATAATGTATGCTCACCCAGTATGGGCTAACGAATGTTAACTTATTTTAAGACGCGGATTATAACATGCAGTGGTACGATTGCCTATATTTTTAATCTTT